>CAYLND010000128.1:0-10501 GCA_964384905.1 uncultured Acidobacteriota bacterium
GGGAGGCGCGGAAGTTCGGGGCGTAGCGCGTGAAGATCTCTGTCACCCGGTCGCCGAATTTCTCCTTCTCGGTGTCCCAGGTTCCCTCCTTCAATTCGTACGGGCCGAACTGGCAGAACACCGACATGATGTGCTTCCCGGGCGGCGCGATCGAATCGTCGTACACCGTCGGGATCACCGCCTCGAGGAACGGCTCGGACGACCAGCGCCCGTACTTCGCCTCGTCGTAGGCCCGCTCCATGTAGTCGAGCGTCGGGCAGATGTCGATGGTGCCGCGGTGCTGCGGTCCCGGCGTCTTCCCCGGCAGGGCGGTGAAGTCGGGCAGCTCGGCCAGCGCGTAGTTGACCTTCACCGACGAGCCGCTGGCGCGAAAGCGCTCGACCGCCCGCACGAACGCTTCGGGAAGATCGCCCCGGGCGTCGAGGAGTTTCAGGAACGTCACCTTCGGGTCGGCGTTCGACACCACGACGCGCGAGCGGATCTCCTCGCCCCCCACGAGGACGACGCCGCGCGCGCGCCCCTCGTCCACCAGGATCCTCTCGACCGGCGCGTCGCACCGGATGGTCACGCCGCGCGCGCGCGCCGCCCGGGCGATCGACTCCGACACCTGCCCCATGCCGCCGCGCACCACGCCCCAGCAGCCGCGCAGGCCGTCCACCTCCCCCATGACGTGGTGGAACAGGACGTAGGCGGTGCCGGGCGTGCGCGGCCCGGCGAACGTGCCGATGACCGCCTGGCCGCACAGGAGCGCCTTCAGCTCCTCCGACTCGAACCAGGAATCGAGGAAGTCCTTGGCGCTGCCGGTCAGGATCTCGATCTCGCTGAACAGATCGTGCTTCAGGGCGCGCGCCAGACGCGCCGCGCGCAGCATGCCGAGCAGATCGCGCGGGCGCGACGACGCCGGGTTCGGCGGGGTCATCGCCAGGAGCGGCTCGACGAACTCCGCCAGCCGGTTGAGCGTGCGCTCGTACTCCTCGTAGCGGTCGGCGTCGCGGGCCGAGAACTTGCGGATCTCGGCGCGCGTCTTCGCGTAGTCGTTCCAGATCATCAGGGTGCGCCCGTCGGGGTACGGCTGGAAGTAGGGCGGGTCCTGGGGATAGACGACCAGGCCGTGACGCTTCAGGTCCAGCTCGCGCGCCACCTCCGGCCGCAGCAGGCTGATGACGTACGCCGCCGTCGAGACCTTGTAGCCCGGCCACGGCTCCTCGGTGACCGAGGCGCCGCCGACGTACGGCCGCCGCTCGAGGACGACCACCTTCAGCCCGCCGGCCGCCAGGTAAGCGGCGGTCACCAGCCCGTTGTGCCCGCCGCCGATGACGACGGCGTCACAGGTCGCGGTCATCGGGATCCACCCGGGGTCGGGGACGCGGGCGTCGGCTGCGGCGCGGGGGTCGGCGAGGCCGCCGGCGTCGGGGTGGCTGCGGGCGCGGCGCCCTTTTCCTTCAACGCCTCTTCGAAGTCGCTGATCGCCGCATCATCCGAGGCGTCGGCCGCGTCGGCGGCCTCGACCTCCTTGTCGGTCTCGAGGACCTGCGCGGCGGCCGGGTAGCGGTCCAGCGTCTTTTCGAACAGCCGCGCCATGACCTTGTCGGGCTTCTTCAGAAGAGCGCCGAGGCCGGCGTGCGTGACCGCGTCGAAGTAGGCCTCGACGCGACCGCCGCCGCCGGCCAGGACGCCCAGCGCGCTGCTGGCCATCGCCTCCTCGTAGGCCTGTCCGAGGCTCAGGATCAGAGTGAGCGCGCGCCTCCCGCCGGTCGGCACGTTCGCCGCGATACGCGTCACCACCAGGCCGTCCACCTTGAGCAGGGAGCAGAGCTGGACGGCCTGATCGCCGACGGCGAATCTCTTCTGGCGGACTTCGCGGCGATGGTTGAGAATCTTCGACCACTCTTCGTCGTAGCGGTTGTTGACCGCGGTGACCAGGTCCTTGAGGCCCGGCAGCTCCTCGAAGTCCTTGGGCGTGACGACACGCACTTCGTACTGCTTCTCCTTCAGGAGCGCTTCGATCGACCGGACGGCCGCGTCCTCGAGGGCGTCGGCCTCTTTGATCAGGTCGGAGGTCATGACCGCCTGACGCTTCGTGATGAAGGCCTGAGCCGGCAGGACCGCCACGCGCATCGGCCGCGACACCCTGGTCATGAACTCGGGGGTCATGAACGGCCGGGCCACGGCGGCTCCGGGCGCCAGCGAGACCGCCAGGAGGACGATCGCGACGCGCCGGACTCTACGGCGTGCTCTGCTTCGCATCGGAGGCCGGCCCTTTCTTGATGGTCTCTGTGAGCGCCTTCAGATGCTTCAGGATGATCGGCTTGTCGAGCGCGTCCGGGCTGGTCTTCAGATAGATTACGAACTCGCGCCCGGCGCCCTGCGCGTCGTCCAGACCCATCAGGGCGTAGCCCAGGCCGCGGTGCGCCTCGGGGATGTCCAGACCGAGCTCGAGGGCGCGCCGATAGATCTGCCGGGCGGCGTCGAGGTTGCGGCGCAGATTCTCCTTCCCTTCCGGCGTCGTCTCGCGCTCCGTCTCCCGCTCGCTCCGCGTCATGACCCGCCGATCTCTCTCGTGCTGCTTCTTCACGTCGTTGCTCGCCGCGCTCTCGCCGGACGGGTCGGAGCGCGCCCCCAGCGCCCGGGTCGCGTCGCCCAGAGCGACCGCGCAGGCCCCGTCGGTCGGGGACTCGGCCGTGAGGCGGCGCGCCAGCGCCACCGCCGAGCGCGGGTAGTCGGCCGCGATCAGATCGTCCACCGTCTGCAGCGACACACGCCGCGCCAGCTGGCGGTAGCCGGACGCCTCGACCCGCAGCGTCGACGGGTCGAGATTCTTCAGCAGATCCTGCGCGATCCGGCGCGTGTATTCCACCCGCGCCTGCAGCTGCGGGTGCGTGCTCCAGGCGGTGGCCCGCTTCGGCATCTCCTCCTCGGGATCCTGCAGCATGATCTCGAAGACCCGCGGCATCTGGCGCGGATCGTATCCCGCCTCGAGCATCCTCGGCGCGCCCCGGCGGTCGGCCTCCTCCTCGAGATCGCGGCTGTAGCCGTAGACGCTCAGCACCAGGAAGATGTCGCTGAGGCCGAGGGTGAACGGGCCCAGCACCATGTCGGCGATGATCTTGCTGCGGACCGAACGGTAGGTGAGGATCGTGTGGTGCCCCGCCGTGTGGTGCACCTCGTGCGCCAGGACCGCGGCGAGCTGCGCCTCGTTCTCGAAGGCCGCCAGGATGCCGGTGTTCACGTAGACCTGTCCGTCGGGGAGCGCGAAGGCGTTCAGCTCCGGGTCGCGCACGATGTGGAAGCGGTAGCGGATGTACGGATCGGTCGGCGGCGGCGCCAGCTTCGCGCCGATGCGCGCCACCAGATCCTCCAGCTCGGGAGACGTGTAGCGGTAGCCGCGCCGCACGAACATCTCCTCGTACTCGTTCACCGATTTCATGAGGCCCGCTTCGCTCTTGCGCACCTCGACCGGCCCGTACTCCCCCTCGGCCGCCCGCGCGCGCGGAGGCGCGCAGAGCGTCACGATGGCGGCGAGCGCGAGCGTCCCGGCGAGCCTCACGGAAATCCTTCCAGCGACATCGCGTGAACGAGCCAGTGGAACCAGCATAGGGAGGCCGTTTCCGCCTGTCAAGCGCCGTCCCGTGCCGGCGCAGTCCCGTGACTCAGCGTTCCCGGGGCGGGTCTCCCTGCCGCTGCATCTCCTGCCACAGCCTGGCCGCCGTCCCCGTGTCGATGACCGTCAGGTTGTAGTACTCCTGCAGCGCCGCGGCCCCATCGCCCAGGGCCAGATAGGCCCGGCCGAGGGAGAGACGCGCGTCGGCATCGTTCGGCCGCAGACGCAGCGCCTGCGTCAGGGCGGCCACCGCCTCGCGATGCCGGCCCAGCCGGGCGCGCGCGTCGCCGATGAACAGCCAGGCCGGCTCGGAGCGCGGCTCCGCGCGGGCCGCCTCCTCGAACGCGGCGAGCGCCCGCGCGTCGTCCCCCTTGACGGTCCAGACGCGACCGAGACCGATCCAGGCCTCCGCAGCGCCGGCCACGGCGGCCGCGGTGAACGCCTCGATCGCCGCGTCGTGGCGCCCCGCGCCGAACAGGACCATCGCGTAGTCGAACAGCGCCGCCCGGTCGGCCGGGTCGCGACGCGCCCTCTCGCCGAACAGACGGATGCCACGCTCGAACACCGCCCGAGTCGCCTCCGGATCGTCGGCCTTCCCGAACCGCAGACCCGGAAACTTTCCCGACTCCGCGCCGGGCCCGCGCGGCAGAATCCCCAGCAGGTCCAGGCCGCCGCCCGCCTCCGCGAAGAAGACCGGCGCGTCCTGCTCGACCTCGCCACGCGCCGCCATCCCGAGACGCCGGTAGAACATCGGGTCGTCCTCGCGCCACAGACTGTGCACCTCGTCGACCGCCCAGAGGTCGACCCCCTGGTCGCGCGCGTAATCGAGCGTCGCGTGCTTGCCGTGCGCCATCGCCCAGCTGCTGAACGGCTGGTGCGCCACGTGCCGGTCGGTGAGCCCCAGGCGATCGATCACGGGAAGCCCGGAGTAATAAGGAATGGCGCCGACGCTGCTGATCGCCAGGACCGCGTCGGGCGCCATCCGTCCCTGCCGCACCAGAGCGGCCAGGTCCTTCCCTTCCCGCACGACGGTCGCCAGGAACAGCCGGTGCTCTTCCTGCCGGACGCCGACGAAGGCGCCCGACAACGTTCCCAGCATCGACCGGTAGGTTCGCGCGATGGAGCGCAGCCCCGGCAGCCGGTCGATCGGATCGCGCTCCGGCGACAGGAACAGCCCGGCCTCGCTCCTGGCGGGGTCGTCTCCCGGGAAGCCGGCGAGGTAGTGATCCGGAAACTGCCGGTGCGTCTGGTATGGCAGCGCCACCAGCCCCGCCAGGACGAGAGCGAGACCCGCCCCGGTCGCGACCGTCGCCGCCCGGCCGCGCGCCAGGTGCCGCGCGCCCTCGCAGATCAGCAGGAAGAAGAGCGGGAAGAGAATGTCGAGCGGCCGGTATTCGAAGTGATCCCCACCCACCGCCGCCACGTACAGCGTCTGCGCCGCCGCCACCGCCAGGAACAGAAGAGGCACGAAGCCGCTCCCCCGGCGGAGATGACGCACGACCCCGGCGACCAGGAACGGCACCCAGAGATAGATCGCGTACTCGAGCGCCAGCGCCCCGAGGTAGGTCCATCCCATGCTCCACCAGACCCGGCCGCCGACCTTCGCGTAGTACGTGTTCGGCAGCCAATCCCCGTAGTAGAGACGCCGGAACAGCAGGTGCGCGGCGACCGGCAGCCCGTACGCGCCGATCCAGCCGCCCAGCGCCCGCCAGCGCAGCCGGCCCGTCGCGTCCAGATAGAGACCGGCCGCGCCGAAGGCGGCGACCGCGATCACCAGCCCGTCCGGGCGCGTCAGCGTCGCCAGCGCCAACAGCAGCGCCGCCACGGGCGGCCCCGACCTCCGCCCCTCCGCCTGCGTCCGCACCTCGACGACCAGCCGGAACAGCCCGCCGATCGCCAGCGCCTCGAACAGCCGCGTCTCCAGTCCCCCCGTCGACCAGACCGCCACGCTGCGCGTCGAAGCGAGCAACACGAGAGGCACCAGCGCCATCCACCGCCGCCGCCCCGACGGCGGACAAACACGCAGCACGAACCAGACCACCAGCCCCCACAGCGCCACCGTCGCCGCCAGACTCAGGAGATTCGCGGCGACCTCCGGCGGCACCCCCAGCGCGTCGCACCCCGCCAGCAGCAGGACCCACAGGAAGTTGGTGTACCCCTCCACCCGCTCGCGGCCCGGGTTGAACACCAGCCCGTGCCCCAGCCGCAGATTGCGCGCGTACCGGAACGAGATGAAGGCGTCGTCGGTCAGGAACCAGTAGACCGCCGCGTGCGCCAGGAGGAGCGCCAGCGTCGCCAGGAGCCCCGCGACCAGCAGCCCCCGCGCGCGCGCCGTCGCGGGCCACACCGACGGGCCGGGCGCCGGCAAGCGCTGATCCGGTTCAGGTGAGTGAGGTACGGAGGACGCCGCGGGCCCGCCCGCGTCAGCGCGATCGATCATGCCCGGCAGGTTCGTAGCGCTTCATGATCGCGACCAGCCGATCGAGCGGCAGCGCGAACGCCGTGTTGCCGTCCCGCCCCACCGTCGTGGTGGCCATCGCCAGCGCGTTCAGGATCGCTTCTTCCGTCGCCTCCTCCGCCGCGCGGAAGATCGGATCGAGATGATCGTCGGCCACCACCGTCAGCGTGTAGGTCAGCGGCTTCGGATAGTGCGGCACCCGGTTCCCGGTCGAGAACGCCAGGAAGATGTCGCCGCTGCCGTGGTTCGAGATCGTTCCGGTGCGCGCCAGACCCAGCGACGCCTTCGACGCCAGACGCCGCAGCTTCAGATGATCGAGCGGCGCGTCGGTCGCGATCACGATGATGATCGACCCGTCGGCCGCCCCGCCGCTCTGCCCGCCTCCCGTCACCGGCATCAGGTCGGTGATCTCCCGCCCCACCGGCACGCCGTCCACCACCAGATCGGCCCGCCGCCCCATGTTCGCGTTCACCAGCACGCCCACCGTGTAGCCGCCTTCTTCTTTGGAGAGCACGCGCGACGCCGTGCCGATCCCGCCCTTGAACTGGTACGACATCATTCCCGTTCCCGCCCCGACCGCCCCCTCCGCCACCGGCCCCGTGCCCGCCGACTCGATCGCCCGCACCGTGTCGTCGGCGGAGACGTGCAGCCCGCGCGCGTCGTTCAGCGTCGAGTCGTCGCACTCCGCCACCGTCGGCGCCACCACGTCGTCCCCGATGCCGATGTCCGGGTAGCGCTTCAGCATGTACGCCACCACCCCGTCCATCACCCGCCCGATGTTCATCGTGTTGGTCAGCAGGATCGGCACCTCGAGCGCCCCCTGCGTGTCGATCCAGATGCTCCCCGTCATCTCCCCGGTCCCGTTCAGCACCCACGTCGCCGCCGGCACCTTCTCGCGCCACAGGTCGCCCCCATGCGGCAGGATCGCCGTCACCCCCGTCCGCACCGGCCCCTTCCCCGGCACGAGCCTCCCGTCGCCGCGCGCCAGCGTCACGTGCCCGACCTTCACGCCCTTCACGTCGGTGATCGCGTTCGCCGGCCCCGGCGCCATCCGCCCGATGACGATCCCCAGCTCACGAATCCGCTTACGCACGCCGTCGTCGTGGGCAGCAGCCGCCAGGGCCACCGTCGACGTCAAGGCCGCCCCGGCAGTAATAAAGATGATAAGACCCCCGACCCGGATAAGTCCTTTGTTCACAACAATCCCTCCAAAACAGGCCGAAAACCGAAAGCGCGCCCAGGCCGCGCGCCGACCGTACCGCCACGCCGCCCGGGCCGCACGCGCGCGCTACACTCGTCCGAACGACGCGCGCGAGTCAAGAGCGCCGCCGCGCCCGCCGCAGCATGCCCCTCCGCGTCAAACGACCCGCGCGATGATCCTCTCCGGTCGTCAGAACAATTGCTCCGCGCGGCTCCGAAGCGTAGAATCTCCCTCAAGAGCCGTCGAAAATCCGCCCCCAAGGAGCTGGTCCGATGGAGCCTCTCCCAACCAAGGTTCCGGCGGGATCCACGAGTTCCCCCTCTTCTCAGGGCCGCCCGCGACTACTCGAGCGCGTGCGGCAGGCCACTCGCGCCCGGCACATGAGCCCGCGAACCGAGAGGGCGTATGTCGGCTGGATTCGACGCTTCATTCTGTTCCACGGGAAACGTCATCCAACGGAGATGGGCGAGCCCGAGATCGCACGATTCCTGACCAGCCTTGCGACCGATCGCAATGTCAGCGCGTCAACCCAGAACCAGGCGCTCAGCGCGCTCCTCTTCCTTTACCAGGAAGTCCTCGACCTCCGCCTGGAGTGGCTGCAGGGGCTCGTCCGCGCGAGGCGGCCGGTTCGTCTGCCGGTCGTCCTGACCCGCGCCGAGGTCGACGCCGTCCTCGGCCAGCTCCGCGGCGTCTCCTGGCTCATGGCTTCACTCATGTACGGAGCCGGCCTCCGCGTGATGGAATGCTGCCGCCTGCGTGTCAAGGACATCGACCTCCATCGCGCCGAGATCACCGTGCGCGATGGCAAGGGTGCCAAGGATCGCGTGACCCTCCTTCCCGCCCTGTTGAAGACCCCACTGACGGTCCATCTTGACAGCGTGTACCGGCTGCACCAGCGTGACTTGAAGGAGGGCCGCGGCCGTGCCCCCCTGCCCGGCGCGCTGATCAGCAAGTACCCCTCGGCAGACAGGGAATGGGGCTGGCAATGGGTTTTCCCGGCGACGCGCTTCTATCGCGACCGCCGGACCGGCCAGCATCATCGCCACCATCTCCACGAATCCGTCGTGCAGCGCGCCGTCAAGGATGCCGTGCGCGCCGCGCGCATCGCCAAGCACGCCAGCTGCCACACCCTGCGCCATTCGTTCGCGACGCACCTCCTCGAATCCGGCTACGACATCCGAACCATCCAGGAGCTCCTCGGCCACAGCGACGTGAGCACGACTATGATCTATACCCACGTCCTCAACCGCGGCGGCCGCGGCGTTCGCAGCCCGCTCGACCAGGACCCGCACGGCGGCGGGGCGACGCCCGCACGCGCCCTCGAACCCGCGGCGGGAGATGGGGAAGCGAGATGAGAAACGAGGTACGGAGAGTCCGGCATCGCCACGCGCAGGGTTCGCGTACTTCGTCAGAGAATCGACACCTCCGCGACCATTATCATGCTATCCAGACGTGGCCCAGCTTGCAGTGCTATCCAAGCTATGCGACAGTTTCCCTTTGTTTTTTGATTTATCTTGTTCAATCCAATTTACGTTCGGCGGACAAAAGATGAAATGGACCAGCCGTTCAGTCACCCACGTTATGGGGAGCCTCGGCAGAACCATTGAAGTAGTCCTAGGACTCGTGCTCTCGGCCGTAACCCTCATGATGATTACTGGATGGGTGGTGTCCGGCTGGTTAGCGCTCAACGGTCAGCTGGACGGGCCGTCATGGGAACTTGTGCCCGGCTTCTTATTGTTTTCGGCACTTACGTGGTGGTTGGGTATAACGTCTTGGTGCCTGCTCACGGGGCACGAGCGCAGGGGCGGGGGTCTGCTAACTCCAACGATACTAGTCATTGCTGGCGTCGCGTCCCTGTTCCTAGCCGGTCTGATATTGTGGCGGTCCGGGGTTGCCGGGGCATTGAGTTCGTACGAGTCTGTAGGTCTTGCGTTGGTCTTTTTCGGCGTGGCACGTGCGCGCTACCTGCGTGCCCATCGCCACGGCCGCCGAACAACCGGCTGAAGCTGCCGGGGCGCGGGAGGCCCACGCGTAGTGCTTGGCTGCGTTCGCGCCCCGCAGCTTAGCCGGAGCGTTAGACCGCAGGTGACGCACAGATGCAGAACCAACCACAGGAACTCGAAGCCGAGTTGCAAGGCTTGCCTGACGAAGCCTTGGTCCGCATCGCCCTAGCCAAGCCTGATGAATATCGCAGTGAGGCGATCGCGTGCGCCAGAAGCGTGCTGCAGCGACGGGGGCGAGATATCAGTGACCCTCAGTTCGTCCGGGCGGCCCTGGCTGTACCAACATATGAGGAACAGCTGCAAGATGAGGACGAGCGTGACTACTGCGACACGCTTTCGAACGCCGCTTATCCGTGGCCCTCTTGGGTGTTGATGCTATTCGGCGGGCTTGTATGCTTGGCAATCTGGCGAGGCTTCGAATTCCAACAAGCGAGTATGGGAGTCTACCTCGTCACGGTTGGGGCTCTCTTTTGCGCTGTGGCGCAGTACGAGGTTGTGAGGACGTGGGGCCAACGAAGCTTCCGCACGCAGTTTCAGGCTATCACCGTCATCACGGCTGCGGCATTCCTATTGGTATTGAGCTTCTTGCTCTTGACGGGTGTGGTGCATTATTAGGAGATCTGCGGTCTAACAACCGGCTGAAGCTGACGGCACGAGGGGGGTCCGTGGGGGCTTGGAGGTTGCGCGCGCGCGCCGCAGCTTAGCCCGGGCGTTAGCTGGACTTAACTATGATGGACGCAACAGTAATTGAGCGTTTAGCCAGGTGGTACAAATCGAATTGCAATGGCAAGTGGGAGCACGGGCACGATGTCCGAATCGGCACGCTCGACAATCCAGGGTGGTCGATCTCGATTGACTTGAAGGACACCCTGCTCGAACAGGTCCCCTTCCCAGCGTATGAAGACAAGTATCAAGATGAGCATGAGTGGCTACGCTGCTGGAAAGAGGGTGCAGCATTTCGCGCGGCGTGCGGGCCACAGCGTATCGGCGATGCCCTTGTCGTGTTCTGCGACTGGGCCGAGAGATCTGAAAGCAAGCAAGGTTCATGATCCGGCGGTTACGGCTCAAATCGGGTCAATCGATGCCCGCGCTACGCCAGCTAACAGCCGGCTGAAGCTGACGTCGCGCGGGAGGTCCGTGGGGACTTGGAGGTTACGCGCGCGCGCCGCAGCTTAGCCGGGGCGTTAGCAGGTTGCTGAAAAAGTCTCCTCTCTGCGGTCTCGTTGTCCTGGCGATGA
>CAYLND010000129.1:0-10462 GCA_964384905.1 uncultured Acidobacteriota bacterium
CGTCGATCGCGTTGGCCGGGGGCCGGTCGATGGCCACCCCCGTTGCGGTGGGGTGGGCGAGGGGCGTTGGGCTGCCTTCGGATCGGCTCCCGGAGGCGGTGGGGGGGGCGGGGGTTGGAGCGGGCGCTGGCTCCTGGGTTGCGGGGGAAGGCGTGGGGGACGGCGCGGGGGTCGGCTCGGGCGATGGGGATGGCTGAGGCGTGGGTGACGGAGAAGGGGCGGGGGCCGGTCCGGGCGCCGGTGTCGGGCCGGCGGGAGCGGCGGCGGGCTGCTCCGGAGCCGGGGCGGCGTGCGGCCGCTCGGGGGCGGTGCCTTCCGGGGATGGAGCGGCCTCCTCGGGAAGAGGCTTCGGGTGCCTGCGCAGGTCACCCGAGAGCCGCTTGACCTCCACGCGGCGGTTCTTCTCACGGCCCTCCTCGGTCTCGTTGTCCGCGATGAAGTCGGTTGCGCCGTACCCCTTGATGACGATCCGCTTGGGATCGATCCCGTGGTTCTTCAGCCACTCCCGGAGGACCTCGGCGCGGCGCTGTGAGATGTTCCGGTTGCTCGCCGCGCCGCCCTTGTTGTCGGTGTAGACGCCGAGCTCGATGCTGACGTCGCTCCAGTAGGTCAGCGCGTCGACCAGCAGCTCCAGCCAGGCGTCGGCGCCGGGGTACAGGTCGATCCCCTGCACGAACTTGACGTTCTGGAGGACTTGCGACTCCGGCTTGTCGAGGCGGACGCGCGGGCAGCCCTCCTTGTCGATCTTCTGCCCCTTCGGCGTGTCGGGACACTGGTCGATTCCGTCGAGCACCCGGTCGCCGTCCGAGTCGTGCGGGCAGCCCTTCTCGTCCACGGTCGCGCCGGGCGGCGTCGGGACGCACTGGTCGATACCGTCGAACACTCCGTCGTTGTCGCTGTCGTGCGGGCAGCCGGCGGTCGGGCTGTCGATCGGGTCGACCACGGCCCCTTTCGGCGTGTCGGGGCACTTGTCGATGCCATCCCAGATACCGTCATGGTCGCTGTCGGTCGGGCATCCCTCGACGTTGACCAGCGCGCCCTTCGGCGTGTCGGCGCACTTGTCGGCTCCGTCCGGCACGCCGTCGCCGTCCGTGTCGAGCGGGCATCCGCTCTCGTCGACCGGCCAGCCACGCGGCGTGTCGGGACACTTGTCGATCCCTTCCAGCACGCCGTCCTGGTCGAGATCCCAGGGGCAGCCGTTGCGCGAGTCGACCAGGGCGCCCTTGGGCGTGTCGGGGCAGCGATCGATCAGGTCCGGCACGCCGTCACCGTCCGTATCGGCCGATCCGCCCGCACCCCCGCCGCCGCCGAACGCCCAGGTCAGACCGACGCCCAGGTGCTCGTTGTGGTAGAGGTCGAGCCGCTCGTACTCGGTCGTGAACTCCGCGCGCAGCGCCATGTGCGGCATGAGACGCATGCGGATCCCGCCGCCCAGCGACAGCGGATAACCGCGGATGTTGCCCTGCTCGTTGTTGCCGAAGCCCGGGCTCGCGCTGTACGTCACCAGTCCGTAGCCGAAGACGAGGTACGGTTTCAGGCGGCGCCGGACGTTTCTGGGGTTGATCAGGAAGCGGACGTTGTACGAGTCGGAGGTGAAACTGCGGGACGGAGTGGCGAAGAAAACCGTTGGGTCGTTCAGGAGAACGCTGGTCTCGTTCTTCAATCCTGCGGAAGCGGTCCGCCGGTACTGGAACTCCCACTCGTAGGCCGGCTTCCAGTACCAGCCGAAGTTGAAGCCGTACTCCTCGACGTTCGAGAGGGCCAGCTTCTTTGCAAAGAGAACGCTTCCGAGATCGAAGCTGGTCTCCCAGGTCCCTTTCTTCTCTTCCGCCACGGCAGGAGGCGCGAGCAGCCCCGACACGACGAGGGCTCCAAGGACGAGCGCGACGACCCGCTTCGTTTCCATCTCGATCGGCCTCGCAGCGAAACGCAAACCCGCGCGTGCGCCGCGCAGGAGGCGCGCCCGCGCTGGTTCCGTTCGTGGCTTGCGTGGGCAACCTAAAGGGCGGCGAATCCTAGCACACGGTTTTTCGGGCTGTCAACGCTCGTTCGGCGGAAGTTCGGCATCCACTGCGGGTTACGTACAGCGGCCCAGGTCTGGAGCGGTCGGATATGCTATTCTGCTTCAGCCGATCCCTTCGTCGGGAGCGTTCGCGAGGAGCCGATCCCGAGGGCACCCCGGTCAGGCTCCCCGGGAGACGGTGCATTGCGGGAAGTCGCCAGATCCAAGCCCACGTTCCGCGGGCAGCTCCTGTTCGCGTCCATCCTCTTTATTGCCCTGTTCCTGGCGGATCTGCTGGTGGTCGGGCACCTGGCCTTCAGGGACCTCAGCCTCCGGGTGTTCGATCAGGCCCTGCAGGCCTCCCTCCGGATCCTGGAGAACCGCTCCATCGCGCCGATCCCGTCCGAGGCCGACGATGGGGAGCTGTCCCCGGCGGAGCCGTGTCCGCCAGGCGTCCCCGAATCCCGGGAGGCTGTCCAGCCGTGCCGCTCGCAGCCGGCCGCCTCCGGGGCGGCTCCGCGCATCTTCCGGGCCCTGAGCTACCGGTGGCAGCGGGTGATCACCGATCTGCAGGGGCGTGTCCTGTGGGTGGGGTTCGGGGAGGAGGAGCACCGCGTGGTGGCCGGGGCGCCCGATCTCTCCACGCTGCCCGGTCACTCCGAGGTGAGCGAGGAATGGCAGGTCGGCGGGCAGCCCAGGAAGGTCATCGCGATCGGCCACCCGAGCGATCCCAATGCCACGAACGTGCGTGAAGTCGGCGTGGAGAGCGAGCTGATCGAAAAGGAGATCCGGGATCTGCGTCACGACCTGCAGGTGAAGCTGTGGATCGGAGCGGTCGCGGCGGTCGCGGTCCTGCTGATCGCCTTCCTGTACGTGCTGCGGCTCCTGCATCGGACCCGGCTGCTCGAGGCCCAGGCACAGATGGACGATCGCCTGGCGTTCGTCGGCGCCCTCGCGGCGGGGCTGGCGCACGAGATCCGCAACCCCCTGAACGTGCTCAGCATGAATCTGCAGATGCTCGAAGAGGAGCTGGCCGACAGCCCGGCCGGCAACGACGGCGATCCACGTGTCTTCCTGTCGGCCCTGCAGGGCGAGATCCGGCGCTTGAGCAACCTGGTCAACAACTTCCTGACGTACGCCAGGCCCCACGAGCCGCGCTTCGAGAGCAAGGACCTGAACGCCATCCTGAGCGACCTGTGCGCCTTCCTGCGACCCGAGTTCGAGAAGCGCAGGATCCTCCTGCGGCAGGACCTGTCTCCCTACATGCCGCCGGTCGATCTGGACGAGGGCCTGATCCGGCAGGCGGTCATGAACCTGCTGATCAACGCCACGCAGGTCCTGCCGGAGGGAGGCCAGGTCGCCCTCGAGAGCCGCGTCGGACCGCAGGGGGAGGCGATCGTCAGCGTCGAGGACAACGGGCCGGGGATTCCCGCGGCCGACCGCGAGCGCATCTTCGACGTGTTCTACTCCTACCGCGGCGGCGGGACCGGTCTGGGACTGCCGATCGCGGCGCGCATCCTGCAGGCGGACGGCGGGACGATCACCGTGGAGAGCGAGCTGGGGAAGGGCGCCCGCTTCGTCCTGACCCTGCCGCGCCGCCATGCGGCGGCCGCGACGACGGCGGCCGGGCCCGCGGCGGAACCTGGCCCTTCGTGGACGGGGGCCTCATGAAGGAGGCGGCGCGGCGGGTGGCTCGCCCGCGCACACGGGGCGAAGCGGCGCGGCAGGCCGTCGAGCTGCGCCGGACGATCTGGCACCACCGCAAACGCTATTACGCCGACAACGATCCCGAGGTCTCCGACGCCGAGTACGACCGCCTCGAGCGCGAGCTGGGCGAGATCGAGACGGCGTTCCCCGACCTGATCACGCCCGACTCGCCTACGCAGCGGGTCGGGGCCGAGGTCGAAGGGGACCTGCCGACCGTCCGGCACGCCGTGCCGATGCTCAGCCTGGACAACGCCACCTCGCCGGACGAGGTGCGGGAGTGGCACGAGAGGCTGACGCGCGTCCTCGGGCGCGACCAGGCTCCGCTGGCGGCCGAGCTGAAGATCGACGGAGTCTCGGTCTCGCTGATCTACGAGAACGGCTCGCTGGCGCGGGGAGTGACCCGTGGTGACGGCGTGCTGGGCGAGGACGTGACGTTCAACATCCGCACCATCCCGTCGGTGCCGCTGCGTCTGCTGCGGCCGGTGGCATTCCTGGAGGTGCGCGGCGAGGTGTACTATCCGGTCGCCGCCTTCCGTGACATGAACCGCCGGCGCGAGGAGGCGGGCGAGCCGGCGTTCGCCAATCCCCGCAACGCGGCGGCCGGGACGATCCGCATGCTCGACCCCAGCGTGACGGCGCAGCGGCCGCTCGATCTTCTGATCTGGAATCTGACCCGGATGACCGGGGCCGCCATGCCCGACACCCATTCGGGCTGCCTGGACCTCCTGCGCGACCTCGGGTTCCGGGTGAACCCGACGCGGCGCTGCGGCGGCCTCGCCGAGGTCGAGACCGCCTTCCAGGAATGGCAGGAGAAACGCGACGACCTGCCGTTCGAGGCGGATGGCTGTGTCATCAAGGTCGACCCGATCGAGCTGCAGGAGCTGGCCGGAAGCACGGCGCGCGCGCCGCGCTGGGCGGTGGCCTACAAGTTCCCGCCACGGCAAGCGACCACGACGGTGCGGGACATCCAGGTGAACGTCACCCGCAGCGGCGCGCTCACGCCGGTGGCGATCCTCGAGCCCGTGGCCATCGGCGGCGCGACGATCTCGCGCTGCACGCTGCACAACGAGGACGAGCTGGAGCGCAAGGACGTGCGGGTCGGCGATCGGGTCCTGATCGAGCGCGGTGGGGACGTGATTCCGAAGATCGTCAAGGTCATCCAGGAGGCGCGCCCGCCGGACTCGCGGCCGTTCCGGATGCCGCGCACCTGTCCGGTCTGCGGCGCGGCCGCCCCCCGGCCGGAGGGGGAGGTGTACGCGCGCTGCGTCAACGCCTCCTGCCCGGCGCGCCTCAAGGAGACCATCCTGCATTTCGCGCAGCGCGAGGCGATGAACATCGAGGGCCTGGGGGAGGCGCTGGTGAACCAGCTCGTCGACCTCGGCCTGCTCAAGGACGTGGCGGGCGTCTACGCCCTGGAAGCGCCGGTGCTGGCCGAGCTCGACAGGATGGGAAAGAAGTCGGCGCAGAACCTGGTCCTTGAGATCGAGAAGAGCCGGGCGGCGCCGCTGGAGCGCGTCATCTACGCGCTCGGGATGCGGTTCGTGGGCGAGCGCACCGCGCAGCTCCTGGCCGAGGCGTTCCCGGACATGAAGTCCCTGATGAGCGCCTCGAAGGACGATCTGATGGCCGTCTTCGAGGTCGGCCCGAAGGTCGCCGACGCGATCCGGCAGTTCTTCGCGCAGCCGGAGAACGCCCGTCTGATCGAGAGTCTCGGGGCGGCCGGTGTCAACCTGCGCGCCCGGGAGAAGTCCGCGTCGTCCACCGGACCGTTCACCGGCAAGACGGTCGTCATCACCGGCACGATCGAGGGGTGGCCGCGCGACGCGATCAAGAGGATGCTGGTGCGCCAGGGAGCGCGCGTCAGCGACTCGGTGTCCAGGAAGACCGACCTCCTGATCTGCGGCGCCGACCCCGGGTCGAAGCGCGACAAGGCCCGGGCCCTGGGAGTGCGCGTCATGGAGGCGCCGGAGTTCCTGGAGCAGGCGGGCGGAGCACGCTGAGGGGCGGGGCGCCCATGTCCGGGCGGCCGGAGAGGGGGAGATGGCAGGAGCCAAGGGTCAGATCGTCGTCATCGACGACGACGAGGGGAACCGCCGGGGCATCGAGATGGCGCTCCGGAAGGACGGCTACGACGTCGTCTCCTTCGGCTCGGGGCGCGGCGGACTCGAGCGCCTGAAGGAAGGCGGGACCGACCTCCTGGTGACCGATCTGCGGATGCCCGGAATGGACGGCCTGGAGGTGCTGCGTCTGGCCAAATCGGTCGACCCCGGACTGGCGGTCCTGGTGATCACCGGCTTCGGATCGGTCGAGTCGGCGGTGGACGCCATGAAGCACGGGGCCGACGACTATCTCCAGAAGCCGGTCAACCTGGTCGAGCTCCGCAAGCGCGTGGCGGCGGCGGTCGAGAAGCGCCGCCTGGCCCAGGAGGTCCGCCTCCTCCGGGAGCGGCTGGAGGAGAAGTTCTCTTTCGGCACCATCATCGGCGCCTCGAAGGCCATGCAGCAGGTCCTGCACCAGCTCGCGCTGGTGGCGCCGACGCGCAGCAGCGTCCTGATTGTCGGGGAGAGCGGCACCGGCAAGGAGCTGATCGCCAACGCGCTGCATCAGAACTCGCCGCGCAAGGAGTTCCGCTTCCTGCCGATCAACTGCGCCGCCATCCCGAGCGACATCCTGGAGAGCGAGCTGTTCGGCCACGAGCGGGGCGCGTTCACCGGCGCGATCCAGCGCAAGGCGGGGAAGTTCGAGCTGGCGGACCGCGGCACGCTGTTCCTCGACGAAGTCGGCGAGATGCCTCTGCCGCTGCAGGCGAAGCTGCTGCGCGTCCTGGAGGACCGTTCGTTCATGCGCGTCGGCGGCACCGAGACGATCAGCGTCGACGTGAGGATCATCGCGGCGACCAACTCCGATCTGGAGGCGCGGGTCGCGGCGGGGACCTTCCGCAGCGATCTCTACTATCGCCTGAAGGTCGTCACCATCGTCGTTCCGCCGCTGCGCGAGAGGCGCGAGGACATCCCGCTCCTGACGCACCGCTTCTTCGAGATGTTCAAAGCCGAGAACAATCGCCCGGGTCTGACCCTGTCGCCCGAGGTGGTCGAGACCCTGCACCAGACCCGGTGGGAGGGGAACGTCCGCGAGTTGCGCAATCTGATCGAGAGCCTCGTGGTCCTGGCCGACGCCGGCACCAGCGTCATCGTCCCGGATCACCTCCCCGAGCACTACCGCGCGTCGCCCCCCGCGGCCGCCCCGCAGGACAGCGGCGTGCCGGCCCAGCGGATGGAGGAGATCGAGAAGGAGGCGATCCTGCGCACCCTGCGGCAGACGGGCGGCAATCGCACCCGCGCCGCCGAGATCCTCGGCATCGGTCTGCGCACCCTGCAACGCAAGCTGCGCGACTACGAGCAGGCGCAAGGCGACGACCCCCCCGAGCAGGGCCAGGCCGCGGAGGACTAGACCCCGGGGCGCCAATTTGGCGGCCCCCGCCATCGTCGCCGCGCGCGGACGCTCTCGTCAGGTCTTCTCCGGCCTGGCCTTAAGCCTCGGCGCCCTCGGTGGTTGTGCACCGCCCGACCCCACCGGCTCCCATGGCACACCCCTTGCTTTGCACCCTGACTGGCTTCGGGCCCGTCTTTAAGCATGGCAGTCGACCGAGCCTTGGGCACGAGGGCTTGCGATGCATCGACCTCGGCGCGAAGTGCGGCAGGCGCCGCGTCTCACGCCGGTGCCGGCTCCTCCGAGCCCGTCCTTGACGGAGGATCGACCCGGCCATATACTGAGTTTCCTCATGGAGAATAGTTCGATGAAGATGAGCGGACAACCCGTCACCCTCGCGTTGATCGCGGCGGCCTCGATGATCTTCGGCATGGCGATCGCAGGCGGCCTCCACCTGACCAGTCCGGGAATCGCCGACGGGAGGCTGGACGACAGGCCGCTGCACGCCGCCGCGCAGGCCCAGCTCGCGGCCGGGCATGGCGCGGCGGGGGCGCCGGGCTCGTTCGCGGATATCGCCGAGCGCGTGAACCCGGCGGTGGTCAGCATCACCTCCACCGAGACCGTGAAGCCGAAGAGTGGCGGCAAGACGCCGTTCCACGGCGATCCGTTCGAGTTCTTCTTCGGCCCGCAGCAGCGGCGCCGTTTCGCCCCCGAGGACGAGCCGAGGCTCGAGGTGAGCGGCGGCTCGGGGTTCCTGATCAGCGACGACGGCTACATCCTGACCAATTACCACGTGGTCGAGGATGCCAGCAAGATCAAGGTCAACCTGAGCGAGGACAAGAGGGACTACGCCGCCGAGGTGATCGGCTCCGATCCGAGCACCGACATCGCCCTCATCCGGATCAAGACCGAGAAGAAGCTGCCTTCTCTGACGCTCGGCGACTCCGAGACCATGCGCGTCGGGGACTGGGTCATGGCGGTCGGTAATCCCCTGAACTATGACCACACGGTGACCGTCGGCGTGGTGAGCGCCAAGGGGAGGGTGCTGCGCGACCTGTCGCGCGACTTCTCCCTCGACAATTTCATCCAGACCGACGCGGCCATCAATTTCGGCAACTCCGGCGGTCCGCTGGTCAACATGTCGGGCGAAGTGGTGGGCGTGAACACCGCCATCAGCAGCGTCGGCCAGGGGATCGGCTTCGCGGTGCCGATCAACGTGGCCAAGGGGATCATGGAGCAGCTCAAGACCAAGGGGAAGGTGTCGCGCGGCTACCTCGGCATCGAGCTGGCCGAGATCACCCCCGACCTCCAGGAGGCCTTCGGTCTGTCCACCGAAAAGGGCGCCCTGGTCAACGCCGTCAGGCCCCACCTGCCCGCCGACGAGGCCGGCATCAAGCGCGGCGACGTGATCGTCGCCGTCGACGGCAAGACCGTGGATACCACCAGCGAGGTGGTGCACCTGGTCTCCGCCAAGGAGCCCGGCGCGAGCGTCAAGCTGACGGTCCTGCGCAACGGCAAGGAGGTCACGCTCAACGCCAAGCTGGCGGATCGCAGTCAGTACGTCCTCAAGAACGAGAGCGAGAGCGAGGAGCGCGGCGGCCGGAGCGAGGAGCCGAACGAGCGCAAGCTCGGCGTCTCCGTGGACGACCTCACGCCCGAGGTCATCGACAAGCTCGACCTGCCCAACGACACCAAGGGGGTCCTGGTGACCCGCGTGTCGCGCGTCTCCGAGGCGTTCGAGAAGGGCCTGGGAGAGGGCGACGTGGTGAGCGAGGTGAACCGCGTCTCGATCAAGAGCGTCTCCGAATACCGCCGCGAGCTCGGCAAGGTGAAGGAAGGTGGTCTGGTGGTGCTGTACGTCATCAGTCCGTCCGGCCGCACCGGCGGCGACCCGATCTCGCGCTACGTCACCCTGCGGCTGCGCGCGCAGGAGGAGCAGGACAGATAGCGAGCGGCGCCCGGCGGGGATTCCCCGCGGCGCGTGATGCCAGCGGGGCCCGGTGACGGGCCCCGCTTTTTTTGTCCCGGATGCTATGATTCCCGGCGGATCGCCGGCGTGATCCTGCCGCGCCGCCCGGTGGGGGAGGATGAAAGAAAAAGTCCTGGTGATCGACGACGAGGAGGCGATCCGCAAGTCGCTGCGGATGGTCCTCGAATACGAGGGGTACGAGTGCCTCGAGGCTTCCTCGGGCCGGGAGGGCACCGAGGCGGTGCGCCGCGAGACGCCGGACGCCGTCCTGCTCGACATCAAGATGCCGGGCATGGACGGTCTCGAGGCGCTCGCCGCGATCCGGGCCAGGGACGCGCACACCCCCGTCCTGATGATCTCCGGGCACGGCGATATCCCGACCGCCGTCGAGGCGATCCACAAGGGCGCCTACGATTTTCTCGAGAAGCCGCTCGAGTCCGAGCGCGTGCTCACCGCCCTGCGCAACGCCGTGGAGCGCAAGCGCCTGCGCGAGGAGAACCTCCGGCTGCGCCATCAGGTCGAGGGGGTGCTCCGGCTGGTGGGCGAGTCGCGGGCACTGAAGACGGTGCGCGAGGCGATTGGCCGCGCCGCGCCGGCCCACGCGACGGTCCTGATCACCGGCGAAAGCGGCACCGGCAAGGAGCTCGTCGCCTGGGAGATCCACCGCTTGAGCCCGCGCGCCGAGAAGCCGTTCGTCAAGGTGAATTGCGCCGCCATCCCGGAGGATCTCATCGAGTCGGAGCTTTTCGGCCACGAGAAGGGCTCCTTCACCGGCGCGACCGGCAAGCAGATCGGCAAGTTCGTGCAGGCGGACGGCGGCACCATCTTCCTGGACGAGATCGGCGACATGAGCGCGCGC
Source organism: uncultured Acidobacteriota bacterium (assembly GCA_964384905.1). Classification (GTDB taxonomy): domain Bacteria; phylum Acidobacteriota; class Polarisedimenticolia; order Gp22-AA2; family Gp22-AA2; genus Gp22-AA3. The sequence goes on from CAYLND010000129.1 coordinate 9,967, forward strand.
ACCCAGGCGAAGGTGCTGCGGGTCCTCGAGAACGGCGAGGTCGAGCCGGTCGGCATGGCCAGGATGGTCCGGGTCGACACGCGCGTCATCGCCGCGACCAACAAGGACCTGCCGGCGCGCATCCGCGAGGGAGGCTTCCGCGAGGACCTGTTCTTCCGTCTCAACGTCGTGCCGATCACCTGCCCGCCGATGCGCGATCGGCGCGAGGACATCCCGCTCCTGGTCGAGCACTTCGTCGCCGAGCTCTCCAAGGACACCAGCTACAAGCCCAGGACGTTCGGTGCCGACGCCCTGGAGCGTCTGGCCGGGCGTCCCTGGCGCGGCAACATCCGCGAGCTCCGCAACGCCGTCGAGCGCCTGCTGATCATGGTGGAGCACGACACGATCGAGGCGGCCGACGTCGATGCGGTGGCTCTGGAGTCGGCCGCGCCGGTGGCGCGCGCGGCCGGTCCGGCGGCCGCGGTCGGAGCCGCCGCGGGACCCGACGCCTCCGCCT
>CAYLND010000130.1:0-10280 GCA_964384905.1 uncultured Acidobacteriota bacterium
GGGCACGCGCGGGCGCAGCGTTCTGCGCATCGCGGAGGATCTGGTCGGGGCGCACGGGGCGCGGGGCCTGGTGGGCCTGACCCTGGACGACTGGGCCCGGGAGCGCGGCGTCGGGCCGGTCAAGGCGGCGCAGATGCTCGCGGCGTTCGAGCTCGGCCGCCGCCTTCTCGCGCCGCCGGGCGAGGAGCCGCGGGTCGGCTCTCCCGCCGAGGCCTACGCCCTGGTCCGCGATCTCAGGCGGGCGCGCAAGGAGCACCTCGTGTCGCTCTATCTCGACGCGCAGAACCGCCTGATCTGCCGCGAGACCGTCTCGATTGGCAGTCTCAACACCACGCGCACCCACCCGCGCGAGGTGCTGCAACCCGCCATCGTGAACTGCGCCCTGGCCTTCATCCTGGTCCACAACCACCCGAGCGGCAGTCTCGACCCCAGCCGGGACGATGTCGACTTCACCCGCACCATGGCACGCGCCGGCGAGCTGATGGGGATCAACCTGTACGATCATCTGATCGTCAGCCACAAGGGCTTCGTCAGCCTGAAGGAGCGCGGTCTCCTGTGAGACCGCTCCCGCCGTCCGGCGCGCGTGGCGTGGGCCGGCCGGAATCGTTGTAGACTTCGCGCCCATGAAGGCCACCGGCCGCGCCCCCGGGTTCGCTCCGCCCCAGGAGCAGATCGAGTATTTGCGCAAGGGGGCGGTGGAGATCATCCGCGAGGAAGAGCTCCTCGCCAAGCTGCAGCGCTCGCAGAAGGAGGACCGCCCCCTCACCGTCAAGGTCGGGTTCGATCCGTCCGCGCCCGACCTGCACCTCGGGCATACCGTCCTCATCCGCAAGATGAAGCACTTCCAGGACCTGGGCCACCGGGTCGTGTTCCTGATCGGCGATTTCACGGGGATGATCGGCGACCCGACCGGGCAGTCGAAGACCCGGCCGGTGCTGACGCGCGCCCAAGTGAGGCAGAACGCCGAGACCTACAAGAAGCAGGTGTTCACCATCCTGCGCCCCCGCAAGACGGTCATCGATTTCAACAGCCGCTGGCTCGGCAAGCTCGGTGCCGCCGGGTTCATCGAGCTGGCCTCGAAGTACACGGTGGCGCGCCTTCTGGAGCGCGACGACTTCTCGCGGCGTTACGCCGGCAAGCAGCCGATCGGTCTGCACGAGTTCCTCTACCCCCTGGCGCAGGGGTACGACTCGGTGGCCCTCAAATCCGACGTCGAGATGGGCGGGACCGACCAGAAGTTCAACCTGCTGGTGGGGCGCGAGCTGATGCGCGAGTACGGCCTCGAGCCCCAGGTGGTGCTGACGATGCCGCTCCTGGAGGGGCTCGACGGCGTGGAGAAGATGAGCAAGTCGCTCGGCAATTTCATCGGCATCAAGGAGCCGGCGCGGGAGATCTTCGGCAAGGTCATGTCGATCAGCGACGCGCTCATGTGGCGTTACTGGGAGCTGTGCACGGACGCCACGCTGGCCGAGATCGCCGCGATGCGCCGCCGCGTGGAGGCGGGCGACCTGCACCCGAAGCAGGCGAAGACCGACCTGGCGCGCCGCATCGTCGCCGACTATCACGGCCGGAAGGCGGCCGCGGAGGCCGCCGCCGAGTTCGAGAAGATCTTCGCGCGCAAGGAGACGCCGGAGGAGGTCCGGGAGGTCCGGCTGCCCGCCGGGGAGCAGCCGGTCTGGGTGCCGAAGCTCCTGGTCACGATCGGTCTGGCCCGCTCGAACGGCGAGGCCAGGCGGCTCATCGAGCAGGGGGGCGTCTCCCTGGACGGCCAGCGGCTCGCCGACGCGGCCCGCGAGATCCCCGCCACCGCGTCGTCCACCTGCCTCATCAAGGTGGGGAAGCGGCACTTCGTCAGGGTCCTGTTCGATTAGCCCGGCGGGCCCCCGGGCGCCGCCTCCTTGACGAGGGATCGGATCGTGTCGTCCGGCAGACCGGTCAGGGCGCGCAGCCTGGGGATCGGCAGCGTCGGGTGCAGCCGCACGCAGGCCTCCAGGTCGTCCCGGGTCGGCTCGGAGTTCAGATAGAACAGCCGATCGAGAAGCGTCTCGATCTCCACGCGCTGTCCGGAGGCGTCCTTCTTGCCCGCCTTCAGCTCGAGCACGACGGTGGTGCTTCCCTGCTGCGCGAAGGTGGCGATCGTGTGCCCGAAGTTCGGGTTCGCCCCCATGGCAGGCGGGATGGCGGTGGCGCGCAACCGCTCCGACTCCTCCCGGCTGCGGTAGACGGTCAGGCCGAGGGTCGAGCCTCCCTCGCTGGTCAGGCGCTGCAGGTAGACCGACTCCAGGCAGGTGAACAGGACGGGCGCGCGCTCGCTCGGATAGCCGACACCGTCCAGGCTGACGACGTTCGGGTCGCTGGCGCGCCCCGCCGCCCGCAGGTCGACCCGCAGCCGCAGCGTCAGACCTTCGTAATGATTGCGGATCTCCTTGGTCAGGTCGCGCGAGACGCCGCGCGCGCCCGCGCCGGGCCACAGCAGGACGGCGCCGACGAGCGCCACGAGGGCGGCGACCGGAGCGCGACGGCCGAGGACCGCAGGACGCAGGCGGGGCATGGCTCATTCTACAGCGCGCCGGCGGGCCCGCGCACCGTCCGGGACAAGGTGCTATTCTCCCGGCCTTTCCCGGGGACGCGCGCGTGCGGACGGCGAGCCTGATCATCGGGTTCGTGACCCTGCTGTCCCTGGCGGCCGCCGCGGCCGGCCAGGAGGCGGCCGCGCCCGACGCCCTGCGGGTCCCGCGCGCCGGCACGCCGATCAAGGTGGACGGCATCCTGGACGAGGCCGCCTGGGAGTCGGCTCTGCGGCTGACGCTCGCCTACGAGGTCTACCCCGGGGACAACACGCTCGCCCCGGTGCGCACCGAGTGTCTGCTCCTGTACGACGAGCGCAACCTGTACGTCGGGTTCCGCGCGAGCGATCCCCGACCGGAGGAGATCCGCGCCTATCTCGCGGACCGGGACATGCTCCCGAGCGACGAGGACCAGGTGTCGATCGTTCTCGACACCTTCAACGATCATCGTCGTGGCTACAGCTTCGCCGCCAGCCCGCTCGGCGTGCAGTGGGACGCCATCCTCAGCGAAGTGGGCGGCGCGGGGCTGTCCATCGACCCCTCGTGGGACGCCGTCTGGAGCGCCCGGGGCGCGATCGTCGCGGACGGGTACGTGGTGGAGATGGCGATCCCGTTCGCCTCGCTGCGGTTCCCGCGCGGAGGCGGCGAGCTGGTGTGGGGGCTGCACGCCTCGCGGTTTCAGCCGCGCTCCGTGGTGCGCGAGATGTCGCTCCGGCCGATCGACCGGAACAACAGCTGCTATCTCTGCCAGTCGATCCGTCTGACCGGAATCCGCGACCCGAAGCCCGGGCTCAACCTCGAGATCGATCCGACCGTGACGGCGCATCGCGACGACCAGCGCGAAGCATTCCCGGACGGGCCGATGCGGAACGGACCGGTGAGCGGGGAGGGCGGGGTGACGGCCCGCTGGGCCGCGACCCCCGACCTGACCCTGAGCGCCGCGTTCAATCCGGACTTCTCGCAGGTCGAGGCGGATGTCGCGCAGCTGAAGATCAACACGCGCTTCGCGCTCTACTATCCGGAGAAGCGGCCGCTGTTCCTGGAAGGGGCCGATTTCTTCCAGACCCGTCTGAACACGATCTATACGCGCACCGTCGCCGATCCGTCCTGGGGCGCCAAGCTGGTCGGGAAGATCGGCCCCAACGCCCTCGGGGCGGTGGTCGCGGAGGACGACATCACGAATCTCCTGTTCCCGGCCAATCAGGGCTCCCGGTCCGCTTCCCTCGATCAGAACGTGACGGACGCGGCGCTCCGCTATCGCCGCGACCTGGGCGCCTCGTCCACGCTGGGCTTCCTGTATACCGGCCGCGAGGGGCCGGGCTACTCGAACCAGGTCGCCGGCGTCGACGGGGTGATCCGACTGACCGACCATGACACCGTCAACGTCCAGGCTCTCGGCTCGCGTACGCGGTACCCCTCGGACATCGCGACGTCGTACGACCAGCCGGATCGGCCTTTTCGCGGCGCCGCCTTCACCCTCGATTACCGGCACGAGTCGAAGGAGTGGAACTGGAGCCTCTCGGGCTCCGACCTCGGCCCGCGCCTGCGCGTCGACACCGGGTTCATCCCGCGAGTGGACACGCGCACGCTCGGCGGGAGTCTGGAGCGCGTCATCTGGGGAGATCCGACGGGGCGTCTCATCCGCCTGAGCTTCGGCGTCCTCGCCGACCGGATCGAGAACCACGACGGCCTCCTGACCGACGGCTCCGAGAGCCTGTACGTCCGCTGGGAAGGGCCGCTGCAGTCCTCGGCGTCGCTGGAAGTCCTGCGAGGCCGGGAGTATTTCAATGGCGTTACCTACGACCAGACGAGCACCGATGTCGGCTGGTCGATCACTCCGTCCCGGTGGATGACCGTGTCGCTGACCGGCAGCTACGGGGACGCTGTCGATTACGACAATGCGCGCTCCGGAAAGGAGACGAGGATCTCCTCCGGTCTGTCGTTCAAGCTCGGGCGGCACCTGCGGGCGAGCCTCGACGAGACCTACGAGACCCTCGACGTGGACGGTGGGCGGTTGTTCCGGGCGTATCTCGCGCAGGCGCATCTTGCGTGGCAGTTCAACGTGCGCGCCATGGCCCGGGCGATCCTGCAGTACAGCGACATCCGCCGGCGGCTGTCCCTCTACACTGGCGTTTGCGACCCGGCCGACCCGTCGTGCGTCCCGCCGCTCGAGGTGGACAGGAGCCTGTTCACCCAGCTTCTCTTCTCCTACAAGGTCAACCCGCAGACCGCCGTCTACCTGGGTTACTCGGACGACCGCCTGGGGCAGACGGACGTGCCGCTGCGGCAGAGCGACCGGACCCTGTTCTTCAAGATCGGCTACGCCTGGCTCCCGTGACGCGTCGCTCCGGACGGCGCCCCTCCGCCCAGGCGATCGCGTACCACAGCGCCGCGGCGGGGTGCCTCTTCCAGGCGTCGAGCGCCCGCAGGGCGGCATCGAAGGACCCGGCCGTGAGGAGACCTCCCTCAAGGATGGCGGTCCGCGCCCCGCGCACCACGCCGGCGGCGTTCTCGACGTAGGCGCGGAAATCGGGAGAGCCCGAGCAGCTGCCGAAGAAGATCCAGCTGTTGCGGTGCGGGCGGGCGCCGGCCTCGTGCAGCAGGGCGATCAGCCGGCGCCCCACCGCCGGGTCGTTGCCGAGACGATCGAAGCTCCGGATGTAGGCCTTCCAGAGGGACGTGAAGCCGGGCGGCTCGGGCCACCAGCGCAGGGCGTCGTGGTCGTCGTCCTCCAGGACGACGCGGCCGCCGGGGCGGACGGCCCGCAGCATCCCTTCGACGACGCGGCGGGGCTCGGGAACGTGCTCGAGGAGAAAGCGGGCGTGCGCCACGTCGAAGGTGCCCCACTCGCTGCGGCGCAGCGGCAGGTCGAGCGCGTCGCCGCGACGCCATTCGGCCAGTCCCTCCTCGCCGTCGGCCCGGGCGGCGCGCTTCGCCCCGGCGATCTGCTCCCGGCTGCGCTCGATGCCGAGGACGCGTCCGGCGGGACCGGCGGCGCGGGCCATGCGGCGCGCGAACTGGCCCAGACCGCTGCCCACCTCGAGGATGCGCTCGCCGCCGGCGAGACCGAGCTCGCGCAGCGCCGCCCGGTTGATGAGTTCGTTGAGGCGGCTCAGACGCCGCTGCTCGACGGGAGCGGTCCCGTGCAGGTAGCGCGAACCGACCGGCTTCATCGCGGATCTCCCCGGGACCGGCCGGCGCGGCCGCCGGCCGGCGGCGCTAGGCGATGAACAGCGGCGCCAGGACCAGGGTGATGGTCGACAGCAGCTTGATGAGGACGTGCAGCGAGGGTCCCGCGGTGTCCTTGAAGGGATCGCCCACGGTGTCGCCGACGACCGCCGCCTTGTGCGGGTCGGAGCGCTTCCCGACCACCACCCCGTCGACCTTGAACAGCCCCGATTCGATGTACTTCTTGGCGTTGTCCCAGGCGCCGCCGCCGTTGTTCATGACGGTGGCCATCAGGATGCCCGCGATCGTCCCGACCATCAGCAGACCGGCCACCGATTCGGCGCCGACGTGGCCGAACCCCGACAGGTACTTGAAGCTGAAGCCGACCGCAACCGGCGTGAGAACGGCCAGGAGCCCCGGCCCGACCATCTCCTTCAGGGCGCCGACGGTGACGATGTCGACGCAGCGGGCGTAGTCCGGCTTGGCGGTGCCCTTCATGATCCCCGGGTTCGTCTTGAACTGCCGGCGCACCTCGGTGATCACGACCTGCGCCGCCTTGCCGACGGCCTTGATCGCGAGGGCCGAGAACACGAACACCAGCGTCGCGCCCAGAAGACCACCCACGAACACCGGGACGCGCGTCAGGTCGACGCCGATGACGTCGCCGGTGATCTTGGTCACCTCGTCCAGATAAGCGCGGAACAGCAGGAAGGCGGCCAGGGCCGCCGACCCGATGGCGTACCCCTTGGTCAGCGCCTTGGTGGTGTTCCCGACCGCGTCGAGACGATCGGTCTTCTGGCGGATCGCCTCGGGCTGCTTCGACATCTCGATGATGCCCCCCGCGTTGTCGGTGATCGGCCCGAAGGTGTCCATCGCCAGGATGTAGGCGCACGGCGCGAGCATCCCCATCGTCGCGATCGCCGTCCCGTACAGGCCCGAGCCCGGCATCCCGTTCAGCGCCTCGCGTCCGCACCAGTAGGCGCCCATCAGGGCGGCCGAGACCGTGAGCACCGGCAGCCCGGTGCACTCGAAGGCGACCGCCAGCCCGCTGATGATGTTGGTGGCGGGCCCGGTGCGTGACGCCTCGGCGATCGAGCGCACCGGCCGGTAGCGGTACTCGGTGTAGTACTGCGTGATCAGCACGAACGCGAACGCGGTCAGGATCCCGATGATGCCGGCCGCCAGCAGATACCCCTGGCGCACGCCGCCGACGTACGATCCGACCGGCCGCAGGAGCGCGTAGACGCTGATGCCAAAACCGATCATCGCGAGGACGGTCGTCACCAGATAGCCGCGGTTGAGGGCGTGCATCGGGTCCTCGTCCTCGCGGCAGCGGACCGTGAACACGCCGACCATCGTGGCGATGAGACCGAAGGCCCTGGCCAGGAGGGGGAACAGGATGCCGCCCATGCCGAAGACAGGGTAGAGGGCGATGCCGAGGATCATGGCGCCGACGTTCTCGGCCGCCGTCGACTCGAACAGATCGGCGCCGCGCCCGGCGCAGTCGCCGACGTTGTCGCCGACCAGGTCGGCGATCACGGCGGGATTGCGCGGATCGTCCTCGGGAATGCCGGCCTCGACCTTGCCGACCAGGTCGGCCCCGACGTCGGCCGCCTTGGTGTAAATGCCGCCGCCGAGCTGGGCGAACAGGGCGACGAACGAGGCGCCGAAGCCGAACCCCACGATCTGCAGCGGCACGTGCCGGTAGTCCTGCATGCCGTGGAACAGGTAGAACAGTCCGCCCACGCCGAGCAGGCTCATCGCCACCACCGACAGCCCGCTCACCGCGCCGGCGCGCAGGGAGATGCGCAGCGCCTCGTCGAGGCTCCGCATGGCGGCCGCGGCCGTGCGGATGTTCGCCCGGATCGAGACGTACATCCCGATGTAGCCGGCGACGGCCGAGCACAGCGCCCCGGTCACGAACGACAGGGTGATCTTCCAGGCCGTGCCCGAGCCCATCTCGGCGATGTTCTTCACATCGCTGTTGACGTAGTAGAAGCCGAAGATGAGAAGCGCCGCGAGCACGGCGAGGGCGGCGATCGTCCTGTACTGGCGCGACAGGAATGCCTCGGCCCCCTCGCGGATCGCGTCCGAGATCGCGCGCATCTCGGGCTTCCCTGTGTCGGCCGCGAGGACGTGCCGCGCCAGGAGCCCGGCGACCACGAGCGAGAGCACGCTGATTCCCAGAACCAGCGGCAGAACGGTGCCTGCGTCCATGGACCTCCTCCTGCGTTCGTTCGGGACGGGACGGGGGCGCGACGGCGAACCCGGGCGCGGCCCCTCCCTGGTCGAGGGGCCCGGGGTCGGCCCCGTGAACGCGGGAGACTATCGTTCCTGACCGGGTGCCGTCAAGCGCGCGCCGCTCCAAAAAGGAGTAGCATGCCGGCAACGAGGATCTCCTTGCCCCGGTATCGCGCGCGGCACATCGTTCTGGGCCTCCTGATCCCGGCCGGCCTCGTGATGACGTCCCCGACGTCGCGGGCGTCACGCGCGGAGCGCGGCGCGCCGCCACCCGTCGAGGCTCCCCGGGCGGCCGTGGAGCGGGCCGTCAGCGAGCTCGTCCTGATCGACGCCTTCGTGACCGACGCGCGCGGCGGCATCCTGACCGGTCTGACCCGGGACGATTTCGTCCTCATCGTGGACGGCCGCCGGACGTCGATCGCGTCCTTCGACGTCCATGAGACGGTGCCGGAGCGCGCCGCTTCCGTGACCGGGGCGAAGACGCCGACCGCCGGCGCGACGACTTTGAGCGCGCAGGAGTCCCGGGCGGCCGGCCTGCCGCGGCGGTTCATGCTCTTCTTCGAGGACGGAGTCTCGGCGCCGGCGGGTCTGACCGCCGCGCGCCGCGCCGCCCTCCAGTTTCTCGCCACCGGTCTCACGCCGACCGACCAGGTCGCGATCGCGGCCTACGACATGGATCTCAGAATCCTGGCCGAGTTCACCACCGACCGTGACAGGCTGCGCGGCGTCATCGACGGGAGCCTGCGCGAGGCGAGGAGGGTATCCGACTTCGCGGTCGAGCAGGACAAGCACGACGAGGAGATCGGGCGTCTCCTGAGCGAGCTGAAGCAGGTGAGCGGCGTCCGCGGGTCCGCCGGGCGGGCCCGCGACGAGGCTTCCTGGAAGTCGTTTCAGGACCAGGACAGGAACGGCCAGGGTCTTGCGCCGGAGACCCAGGCCCTGGTGGATCAGGCGAAGACGCTGGCGGGCACCTACGGCCTGGAGGAGGCCCCGCGTCTGCGCGGCGTGCTGCGGGCGCTGCGGACGCTCGCCGACTCGATGGCCGGCTGGGCCGGCTACAAGGCGCTGATCTACATGGGGGACGGCGTCTCCGAAAATCCAGCCCTGCCGTATATCGACCAGGTCCGCCGTGTGGCCGGGGACGACCCGAGGCTGGTCTCGCGCCTGGCGGAATCGTCGCTGACGTCCGACCTGCAGGATCTTCTGCGCGCGGCCGGGGAAGACGGAGTGGCGATTCACACCCTCCAGACCCGCGGTCTCGAAGCGGGAACCGCGCGCGAGTTGCAGGCGGCGCGGCGCCGGACGAACGCGCTGGAGGCGATCGCGCATGGCACCGGCGGGATCGCCTCGTCGTCGAACGACTTCCTGAAGGTGCTGAGCGACTTCGAGGCGGGAAGCCGGCAATTCTACATCCTCGGCTTCCGGCCCGAAGGGCCGCCTGACGGGCGGTTCCATGCGATCCAGGTGCAATGCCATCGACGCGAGGCGCGGGTGCGCTGCCGGAATGGGTTCACCCGCCTGACCCCGAAGGACGCGCAGGAGCGGACGATCCTGGCCGCCTACACGGTGCCCGAGATGTATCCGGAGATGGACGTCGGCTTGAGTGCCGTCGACGGACCTTCGGGCCCGGCGGGACGGATCGTCGATCTGGTGGTCCACGTGCCCGGCGAGAGGATCCTGTTCCGGCCGGAGGCGGGACGACCGACAGCCCGACTGGAAGTCGGTCTGGTCGCCACGGACGAGGGCAGGAACGTGACGGCACGGACCTCGCGGGGCCTGACGATCGTCCTGCGACCCGACCAGGGCCGGCCCGGGGAGGTCGGGATCGATCTGGTCCATCGGGTCCGCCTGCCCGCCGGGAAGCAGTCCATCACCGCGGTCGTCTACGACGACACCGCCGGCGCGACGGGCGGCACGCGCCTGTCGCTCGAGGCCGAAGCGCCCGTTGAGAACCGCATCCTCGGGCTGTCGATCTACTCGCTGCGCGACCGGAGTCTCTGGATCGAGGTGCCGGCGGGCGAGGCCGATGCGGTCGCCGCCACCCCACCCGGTGAGTACACGATCGGGCCGGCCCTCAAAGCCGGCTACGCCTCCGACGAGCCGCTGGTGTGCGGATTCCGGATGCCGGCCGGCGAGGCCGGCCCCAATCTCGAGGTGGCGATTCTCCGCGGCGACCGCGCCCTGAAGATCGTCGATGTCGATCACCGCGACGCCGGGGCGGACGGGAAGGCGCATGTGCCTCTGCCGCTTGAAGGTCTCGAGCCAGGCGAGTATACGGTGGCGATCCTGGAGATCCTGCCTTCG
>CAYLND010000131.1:0-10239 GCA_964384905.1 uncultured Acidobacteriota bacterium
AGGGTCCGAGCGCCTCGCCTCCGGGCGGGTCTCCGCGGTCCCCGATCGTCATCCCGCTGCCGCGCATCGTCGGCGAGATCGCCCGCGATCCGAAGCTCGCTCCGGCGATGCAGCTCGCCGCCCGGCTGATCACGCCCGAGGCCGCGGGGAAGCTCAAGAAGGATCTGGAGGACAAGCTCGGCCGTAACGGGCAGGAGATCCTGAAGGTCGTGCAGGACAGGGTCCGGGTCGCCGTCGCGGCGAGAGAATCGGCGCGGACGACGGCTCCGTCCTCCGGGCTCACCCTGAAACAGGAGTTCGGCTGCCCGCTGATTCGCGACGGCCACACCGTCGGTCATCTCACGGCCAAGGTGAGCGGCGATCGCCTGCTGCGCGCGATCCTGTCGCAGACCCGCCGCGAGCAGGGGGAGATCCCGTTCGCCATCGACGCCAACGGGAACCTGTTCACGCTCGACCCGGCGGACGCGGCGAAGCTGCGCGGTCTCGAGCGGGCGGCGGCGTCGGGGCGGATCGACACGCTCGGCAAGGGAACGCCGGACGGTGAAGCACCGGTCGCTCGGACGGTCGCGGACGACCCGGACGAGCAGGAGCATGGCGGCGATCAGAAAATGCGCGTGAACGTCAGGCCGGACGAGAACTGGGTGGTCGTGACCCGGGATGACCCGGCGACCGGACTGGTTCTCGGCATCGCCCGCCCGGTCGGCGCGGCGCTCGGGGAGATCCGGCGCGCGTCCGCGCGGAACCTCGGCGCCGGGCTGGCGCTGGCGGCGATGGCCCTGTTCGGGATCGTGCCGATCTCGCGGCGGATGACCCACAACCTGTCGGATCTGACCCGCGCCGCCGGCGAGCTGGCGGCCGGACGCCTCGACACGCAGGTGGCGGTGCGCTCGAAGGACGAGATGGGGCGGCTCGCGGAGGCGTTCAACCGGATGGCGCGCGATCTCGCCGCCAATCAGGAACGGCTGGTCGAGCAGGAGCGGCTGCGCAAGGAGCTGGAGCTGTGCCGCCGGATCCAGACCGAGCTCCTGCCCAAGAAGCCGCTGTCCTACCCGTTCGCCGAGGTCCAGGGCGTGTCGATCCCGGCGCACGAGCTGGGTGGCGATTTCTTCAATTACTTCGACCTGCCGGGCGGCGAGGTCGCTCTGTTCGTGGGCGACGTCTCCGGAAAAGGGGTGCCGGCGGCGCTGCTCATGGCCAACCTGCAGGCGACCCTGCGGGCGCGCACGCCGCTCGAGCCCGACCTGGCCTCGTTCGCCGAGCGGCTCGACCGCGAGGTCGAGGCCTCCACGCCGCCCGAAGTCTACCTGACCCTGTTCCTCGCCGTGCTCGACCCGGCGCGTCGCGAGCTGCGCTATGTCAACGCCGGTCACGAGAGCCCCTTCCTCCTGAGGTCCGGCGGCCCTCTCGAGCGCCTCGACCCGACCGGCCGGCCGATCGGGCTCATGTCGGGAGGCGGCTACATCGAGAAGCGCGTGGCGCTCGAGGCGGGGGACCGGCTCTTCCTGTACACGGACGGTCTGGTCGACGCCGAAAGTCCGTCCGGCGCCGCCTTCGGCGCCGAGCGGCTTCAGGAGATCCTCGGGCGCGACACCGGGACCGAGGCTCCCGCCCTGCTGGCGGGCGTCGAGCGGGCGTACCGGGACCACCGAGGTACCAGGGAGGCGGCCGACGACGCGACGCTGCTCGTCCTCAGGGTCGGGGAGTGGGCGGCGCCGCGGGACGAGCAGGCCCTCTGGACTTCACCACGAGCGTCGACGGGGTCGGCCCAGACCGAGCGGACCGTCTGAAACTCGGCTCCAGGGACACGCGAGCGAGCCGACGATCCTCTCCACCCATCCGAGCGATCAGGAACTCCGGCAGAGCATTCGACGGCTTGGCCGCCGACGTCTCGATAAGTCACCTGCCTCGTTCCCATCGCGAATCGCATAAGATAACGAATGGAAATGCCTGCGGCACTCGGGTCGCGACTGCCGAGGAGGAGCGGATGAGGCTTAAAGGAACGCTCTCGATCATCGCTGCCATCGTCGTCATGGCGGTGCCTGCCTGGCACTGCGGGCCGAGGACCGAGACACAGCCTGCTCGCGCGCAAACAGGGGCAAACCATCCTTTCAAGAACGCCCTGGTTGAGTTCACGTTCCGAAGCCGGACGCTCACCCGAGGGGAAGAGATGCTGAGTTCGACGGGACGCAGGACTGAGTACATCGATGCGGCCAATCGCCGGCGCCGGGAAGACTACGAGAGCGATGTCACGGCCATGCGGCAACTCCATTCGAGCCATCGACGTACGCTCATCTTCGATGGCAGGAGCCTTTACATCGTGAGGGACGAAAGCGGCAACCGCACCGGCTCCGTGTGGGACCTCGGTGAGGGCTTCGATTACCACGTCTGGGAAGATGCGCCAATGCAGGAGCTGAAACTGATCGAAGAGGCAAGACCCACGGCCATTGGGGAAGAGCAGTTCTTGGCACGGCCGTGCAAGGTCTACACTCTCGCTTCAAAAGACGGTGGTACGCACACATGGTGGGTATGGAACGGGGTGACCCTGCATTCAGAATCGCGCTCGGGAGAACCCGCTGAGACGGTGATTGAGACCTCGGAAGAGGCCGTGCGCGTCGTGGAAGATGGGGAGATGGATTCCGGTCTGTTTTCACCCCCCACAGATGTAACTTTTACTCCCGTTCCGGAGACGACGTCCGAGCTCGAAGCGCATCACACGGTCACTCCCTGGCAGAGGCTGGACCCGACGGTCAACTTCTTGACGCAACGATGATCCGCGTCAGGCGCGAAGGAGATGGAACCCGTCGGTGGACGGGGCTCCTCGTGCTGGGGTTGCCCGCGTTGGTCCTTTCCTCCGGTCTTCACCCGCAGGCGGGCCAATCCGCTTACCTGCCGGAGCGCTTCGATTATCTTGAGGGGCACGCCTACATGGGCTCCGTCGAGTGACCTGGCAAGGCCACAAGCTCGTTGTCGTGAAGCGCATCGCCGACATGAAGGGGTCTTTTGCTGAGACGACCAGCGTGTTGGATCCCCATCGAGAGGCGTGGGAACGATTCTGGACGCGCATCGACTCGCTGGGGGTGTGGCGATGGAAAGCGGAATACAGCGATCCGAAACGCGACGGGCCGGACGGCGAATCCTGGAGCCTTGGATTGCGCTTTGGCGAAAAGCATCTTGACTCGAAAGGTTACAACGCCGTTCCCAACGACTACAGCGCATTCCGTGACGCTGTCCACGAACTCATCGAAGATGCGCGCTGACGTCTGGACGCATCGAGTGTTCTGACGTGGCATCGAAGGCCAGAACTCAGAAAGATGCGCGCCTGTCGAGAATCCGATACTGCACGGCCTCGGCGACGTGCTGCGACTCGATCTCGCGGGCTCCTTCGAGGAATGCGATCGTCCGTGCCACGCGGAGGATCGCATCGTGCGCCCGCGCCGAAAGAGCGAGTCGGCGGATCGCCCGGTGCAGGATGCGCCGGGCCGGCTCCGTGAGAAGCGGCTCGACCCCTTGCTCGCGCCTGCGTCTCGCCGCAGCGACGCGCTCCGCCACGACCGCCGAAGCCTCTCCGGGCGTGGCTCTTGCGAGATCCTCGAGCGGCAGCGGAGGCACCTCAACCTGCATTTCGAAGCGATCGAGGAGCGGTCCCGAGACCCGCGAGCGGTAGTGCGCGATCATCGCGGGCGTGCACGCACAGGGTCGATCGCTGCGCCCCAGGTTGCCGCACACGCACGGGTTCATCGCGCCGACCAGGGTGAAGCGGCAGGGCATCCGGGCGGCGTAGCCGACACGCGTGATCACGACCGCGTGATCCTCCAGCGGCTGCCGCAGGACGTCCAGGGTCGAGCGGCCGAACTCGGCCATCTCGTCCAGGAACAGGACGCCGTGGTGCGACAGGGTCACTTCGCCCGGACGCGGGCCGCGCCCGCCCCCGACGAGCCCGATGCCGCTGATGGTGTGGTGCGGGGCGCGGAACGGCCGGGCGCGCAGCAGGCCGGGCTCGCGCAGCAGCCCTGCGGCGCTGTACACGCAGGTCACCTCGATCGACTCGTCGAGCGACAGCGGCGGCAGGATACCGGGCAGGCGCCGCGCGAGCATCGTCTTGCCGCAGCCCGGCGGGCCGATCATCAGGAGATGATGCCCGCCGGCGGCCGCCACCTCGAGGGCCCGCCGGGCGTGCGTCTGCCCCTTGACGTCGGCGAGGTCGAAGCCGTCCTGTGCCGGTGGCGACTGGTAGGTCGGAGCCACCGCCCGCTCCGGCGGGCGCTCGCCCCTCAGGGCGGCCACCGCGTCGAGGAGACGCTCGACCCCGTGCACCGCGGGGCCGGGGATCGACAGCGCCTCCTCGCGGTTCGACAGCGGCACGATCATGGCGCGCAGCCCGGCGGCCCGGGCCATCAGCGCCGCCGGCAGGCAGCCCGGGACGCGGCGCACCGCCCCGTCGAGGGCCAGCTCCCCGAGAACGAGCAGGTCGGCTAGACGGTCCGGCGGCAGATGCCCGTTCGCCGCCAGGATGCCGAGCGCGATCGGCAGGTCGAGCGCCGCCCCCTGCTTGCGCAGATCGGCGGGGGCCAGGCTTACGGTGATCCGCCGCGGTGGCATGTCGAAGCCGGCGTTCCGGATCGCGGCGCGCACGCGGTCGGCGCTCTCCCGGACCGCTGCGTCGGGCAGGCCGACGGTGTGGATGCCGGGGAGCCCGCCGCTGATGTCGCACTCCACGAGGAGGGGAATCGCTTCGATGCCGAGGAGGGTGGCGCTCTGGACCCGGGCGAGCATGGGCGGCTCCGGGCGGCGCGTCGTCCGGGACGAAGACCGCGCCGCGACCGCCGGCTCTCCGGGACGGGGTCGGGAAGGTGGATCCTACCTGGGGCGGAGCGGACGGGTCAATGACCGGGGGCGGTGGACGAGGGGCCCGGAGGCGTCCTCCGGACGACGCCGCTGCCCTCCCGGATGACCACGAACTGATCGGCGGCGATCGGACCCACCTTCTCGACGCGCTTCAGCCGCGACGGCCAGCGGATCTCGATCGCGTCGGCCTGCGTGGCGCTCCCGAGACCGACGTGCAGGCGCATGTCGTCCTGTGACAGATAGGAGCTGGCGCTGCGGACCTCGCGGATCTGGGTGCGTCCGCCGGCGCGCACCGTGACGCGCGCTCCGATGGCGTCGCGGTTGCATCGGATGCCCTCGAGACGCAGGTTGAGCCAGTGCCCCGCCGCGCTCCCGCCGTCGTTGCGCAGGAGCGTCGCCTTGCGGTTGCTGGCGGTGATGAAGATGTCGCGGTCGCCGTCGTTGTCGTAGTCGGCGGTGGCCAGGCCGCGTCCGACGTCGGCGCCGTTGAAGTAGGCGCCGTGCGATCGGCCGACGTCGGCGAACTTGCCGTGGCCGTCGTTCTCGAACAGGAACGGGCGCTCGGCGTAGGTGATGATGTCGCTGTCGAGCGCGATGTCGTCCATCGGGTGCCCGTTGGTGACCACGAGATCCAGGTCGCCGTCGTTGTCGTAGTCGAACATGTCGGTCCCCCACCCGGTCATCAGGAGGCTCACCTCCCCGAGGCCGGCGGGGTACGTCACGATCGCGAACGGCCCCTTCCCTCCCAGATTGCGGTACAGCTCGTTGGTCTCGTTGCTGAGGTTGGTCACGAACAGATCCGGCCAGCCGTCCCCGTCGAGGTCGCCGGCGTCCACTCCCATCCCCGACTGCGGCTTGCCGTCCTCGCTGCAGCAGACGCCGGCGAGCAGGGTCACGTCGGTGAACCGGCCGTTGCCGTCGTTGCGGTACAGCACGTTCGGCGTCGCGTCGTTGGCGACGTACAGATCCTCGTAGCCGTCGTTGTTGTAGTCGAACCAGACGACGCCGAGACCCTTGCCGTCCGGGTCCCAGATGCCGGCGGCGCGGGCCACCTCCTTGAATCGTCCGCCTCCTTCGTTGTGATACAGGACGTCGGGCAGACCGCCATAGGCGTCCGGGTGGCAGTAGGAGCGCCGGTTCTTGCGGACGTCGCCGCAGAACTTCTGGTCGTCCATGGTGAAGTCGACGTAGTTGGCGACGAACAGATCCAGGCGGCCGTCGTTGTCGTAATCGGCCCACGCCGCGCTGGTGGCGTACAGGCCGTTGGCGACGCCCGCCGCCGCGGTCACGTCGGTGAAGGTCCCGTCGCCGTTGTTGCGATACAGGACGGAGGGGCCGAAGTTGGTGACGTAGAGGTCCTCGTCCCCGTCGTTGTCGTAGTCGCCGACGGTGCAGCCGTTGCCGTATCCGGACGCATTGGCGACGCCGGCGGCGTCGGTGACGTCGACGAACGAGCCGTCGCCCTTGTTCCGGAACAGGCGGGAGTGCGGCGTCCCGGGAGGGCGGGGGCTGCCCGGCAGAGGCCCGCTCTGCACGACATAGAGATCCGGCCAGCCGTCGCCGTCGTAGTCGATCCAGCAGGCCCCGGGCGGGACCGTCTCGATGTAGTACTTCCGGCCGGTCCCGCCGTGCGTGTGCACGACGTCGCCGAGACCCGCGGCCGCTGTGACGTCGTTGAACAGGATGGCCGGCGTGGTCTCGGCTCCGGCACGGGCGGGAGCCTGAGGCGAGGAGACCGAGGTGGCGAGGGCCAGGACGGCGACGATCGCCGCCGGCCACGGCCCGGCGGCGGGACGGGGGTCGGGCCTGTCCGTCCGGCCGGGTGACGACATCAATATCCCGACTTCCCTTCCGGGATCGCCTCGAGCGCCGCGAAGGTCTCGAGCTCGCGGTCGGCCGCCTGCTGGTCGCCGCGCTCGCGATACAGCCCCGAGAGAAGGTAGTGCGGATCGCTCAGCTTCGGGTCGAGCTCGACGGCGCGGCGCAGCGCCACGAACGCTTCGTCGCGCCGTCCCAGGCGGATCTGCAGCTGGCCGATCTGGCTTTGGATTGGAGCGTAGTCCGGAAAGCGCTTCGCCAGATCCTGATACGCGCCCAGGGCTTCGGGGTATTTCCTGTCGAGCAGGAACTGGATCGCCCGGACGCTGCTCGACTTGATCTGCGCCTCCCTCTCCTGGTGGGCCTTGCTGCGGCCGCTCAGATCGGCGTAGACCGCCTGCTCGCCCTCCGCGTCCTTCATGCGTCCGGTCCGCGCGTAGGCGTTCGCCAGGTTGAAGTGCGTGCCGATGTGGCGGGGGTCGACCTGTCGGGCGCGCTCGAGGCTTGCTATCGCCTCGGGGTAGCGGCCGAGCGCCATGTAGGTGAGCCCGAGCGTGTAGTGCGCGTCCGGCAGGTCGGGCTTCAGGGCGACCGCCCGCTTGAGATGCGTCTCGGCCTCGTCGTACAGGCGACTGTGATAGGCGATCAGGCCCAGGTTGTAGTGCGCCATCACCACGTCGGGATGGGCGCGCAGGACCGCGCGCAGCGCGTCGGCCGCCTGCGGCAGCTCCCCCTGGCGCACGAACACCCTCGCCAGGACCAGACGCGCCCCGGCGTCGTCGGGATGGCGGGCCAGGAAGTCCGTCAGCACGGTCTCCGCCTTCTTCACGATGCGGTTCTTCAGATAGCAGGTCGCCAGGTTGGAGGTGGCGCGCGCCTGCTCCGGGTCGAGCCGCAGCGCCTGCTCGTAGGCGGACTGCGCCTCGGCGTAGTCCCCGTCGCTGAACGAGCTGTCAGCGTGCGCCAGGAGGGTCGCAAGCGACTCGGTGCCGACGGCCGGCGCGTCGCCGGGCGCGGGCGCGGCACCGTCCCGCGCGCCTTCGTTGCAGCCGGGCAGGACGACCAGCAGGAGCGCGACCAGGGGCGCGTGTACGCACGGACGAAGGGCGATCATCGGGGGAATGATCTTAGCAAAGGCCGAGGGGACGGTGCTACTTGCCGCGGATGGTCAGGACCTGGCCGGGATGGATGGTCGAGCTTTCCAGCCGGTTCCAGGCGCGCACCTGGCGCACGCTGACGTCGTACAGGCGGGCGATGCGCATCAAGGTCTCGCCGCGCTTCACGCGGTGCCGGATGACGCCTTCCTTCCCGCTCTTGTGGGTGCCGTCCGAGCCGCTCGCGCCCGGCGACTGGGCCTCGCCCACCAGCACCCGCGCGCCCGGCCGGAGAGTCGCGTCCGGGGTCAGGTTGTTCCAGCGGCAGAGATCGTCGGATGTGACGCCGAACTTCAGGGCGATCGACGTCAGGGTGTCGCCCTCCTGCACCTTGTACTCGAGGCGCCCGCCGCTCACCGAGACCGCCGCGTTCACCGCCTCGTCGTACTGGCGCGGACCGCTCCCCTTCTCTCCGTAATACGCCGTCAGCCGCTGGCCCGGGTGCAGGATCGGGCTGCTCAGGCTGTTCCAGCGCTTCAGATTGGCGACGGTCGTCCGGTAGCGGGCGGATATCGACTGCAGCGTGTCCCCGCGGCGCACCCGATGGACGATCTTTTCGCCCGGCTCGAAGGTCGGGTCTTCGCTGGCCGCGGCGAGCGCCACCTGCGGCGTGGTCTTGGAGATCGGGACGTTGAGGACCATGCCGCGGCGGAGACGCTTGCCCACGTACTTCGGATTGGCGTCGAGCAGGGCGCGTACCGGGATGCCGTGCCCGTGCGCGATGGCGGAGAACGTTTCGCCCGGACGCACCTCGTGCAGCGTCCAGGAGACGCGCTGCTCCTCGGGGAGCGCCTCCAGCTTGGCCAGCACGTCGTCCTTCGTTCCGTCGGGAACCCGCAGCGTGTAGCTGGCCGCGTTCGGCGGCGTCACCAGGCCGCGCAGCTCCGGGTTGAGGGCGCGCACCGACTCGAGCGTGCAGCCCGCCGCGTCGGCGATCACCTGCAGGTCGGTCGCCTTGTCGACCGTCAGCGTGTCCCACTTCAGCTCGGGATCGAGGTCGACGAAGAACCCGTAGTCCTCGGGCGACTTGTCGATCAGGATCGACGCCAGGATCGCGGCCACGTACCACTTGGTCTCGGTGCGGATGTAGCGTGTCTTGGTCAGCGACCAGTAGTCCTTGGTGCGCGAGCGTGCCAGGGCGCGGTCGATCTTCCCCTCGCCCGCGTTGTACGCCGCCATCGCCAGATACCAGTCACCGTAGCGCTCGTACAGCTCCTTGAGATAAGCCGCGGCCGCGCGCGTGGCTTTCTCGAAGTCGCTGCGCTCGTCGACCCACAGATCCATCTTCAGCCCGTACTTGCGGCCGGTGAACGACATGAACTGCCAGACGCCCTTGGCGCGGGCGCGCGAGTAGGCGTTCACCTTGAAGGCCGACTCCTGGTGCGCCATGTAGGCCAGGTCCTCCGGCAGCCCCGCCTCGCGGAAGATCTTCTTGACCATCGGCAGGTAGGCGCCCGAGCGCTTGAGACCAGGCTCGAACTCGTCCCGCAGGCGCGTCTGGAACGCCTCGATGTACGCCAGCACGCGCGGGTTGAGGACGACCGGGATGTCGTAGGAGATTTTGCCGACCACCTGCTGGATCTTCTGGCGCTCCTTCTCGGCCTCCTCGCGCGGCAGATAGGTCGTGATGTCCTTCAAGTCGTCGAGCGGGGAGCGGTCCTCCTTCTCCACCGGCTCGTTCTCGCGGCTGTAGAGATCGGCGTCCATGTCGGCGATGTTGCGCACGATCTCGTCGAACGCCTTCTTGAACGCCGGCTGCTCGTTCAGGTCGACGTCGCTGGTGAGCACGATGTCGACGGCGCGATCGAAGTGGCCCTTCGCCTCGTCGAAGCGCCCTGCCTGGTAGGCCTCCAACCCCGCCTGGTAGGCCTCCTCCATCTGGTCGCGGATCTCGCGCACGTGGGCCGGGGCCGACTCGCGCCGCGTCCTGTCGGGCGTGGTCTCGCGCGCCACCACCGGAACCACGCCCGTGTCGCCGCCCGTCGCGTCAGCGGAGCCCCGGGAGACGGCGCGCTGCGCCGCGGGGAGGCCCTGATCGGACGCGCCGGAGGCGTTCGCCGCCGGGGCGGCGCCGTCCGGCTGAGGGCTCGTGGCCGGCGCGCCGCCGCCCGTGCTGGCGCACGCCAGCGCCACGCAGGCGATCGGCCCGACGAGGAGCCGCCGGAGGAGGAGCATGCGAGGTCTCATAACAAAAATGATCGGCGATAACCGCCGCCGATCGCCTCCTCAATATAAGGGGGGTCCTGCGGGCAGTCAAGGGGAGAAAAGCCGCGAGGCGCGGGGGTCGATTCCGCGAGAGATCGACCGTCCCCGAGCGTCAAGCATCCGACCGGTCCCGCGGCGGACGCCCCCCCGTTCGGCCCACCACTTCCCGGCCGCTGTCGGCGACCGCCGCCGGCCTATCGCCCCGGGCACCCACCCC
>CAYLND010000132.1:0-10231 GCA_964384905.1 uncultured Acidobacteriota bacterium
CGGGGACGGCCGCGCTGACATCCGGAGCGCTCGCCCGCCGGCAGGGAAGCGCCGCGTGGCGGCACCTGCAGGCGCTGCGCGCCCGGCGCGTCACCCTGGCGCTCGGGGTCCTGCTGATCCTCGCGGCGTTCCTGCGTCTGCACGACTACGATCTGGTGCCCTTCCACAACGAGACGGCGGACGAGTACCAGCATGCCTGGGAGGGGTGGACGCTCCTGCACGTGGGCGCTCCGATGGCGTGGAGCACCTTCCCGGATCGCTACCCGATCGGCCAGACCCTCGACTTCCACTGGTTCGGCAACCGCTACGTCGTGGTCAGACCGTACTTCGATCACCCGCCCCTGTTCTCGATCCTGATCGGCATCGTCACGTCGCTGGGCCAGGCGCTCGGACCCTCGTTGGGATACGGCGAGGCCACCTATCCCGCCCCGTGGGATTTCCTGTCCTGCACCCTGACTGTCATGCGACTCGTGCCGATCGCCCTGAGTCTGATCGGCCTCGTCCTGCTGTACCGGCTGGCGCGCGACTACGGTCTGTCCGAGCGCGCCGCGCTCCTGGGCGCGCTGGTGTACGCCACGCTGCCGGTGATCGTCCTGGCGCACCGCCTGGTGAAGGCCGAGAGTCTCCTGGCGCTGCTGTTCATGGGGGCGATTCTGGCGGCCCGCCGTCACGCGTCCTCCGGCGGCGCGCGCAGCGCGGTCGTGGCGGGGCTCTTGTGCGGGCTGTCGATCTGGACCAAGGCGACCGGGGTGGCGGTGCTGGCGGTGGTGCTCCTGCTGCTCGTTCCGGCGCGGCGCTACCGCGGTGCGCTGCTGGCGGTCGGTCTGGCGGCCGGGTCGCTCGTGCTCTACCTGCTGTACGCCTGGGCGCTGGACTTCGGGATCTTCGCGAAAATCATCGACGCCCAGGCGACCACCAAGATGATCGGACTCGAAGCGTTCCAGGATCTGGTCACCGGGAAGATCGTCACCAAGTACTTCGGACGAGGCTGGTACCCGTGGATGCTGCTGTGCGCCGCCCTGGCGGCGTTCCGGCGCGAGCGCTCCCTGCTTCTGCCACTGGTGGTGTACGGCGTGCTGATCGGCATGACCGCCGACTATCGCGTGATCTATGGGTGGTACCGCATCCCGCTCTACCCGTTCCTGTGCGTCGCCGCCGGGGCGGCCCTGGAGGAGATGCTCGAGGAGGCCGACCTGTTCCGGGTCTTCCCGTTCGCCCTCCTGGCGGTATCGACCGGTCTCCTGTACGCCCTGCCGGCTTCTCTGACCGGCTCGCGCTCCGCGGTCTACTTGTTCGTGCTGGCGGCTCTGGTGCCGTTCGTGCCGCGCCTGGTTCGCGAGTGTCGCTGGACCATCCTGACGTCGCGCCTGGCCGCGGGCCTGTTGTTCGGGGCGTTCCTTCTCACCAGCCTGCTGACGGTCGGAGGTCTGCTCGAGATTTACGCCTCCACCCGCGGCATTCCGTAGAAAAAAACCGGCGCCCGCTCAACGGCGCCGGAGCGAGGGGGAGCGGCGCGCGCGTTCGATTCGCCGCCCGCCCGGATGCGGCGGCAGATCAAGAAGCTCCAGCCCCGCCCGAATCAGGCGCTCGACGAGCACGGGCGTGCGGGCTTCGCAGTAGATGCGCAGGATCGGCTCGGTGCCGGAGGCGCGAAAGAGGATCCAGCCGGTCTCGCCGAACAGCAGACGCACGCCGTCGAGCGCGTCGATCCGCTCGACCGCCAGGCCACCCAGACGGGACGGCGGCTCTTCCTTGATCCGGGACACGGCCTGGCGGGCGCTTTCGACCGGCATCGCTCGATCGACGCGGCGGTAGGCGTACCGGCCGAACTCCTTCTCGAGCCGGGCGACCCGCCGGCTCAACCTGCGATCGCCGGTGGCGAGCATCTCGAGAAGCAGGAGGCCGATCAGGATCCCGTCGCGCTCGGGCAGATAGTTCTTCACCCCGATGCCGCCGCTCTCTTCACCGCCGATCAGGATGTCCTCCTCGAGCATCAGACTCGCGACATGCTTGAAGCCGACCGGCAGATCGTAGAACGGCCGCGCGAACCGCCGTGCGATGCGCTCCGCGACCAGGGTGTTCGCGAAGGTGCGGGCGATCCCGCCGGTCCACTTCTTCTCCTCGATGAGGTGGAGGGCGACCAGAGAGAAGATCTGGAAGGGCGAGAGAACGCGCCCGGTCTCGTCGCAGGCCCCCACGCGGTCTCCATCACCGTCCGTGGCGATGCCGATATGCGCGCGGCGCTCCGCCACCATCCGACACAGCGCCGCGAGATTCTCGGGTCGGGGCTCGGGAGCCGAGCCGCCGAAGAGGGGGTCGGCCTCGCCGCGCACGGTGAGGACGCGTGCCCGCCGGCCGCGAACGATCCGCTCAAGGAGCGTGCCGCCGCTGCCGTGCATGCTGTCGACGACCACCCGCAGCGGCGCGCGGCGGATGGCGCCCAGGTCGGCGACCGCGCGCAGGCGGGGAACGTACGCCGGCAGAAACGAGACGCGCGCGTCGGGAGCGCGGCCGGCGCGTGGCGTCGTCCGTCCGAGAAGGGTCTCCACCCGTGCTGTCATCTCGGGTGGCGCGCTGCCTCCGAACGCCGCCTTGATCTTGAGACCGTTGTAGGCCGGAGGGTTGTGGCTCGCCGTGATGCAGAGGCCGAGCGGGGCTCCGGTGGCGACCACCTGGCAGGAGACCATCGGTGTCGTCACCGGTCCGTCCGCCAATGTGGTCGGGACACCATTTCCCTCCAGCACGGCCGCGACCGACTCGGCGAAGCGCGCGCTCAGGAAGCGCACGTCGTAGCCGATCGGCACGGGCGACCTCGCCGCCTTGCCGTCCCGGATCGTGCCGGCGATCGCCTGGGCGACCATCCGGACGTTGTCGAAGGTGAAGTCCTCGGCGATGACGCCGCGCCAGCCGTCCGTCCCGAATCGAATCGCCATCAGCGTCCCGTTGACCGTCCCGCTCGCCCTGTGCTAGGTTGCATCGGCCCCGCCAGCAAGGATTCACGCCGGCCCGGGCGCATGCGGGGCGCCGCCTCGCGGCATTCTACACTCGGTCTTCCAGGCAGCCGACGGGATGATCAATCTTCCGACCTGGATCACGATCATCCGCATCTTCCTGACCCCGGTCATCGTCGTGGTGCTGATGTCCAAGCCGACGGCGTTCGAGCCGATCGGATTGTCCTGGCAGATGATCGGCGTGATCGTGTTCCTGCTCGCCTCGTTCACCGATTATCTCGACGGCTGGCTGGCGCGCCGGCGCAACCAGGTCACCACGCTCGGCATCCTGCTCGACCCGATCGCCGACAAGCTGCTCACCTCCGCCGCCTTTATCTCTCTGGTGCAGATCGGCGCCGCACCCGCCTGGATGGTGTGGATCATCATCGGGCGCGAGTTCGCGATCGATGGTCTACGCATGATCGCCTCGAGCCAGGGGGTGACGATCCCGGCGAGCGTCTGGGGCAAGTACAAGACCGGCTCGCAGGTGGTCGCGATCGTCCTTCTGATCTTCGGCAACAGGTATCTGGGAGCCTGGGATCGAGCCGGCGACCTGGCGATCTGGCTCGTCGTCGGCCTGGCGACGCTCTCGGCGGCCGATTATTTCGTGAAATTCTCCCGTAAGCTGGGGGTTCTCGGCGGGCAGGTCGGGCCGGCCAGGGGTGGTCTTGTCTAGAAGGGCGCGGGAGGACCGGGCGCTCTTCGCTCGCCTGCGGGGTCATTTCCTGACCGGCCTCGTGATCATCCTTCCCCTGGTCATCACCGTCTGGATGCTGCGCATCGTGTTCGGCATGGTGCACGCCGTCTCCACCCCGTTCATCCTGAGACTCCTGGGGTTTCTGGGCCTCTCGTTCGTCGACGACCCCGCCTTCTCGACCTATCTCGCACCCCTGATCGGGGTGGCGGCGACGCTGCTTCTGGTGGTCCTGGTGGGATTGCTCACCACGAATCTTCTCGGTCGCAGGATCGTGAAGGAGTTCGACCGCCTCATGCTTCGCATACCCCTGATCAAGCCTATCTATGGAGCGGCCCGCCAGCTCCTCGATGCGCTCAACCGGAAGACGGATACCTTCCAGCGTGTCGTGGCGGTGGAGTACCCCAGGCCGGGTGTATTCACCATCGGCTTCGTGGCGCGCGAGGATACCGAGCTGCGCTCTGCGGACGATCGCAAGGCGCTCAGCGGCTATACCCTCGTGTTCCTTCCGACGACGCCGAATCCGACGTCCGGCTGGCTGGCCGCGCTGCCGGAGCGTGACGTGGTGCCGCTCGACATGACGGTCGAGGAGGGGTTCAAGACCATCGTCAGCGGCGGTCTCGTGGTGCCGCCACGATGGGAGCGCCGATGAGGCGGCGCGGGGATGCCGGACCGGGCGGGCGGGAGCGATGTTCTACTGGTTCGTGAAGGGTATCTTCTTCCCGTTCGCGCGGCTCTACATGGGGCTGACCCGCGACGGTCTGGAGCACCTGCCGCGGCGCGGGCCGGCGATCGTGGTCTCGAACCACGCCTCGTACATGGACGCCATCATCCTGGGCTCGGCCGCTCCGCGGCCGATCCATTTCGTCGTCCTGCAGTCGATGTACGATCGTCTGCTCATTCGATGGTTCTATTGGGGCATGGGGACGATCCCCGTGCGCGCGGAGGGTCAGGACTCGGGCTCGATCAAGAGGGCCGTGAGGCTCCTCTCCACCGGTGCGATCCTGGGCGTCTTTCCGGAGGGCGGCCGCAGCGCCGACGGGATCTTGAGCGAGCCGAGACTGGGGGCCGCGATGATCGCCGCTCTCAGCGGGGCGCCCGTCGTCCCCGCCTGCATCGACGGTGCCCGCGACTGTCTGCCGGTCGGCGGGGCGTTCCCGAAACCGGCCAGGATCCACGTGCGCTTCGGTTCTCCGCTGCGCTTCGACCGGCGATCTGGGGACAGCCGTGAGTCGCTCGCTCTGTTCGCCAAGGAGATGCTGGAGGCGATCCGTCGTCTCGGGGCTCCCGCGTGAGCCCGCGGCGCGCCGAGCTGATCGCCGTCGGGTCGGAGCTGCTCGGACCATGGCGGACGGACACGAACGGCTCGTATCTCTCGCGGGTGCTGGGAGAGCGCGGCATCGCGGTGCGGTTCCGCACCGTCGTCGGAGACAGTCTCGAGGACATGCGGAACGCCTTCCGCGGCGCCCTCGAGCGGTCGGACCTGGTGGTCGCCACCGGCGGGCTCGGCCCGACGATCGACGACCTGACGCGCGAGGCGGTGGCCGGTCTCCTCGGGCTGCCTCTCGAGGAGGACGAACGGATTGTCGCGCGCATCGAGGAGCGTTTTCGCCGGCACGCTCTGACGATGCCTCCGCGGAATCGGCGCCAGGCTATGGTGCCGAGGGGGGCCGAGGTGCTGCCGAACAGTCTCGGAACGGCCCCGGGCCTTCTGCTGCGGGCCGGCGCGGCCACCATCGTCCTCCTGCCCGGCGTTCCGGACGAGATGCGCCGGATGATGGACGAGTCGGTGCTTCCCCGCCTGGGCGAGACCGGGGAGCGTTTTGCGTACCGCGTGATCAAGATCGCGGGCCTCACCGAGTCGGAAGTCGACCGGCGGCTGTCCGATGCGGCGCACGACGCCGCCCCGGCCGAATGGACCATCCTGGCGGCGCCCGGTCAGGTGGAGATCCACCTGCGCGAGCGCGTCACGGAAGGCGCGCCGGCCGCCGCTCTGGAGCGGCTCGACAGCGCGATCACGGCGGAGCTCGGATCTCACGTGTTCGCCCGTGACGAGGAGACGATGGAGGAGATCGTCGGCGGCCAGCTCGTCGCCCGCGGCGAGAGCCTGGCCTGCGCCGAGTCCCTCACCGGGGGCGAGGTGGCCCAGCGGATCACCCGGGTGCCCGGCGCCTCGCGCTATTTCCGGGGCGGCGTCGTCGCCTACACCGCCGAAGCCAAACGGGCCATCCTGGGCGTGAGCCAGGCGACGCTCGAGAGCGAGGCGTCGGTCGGCCCGGAGACCGCCAGTGCGATGGCCCGCGGAGCCCGGCGGCTGTTCGGGTCGACCTGGGCAGTTTCGACCACCGGATACGCGGGACCGGAGGGCGGCGGCGCCGGCCGGCCGGCGGGGATGGTGTTCCTGGGTCTCTCCGGACCGGGCGGAGAGTCGACCCGCGAGCTGAGCGTGCCCGGCAGCCGGGAGACGGTGCGCACGCGCACCGCGCGCTCGGCGCTCGACCTGGTGCGGCGGGCAATCCTCGGCGCCGTGGCCTGAGGACGACGCGCGTGAGGCTGTTCGTGGCCGTCGAGCTTCCGGCCGAGGTGCGTGAAAGACTCCGCTCGGTCCAGGAGTCGCTGCGACAGTCGTCTCTCCCGGTGCGCTGGGTGCGGCCCGAGGGGATCCACCTGACGCTCAAGTTCCTGGGCGAGGTCGGGGAGACCCGGCTGGAGGAGATCGTGGAGACCCTGCGGCCGGCCGGGCGCGAAATCGCGCCCTTCCGGCTGGAGGCGTGCGGCGCGGCGCCGTTTCCCGAACGCGGCGCTCCTCGGCTGGTCTGGGTGGAGGTGCGCGGCGACGGCGATTCGGCGCGGCGTCTGGCGGCGGCCGTCGACGCCGCCACCGGTCGCATCGGCTTCGCCACGGAACGGCGCACCTTCCGTCCGCACCTGACTCTGGGGCGCATCAACGGCCCCGCCAGCGGCGACTGGAGAGCGCGGATGGACCGGGTATCGGTCCAGTCCACCGGATCGTTCGAGGTTCGGGAGTACGTGCTGTTCCAGAGTCGGCTCGGTCCCGGTGGCGCAGCTTACACCGCGCTGCGGCGTTTCGCTCTGGGATGCGACGGGTCGAGGGAGGTGGTCGGGTGAGCGGAATGATGGTGCTGAGCCTGCTTCTGGCGTTCGGCCTGGGATGCCTGCCGTTCTCCCAGATGATCGCGCAACGACGGGGCGTTGATCTGAGGTCGGTCGGCAGCGGCAACATCGGGGCCACCAACCTGGCGCGTGCTCTCGGCTACGGCGCGGGCGCGGCCGGTCTGCTTTTCGACACGGCCAAAGGGGCCGCGGCCGTGGCGTTGGCGCGCGTCCTCTGCGGACACGGCGCCGGACCGGCGATCGCTGCGGTCCTGGCGGTCGCCGGGCATGTGTTCTCGCCTTTCCTGGGGTTCCGGGGCGGCAAAGGCGTCGCGACGGGCGCGGGTGCGTTCGCCGCCCTGGCGCCACGAGCGGCGCTCGTTGCCCTCGGTGTTTTCGCCGTCGTCGTGGCGATCGGTCGGGTTGTGGGGCTGGCGTCGGTCCTGGCCGCCCTTGCCCTGCCTCTGGCCTGTTATTTCCTGCAAGCGAGGAGGGGGGTGACCGTGGCGGCGGCGCTGGTCGCGACGCTGGTGATCGTCCGACATCGCGAGAATCTCATCCGCCTGGCGCGCGGCAGCGAGAGCCGGCTGGGAGAACGGGGAACCTCGTGATCGGCATGCGGGAGGTCGAGGCGCCGCGTCGCGGGTCGCCGGCGGGGCACGTCGCGATCATCGGAGCGGGCTCGTGGGGAACGGCGCTGGCGCTGCACCTGGCGCGCTCCGGCGGGCGGTGCGTTCTCTGGGCCCGGAGGGCCGACGCGGCGGCGGCCTTGGAGGCCGCCCGCGAAAACCCCGGCTACCTGCCCGGCCATCGCTTCCCGGAGAATCTGGAAGTGACGGGGAGTCTGGCGGACGCGGTGCGTATGGCCCGCATCGTGCTGTTCGCGGTGCCGGCGCAGTCCAGCCGGCCCGTCTACCGATCGGCATCAGCGCACTTGCGCGATTCGGCGGACCTGGTCATCGCCTCGAAGGGGATCGAGCAGGACAGTCTGCTGCGTCTCTCGGAGGTGCTGGCCCAGGAGGCGGGGCACGAGTTCGGTGCGCGGGCGGCCGTCTTGTCGGGGCCGAGCTTCGCGGCCGAGACCGCGCGTGGCGATCCGACCGCCGTCGTCGTGGCGTCGGCCGACGCAGAGGCGGCCGGCCGCGTGCAGACCGAGCTGTCGCACGACAACCTGCGCGTCTACAGGAACGCCGATCTCGTCGGTGTGGAGATCGCCGGGGCGCTGAAGAACGTCGTCGCCCTCGCGACCGGCATCGCGGAGGGCCTGGAGTTCGGCTCGAACACGCGCGCCGCGTTGATCACGCGCGGTCTGGCGGAGATCGCGCGCCTCGGCGGTTGTCTGGGCGGCCGCGCCGCGACCTTCGCCGGACTGGCCGGCGCGGGCGATCTCATCCTCACCTGCACCGGGTCGCTGAGCCGCAATCGATCGGTCGGAATCGAGATGGGGCGCGGTCGTCGCCTGGAAGACGTGCTCCGGGACATGCGCATGGTGGCCGAGGGGGTGGCGACCACGCGCGCCGCCGTGGCTCTCGGACGGCGCCACGGCGTCGAGCTCCCGATCGCCCAGAAGGTCCACCAGGTGCTGTTCGAAGCGGTTCCGGCGCGTGATGCGGTGGCGGACCTGCTGGCGCGGCCGGTCAGGGAGGAGACGTGATCGATCTCCACAATCACCTGCTGCCGGGCATCGACGACGGGGCCCGGAAGCTCGAGGAGACGCTGGAGTTCCTGCGGATCGCTCACCGAGACGGGGTGCGCGTCGTGGTGGCCACGCCCCACATGAAGCCCGGGGTCTACGACAATACCCGCGACATCATTCTGCAGCGGGTCGCCCTGGTGCGCGAGGCGCAGAGGGGTGACGAGTCGGAGGGCGTCACGCTTCTGCCCGGGGCGGAGGTGTATTACACGGCCGACCTCATCCGACGGTCCCGGGCGAACGAGCTGATGACCATCGGCGACCGCAGCCGATACATCCTCCTGGAGCTGCCGTACCAGCAGTCGCCGATGCAGGTCGACGAGACGATCTTCCAGCTCCGGCTCCTGGGCATCACGCCCCTCATGGCGCACCCGGAGCGGGTGGCCTATTACCTCGCCGACATCGAGCGGGTGGCCGCCTCCGTCCGGCTCGGCGCGCTGACCCAGGTGACCGGCGCCTCGCTCACCGGCCGGTTCGGCGACAAGGCGCGCGACTTCGCGCGCGCTCTTCTGGAACGGAATCTCATTCACGTCCTCGCCTCCGACGCTCATGACGTGCGCTACCGTCCGGCGGTGCTCTCCGAGGCGGTGCAGGCCGCGGCCTCGTTGATCGGGGAGGGCGCGGCGCGCCGCCTGGTGGAGGACAACCCGCAGGCGATCCTCGATGGCCGCGAGATCGACGTGCAGGAAGCTCCCTCCCGCCCACGACGTCGCGGGCTCCTGGAAAGGCTGCGGCACCTCCTGCCGCGATGATTTACAAAAGTCGTTCCGTTTGATAGGATTACGTCTCGGCGGCCGGGTGGAAATGCACGCCCGCCGGCGCATTGAAACGAGGAGAGATTGCGGCGTTCGCGTCGTGTGCCCACCCGGGCGGTGTCATTCGTCCTCACCGTGGCCTTTTTTTGCCTTGCACCCGGATTGCCGGCGCTGGCGCGATCGGCGAAGCGGGACGAGGCACAGCGATATTTCCGGCTGGCCCAGGTGCAATACGAGCAGGGGCGTACGCGTGAGGCGATCGATTCTCTCGAGAAGTCCCTCAAATTGGACGCGGACTATGCCGAGGCTCACTATTATCTCGGGTTCATCCACTACCAGCAGAGCGAGTACAAGCCGGCCGAGAAGGAGTTCCGCAAGGCGATCCGACTGAACCCTTACTACACGGACGCCCACAATCACCTGGGCCTGGTCTACCGCGAGACCAAGGATTACGACAAGGCCCTCTCCGAGTTCCAGACGGCTCTCAACGACAAGTCGTACGTCTCCCAGGAGAAGATCTATTTCAACATCGGCCACCTGTATCTGGCGCGCGCCATGTACCCCGAGGCGATCGCCAGCTTCCAGAAATCGCTGGCCGTGAAACCGGATTATCTGCGCGGCATGCTCGGGCTGGGAACCGCCTACGCGCGGGCCGGTCAGAAGGATCTGGCCGACAAGGAGCTGCGCAAGGTGGTCAGCCTCGGCCCCGACTCGCCCGAGGCGGCCGAGGCGCAGCAGCTGCTCGACAGGAAGGACAAGCCGGCAGGGACATGACGGCGCCGGAGTCGCCCAAGGGCGTCGGACGGATCGAGCGACTCCGTCGGGGGCTGCGCCGGACCCGGGAAGGGATCCTGGGGCGCCTCGGCACGCTGTTCCGGTCGGGCGCCACCGGACCGGATTGGAGCGACGCCCTCGAGACGGCGCTGATCCAGGCCGATCTGGGCCCGCGGGCCGCGGAGCGCATCGTCGCGGCGGTGGCGGCCGG
>CAYLND010000133.1:0-10109 GCA_964384905.1 uncultured Acidobacteriota bacterium
ACCGATCAGCCGCGGGCCGCCCGCGCGGCGGGCGGCGCGGCCCCGCCGGCGATCGCCTGCATCGCTCCGGCGAGGTGTTCCAGCTTGAACGGCTTGTCGACGCACGGGCAGCCCGACGTGTCGAGGAAGCGCCGCGTATCCGGGTGCAGCGTGTCCCCCGAGGCGAAGATCACGCGGCGCGCCACGTCGGGCCAGCGCCTGCGGATCTCCTGGAACAGCTGCTGGCCGTCCATCTCCGGCATCTTGAGATCGAGAAGGAGAACGTCGTAGGCGCGGCGCTCCAGCTTCTGCAGCGCCTCGCGGGCGCTTCCCGCCGTGTCGATGGTGTGGCGTCCGTCGCGGCCGAACGCGTCGACGATCAGATCCAGGATGACCCCTTCGTCGTCCACCGCCAGGATGCTCAAGGCCCGTCCCTTCGAGGCCTCGCGGCGGTCGGAATCGACCGGTTCCTCCTCGGAGGGTTCGGCGTCGGTGATCACCGGAATCTCGACATGGACCCGGGTTCCCTCGCCCGGGCGGCTGTCCGCCCAGATCCGGCCGCCGTGGTCCTTGATGATGCCGTACGTCACCGACAGCCCGAGCCCCGTCCCCTCCCCGACGGCCTTGGTGGTGAAGAACGGGTCGAAGATCTTGCTCAGGACCTCCGGCGGCATTCCCGGGCCGTCGTCGGCGACCTCGAGGTGGATGAACCCGTCGCGGGCCGAGGTGGTGAGGGTGAGGGAGCCCTGGCCGCGGTGCGAGGCGATCGCGTGCTGGGCGTTGTTGATGAGATTGAGCAGGACCTGCTGCATCTGATTGAAGTCGAGCATGGTCTTCGGAATCAGGGAATCGAGCTTCTTGACCACTCGGAGGTTGTTCACCTTGAGCTGGTACGATTTGAGATCGAGGGTCTTCTCGATGATCCCGTTCATTCCCAGATAGCGTTTCTCCGATGGATAGCGCCGCGCGAACGCCAGGAGGTTCTGGACGATCTTCTGGCAGCGCAGGGCGGACTCGAAGATCCGCTCGACCGACTTGCGCTGCCGCGGATCCATCGCGCCACCCATCAGCAGCTGGGCGTACCCCAGGACCCCGGTGAGGGGGTTGTTCAGCTCGTGCGCGACTCCGCTGACCAGCTCACCCATCGCCGTCAGCTTCTCCGTCACCTGCAGCGAGCGGCGCGCGGTCTTCAGATCCGAGATGTCCTTGATGATCCCGACGGTGCCGTACGGCGTCCCCGATTCGTCACGCAGGGGCGAGGCCGCCGCCAGCACGTCGCGCACCTCGCCGCTGCGGGAACGAAGGGTCGTCTCCAGACCCTGCAGCGGCCGGGCCTCCTTGAGGAGCCGCTCGATCCGCTGGCGCGCCTCCGGCTCCGGGTACAGATCGAGACAGTTCGATCCGATCACCTCGGAGCGCGTCATGCCGAGCATGACCTCCCCGCCGCGGCTGACCTCGGTGAAGCGGCCCTCGGTATCGGTCGTGTAGATGAGATCGGGGAACTGGTCCAGGATCTTCTGCAGCTTGTCCGCCGCCTGCTGTCGCGAGCGCGCGTCCGAGCGCGTCTGCTCGTAGAGCATGGCGTTCTTGATGGCATTGGCGGAGGCGTCGGCGACGACCTGGCAGGCGGTGATCTCGTCCGCCGTGAACCGGCGCTCGACGCGGGCCGCCCGCAGGAACAGCATCCCGAGCAGCGTGTTCTGATGCAGGATCGGCAGGACCATGATCGACTGGAAGCCGAGCTTCTGCAGGGCCTCCTGCATGGGAGACATCAACGGCTCCCGCGAGACGTCGTTGATCACGACCGCCTCTCGCGTTTCCATCGCCTTGCGGATCTCCGGGTACTTTCCGATGTCCAGGGCCAGGCCGGAGACGCGGGGGTCGTCGCTGCTCGCCAGAACGGTGCACCGGCCGGCGACCTCGTCCACCGTCAGGATCGAGCACCGGCGCGCCGAAACGAGCCGGGCGATGCGCTGGACGATCAGGAAGAGGACCTCGCGCACATCCAGGGTGGAGGTCGTGGCGGCGGTGATTTCGTGCAGGGTCTTCAGCTCCGCGCGCTCCCGCTCGATCTCGCGCGTGCGCGCCTGCTCGGCCCGGCCCTGATGGACCATCTGACCGTAGTACAGCGCCGCCGTATAGAGGAAGGGCACGCGCAGCAGAAGGGCGGTGAGCTCGACACCCTGGCTTCCTTGACGAGTCGTCAGGTACAGATAGAAACCCGAGACCAGGGTCGCGCCCGCCATGATCCGCGGCAGATCGGTCCCCAGGGCCGCCAGGAGCAGGTTCAGGAAGAAGGCCAAGGGCAAGTCGCCGCCTTCGGCGCCGACACGGAAGAGCCCGAGCGACACGAGGAAGGTGTCGGCGACCAGGATGAGATGATCCAGATTGCGGCTGCGGACCTGCCAGACCGGCAGGTAGGTCAGGGCGATGTTGCTGGCCGCGAACGCCAGCACGAGGCCGAATTCGAACGCGGTCGGGGGGCGGCCGCCCGGCGGCGCCAGGATCAGGGCGGTGGCCAGGATGAGCATCCAGCGCAGGGCGAGACGCAGGGTCTTGTTGCTGACGCGCTCCGTGGGATCGATCCAGGGATGCTGGGCCAAGATCATTCCCCCTTCCGGCACACTCCGACTCCACGCCAATATAGTGTTCGTCGTACAGGGCGCAAGCGGCATCCGCCCCCGGCGCCCCGGCCCGCCTTGACTTTTGGGGATCCCCGCGTAAAATCAACCCTCCATGCGCCCCAATCCATTCGGCACGTTCGCGGCCGCATTCGCGGTCCTGCTCCTCCTTCCGTCGGCGTCCATCGGCGACACGCAGGGTCCCATCGCGGATCCCTCCAAGATCAAGGAGATCGATTGGGCGGGGATGTCCGACGCGCAGAAGAAGACCGCCCTCAAGCTGATGAACGCGAATGGATGCAATTGCCGCTGTAAGATGACCGTCGCCGCCTGCCGCGCGAGCGACGAGACCTGCCGCCGCAGCCTGATCTTCGCCCGCACCATCATCGACGCTCTGCGCGAGGGGAAGCCCGAGCCCGAGGTGGCGAGAATCCTGAAGGCGAAGACCGAGGAGTTCGTCGAGGCCAAGCTGCCCGATGACGCCGGCGTGACCTACACCATCGACGTCGCCAACAGCCCGGTCCGCGGGCCGAAGGATGCCCGGATCGAAATCGTCGAGTTCTCCGACTTCCAGTGCCCCTTCTGCAAACAGCTGCAGCCCGTCCTCGACCAGGTGCTGAAGGCCTTTCCGAACGATGTCAAGCTGGTCTACAAGCAGTTCCCGCTCAACATCCACCAGTACTCCCGGCAGGCCGCGGTCGCGTCGATGGCGGCGCACGCACAGGGCAAGTTCTGGCTCCTGCACGACAAGCTGTTCGAGAATTCCAGCACCATCACCGAAGACAACATCAAGAAATGGGCCCGAGAGGTCGGTCTGAACATGGCGGAGTTCGAGAAGGCGATGCAGTCGGGCACGCTGGAGCCGCAGCTCCAGAAGGAGCTGACCGACGGCGCGAACGCGCGGGTCCTCGGCACGCCGACCCTGTTCATCGACGGCAAGCGGTACCAGAACCCGGATCGGTCCTTCGAGGGATTCAAGAAGGCGATCCTGGAGGAGCTCGCCTCGGGGTCGCCCGGCGCTCGTCCACGCAAGGTCGCCGCGCCCAGCAAGACCTCGGGCCGCTAGACCACTACCCTCCGCCCCGCGACTCGAGAGCGGCGATCATCCGCCGCAGCTCGTCGGCTCCGCCCTGTCCCGGATCGATCCGCAGCGATGTCTTGAGGTGATCGACGGCGCGTCCGGGATCCTTGAGCTGCTGTGCGTAGATCATTCCCAAACTGCGATGCGCGTCCGCCAGACCCGGGTCGAGCGCGATGGCGCGCTCGTACTGCCTGGCCGCTTCCTGGAACTGTCCCTTGAGAGCCAGGACGTATCCCAGAAAATTGGTCGCCCGGGCGGAGGGCTCTCCGGCCGAGGCGGCGACGCGGAACTCGCGCTCCGCGGCGTCGCGATCGCCGCGCCCCAGGGCCACCTCCCCCAGCCCGCGATGCGCCTCGGGCAGGTCCGGGTCCAGACGGTAGGCCGCCTCGAACTGGTCGGCGGCCTCGCGCGGTCGCGAGGCGGCGTTGAGGGCGTCCGCCAGGTTGATCCGGAAGATCGCCACGTCCTGATCCAGACGCACCGCCCTCGTCAGATCGTCGATGGCGGCCTCGATGCGGCCCCGGGGCAGCTCGATCGAACCGAGATTGTTCCAGGCCCGGGCCGAGCTCGGATCGAGCTCCAGGGCGCGCCGGAACTCCGCCTCGGCGCGCTCGAGATCTCCGAGGGCCTTGTATGCCGTCCCCATGTTCACGGCGATGTCCGGGTCGCCGGGAGCCTGGCGCGCCGCGATCTGGAGCAGCTCGAGACCCTCCTGCGCCCGGCGCTCCTGGATCAGGGCCATCCCCAGATTGACGCGGGCGTCGCGGAAACCTGGATAGATCGAGAGCGCGACGCGATACTGGTCGGCCGCCTCCTCGTACCGCGCGCCCTTGAGATACGCGTTGCCGAGGTTGTACCGGATGCGGGCGCACCGGGGCGAGACCCGCGCCGCGGCGGTGTACAGTGCCCGATCGTCCGTCCAGTCAGGGATGCGCGCCCACGTCCGCCCCGCCATCAGGAGGACGACCAGCGCCGCCAGGAGCCGCGCCATCCTGCGGGCCGCGGGTCTCGTCGGCCGGGCGACCGCCCAGCCGGCGAGCAGACAGAGGCCCACGCTCGGAAGATACCTGAGGCGCTCCGCCAGGAGCGTGCCGATGAACAGGACGATGTTCGTGGTGAGCCCTGCGCTGGCCGCCATGAACAGAAACGCGAACCCGCAGGCCGGGGCGCGGCGCAGGAGCCGGAGACCGCCCGCCACTGTTCCGCCGATCAGCAGAAACCCACCGAGGGCGCGAGGGTCCAGCGCCGAATGGATGATCGGGATTTGGTCATACGAGTAGTCGGCCGACAGTCGCACCGGCCACAGCAGAAGACGGGAGTAGCGCACCAGAGTTCCCACGCCGGTCAGACGGCCCTCGAGCGCTCCAGCGGACGCCGCGGGGTTGTCGACGAACGGAATGGCGGCGCCGACACCCAGAGCGCCGAGGACCGCGTTCCGGGCGCCCAGGTACGCCAGCGCGGCGCCGACGTACCCGGCGTAGAGCGCGAGGCGCCGGCGGCGCAGGGTCGGCGAGGGGGGCGCGGGCCAGGCCACCTGGGCGAGCAGGCAGAGAACGGGGGCGGCGATCGCCGATTCTTTGGCGAGCAGGCCCAGAAAACAGGCGAGCCAGGCCCCCGCGATCCAGACGCCGGTCCTGGCCGGAGGAGCTGCCTGCGCCCGATGATGACAGAGGATGGCGCCGAGGACGCCGATGGCGGCGAGGATCTCGGCACGGCCGACGATTCCGGCAACCGCCTCCACGTGCACGGGGTGCGCCGCGAACAGCGCCCCGGCGAGGGCCGCGCCCGCCTCGTTCCCGGACAGTGCCAGGAGCGCCAGCCGCGTGACCAGAAGCGTCGCGAGCGCGTGCCACAGGAGATTGACCGCATGGAACCCGGAAGGTCTCATCCCGAACACGGCCCGGTCGACTGCGAAGGACACGCTCGTCAGCGGGCGATACAGCGTGCGCTCGTGACGCGGTGCGTTCCAATACGGGGAGACGAGCAGGCGCGGGAGGTTCCGGATGTCGTGCATCAGCGGGTCGGCGTCGATGACGCCCCGATCGTCGAACACGAATCCGCAGCGTACCGCCGGAAGGTAGAGGAGAAGGACCAGGAGAGGACCGAGGATCAGGATCCGGCGACGACCCGTCAAGGACCGGTGACCGCCGCGGGGTCGCGCTCGGGCTCGACCGTCGACCCCTCGAGCTCCACCTGCCGCTGGACCCCGGTGCCCGTGTTGATCGTGCCGTCGAGACGGGTGCGACGCGCGGCCTCGATCGGAACGTCGGTGACGAAGCTGTTCATGCGGTGCGCCCAGCCCCCCTCCCGATTGAGGAGATCGAAGGCGATGTAGACGTCATAGGTTCCGGGGTCGAGGTCGAAATCCATCTCCGCAGGAAGTGTCACGCACCGGTACGCCTCGTTCCAGAACGGCACGCGCGCATTGTATCCCCTGGTGCTCGGGCCCGGCCTCACCGCCTGCTGCCCGGGAGCGCCCACCTTGGGGCCTGTCACCCCCGGGGCGGTGCTCAACCCCATCTTCGAGGCCAGGCGCCATTCGGCCGTGCGGTAGACGGGGGACTCGAACAACATCAGCGGGGAGACCGCGTTGCCCCTCTTCACGGCCGAGATCGAGAACCTGTACCCGAACGTGAAGACCTCGTCCTTCTTAGTGTCCTCGGTCAGGCTCGGCCTCTCAGGCGGCTTGATGAGGCGATCGTCGGGATAGGTGCACCAGCGTCGGTTTCCGGCGATCACCCACGCCAGCCGACCTTTCCCCGGAGCCGGGGCCGCCGGCATCGGCGGCGCCTGGATCTCCAGCGGGCGGACCGGCGGCGGCACGGGCTGGCCCTCGACCGGGGTCGAGGATGGCGTGCCATCCCGGGTTCCCCCAGGAGCATGTGTGGCAGGCAGAAGGCTCAGCCCCACCGACAGCGCACACGTGGCGGCGCCCACTCCACTCCAGCGGCGCTTGTGTGCTAGATTG
The DNA here is from genome assembly GCA_964384905.1 of uncultured Acidobacteriota bacterium. Classification (GTDB taxonomy): domain Bacteria; phylum Acidobacteriota; class Polarisedimenticolia; order Gp22-AA2; family Gp22-AA2; genus Gp22-AA3. Next base: position 6,650 of record CAYLND010000133.1, read on the forward strand.
CGCTCTAAGACGAGAGCCATGGAGGGCGGAATTATACTTCGTGGCGGGGCCCCGGTCCATGAAGGCCCCCGCGGGCGCAGTGGCTGCGTTTCCCGGAACTGCCCGTGCTTCGGCTACCGAGGTTGACGAACGCAGAACTGGGAGCTCACGCCCCCAGCGAGGGTGTGGGGAAGTTCGTGGGTGGTGCTCCAGTACGTGGTCAACTTCTGGAAGGCGGGCAGTTCCGGGAATCTCATAGTCTCTCCGACTCGTCCAGCAGATTTCCCTGGCTACGCCGACCCGTGTAGGGCCACTGTACCCAAGATATAGGGCCCTGTCAAGACCAAAATACAAAATCTGGTGACCGAAGTGGCCGACACGACACTGCAGGAGCTCGAGTTCGACGAGATTCTGCGCCTGCTCGCGGGAGAGACAGCCACCCCGATCGGAGCGGCGCGGGCTCTCGAAGTGACGCCGGCCTACGAAACCGACGGGGTCGATCGCGAGAACCAGCTCACGACCGAGATGGCGCGCCGCATCGAGCGGCTCGGCCTGCTCCCGTTCGGCGACGTCCCGGACGCCTCACCCCTCTTGGCTCGTCTGGAGATCGAGGGCGCCGTCCTGGCGCCGCTCGAGGTCTTCGACCTCGTCACTCTCATGAAAGCGGGCCGCGCTCTCAAGTCGGCTCTCGCGGAGACGCGCGCCGAGTGCCCTCGATTGTGGGAGATCGGCGGGGGGTTTCCTGATCTCGGGAATCTGGTGCGCTTCCTGGACGGGAAGGTGGCCACGACCGGCGAGCTGGAGGACCAGGCCAGCGACGAGCTGCACGCGGTGCGCCTCGAAATCCGCCGGCGGAACGAGCGCCTCGACGCGGCTCTCGCCGCCATCGTCGGGCGGGCCGAGGTGACCCGCGCGCTTCAGGACACGTTCATCTCGATCCGCAGCGACCGGCACGTCATTCCGATCCGCTCCGAGTCGCGGGGCGCCGTCCCGGGCATCGTGCACGGGGTCTCGGGAAGCGGCGCCACGGTCTACGTCGAGCCGATCGAGACGGTCGACCTGAACAACGAGATCGTCACCTTGAGGGACCAGGAGGCGGCGGAGGTCCAGCGCCTTCTGCAGGAATACAGCGATCTTCTGCGCGGGCGTCTGCCGGAGCTGCGCGGTCTCCAGGCCGGCATCGGTCGTCTCGACACCCTGTCGGCCAAGGCCCGCCTGGGCCGACGGATGCGCGCTCGACCCGCGGAGCGCTCGGAGCGGGAGGAGATACGGCTCGCGGCGGCGCGCCACCCGCTGGTCGAGATCGCCCTGGGCTCGAAAGGGCTCCCGATCACGCCTCTGGATCTGGAGGTCGCCCCGGGCACGCGGCTCGTCGCGATCAGCGGGCCGAACACGGGAGGCAAGACGGTCGCTCTGAAGACGGCGGGTCTGATGGCGCTCATGTTCCAGTCGGGGATCCCGGTGCCCGCCGACAGGGCCCTCCTGCCGGTGTTCCGCGGCGTCTTCATCGATATCGGCGATCGCCAGTCGATCACCGATCGTCTGAGCACGTTCTCGGCGCGCATGACGAACATCGCCGGGATCACGAGACGGCTGCGCGCACCCGCCCTGGTCCTCCTGGACGAGGTGGGCACGGGAACCGATCCCGAGGACGGGGTGGCGCTGGCCACCGCCATCATCGACGATCTGCGCACCCGCGGCGCTCTGGTGATCGCCACCACCCATCTGGAGGCCTTGAAGGCGTATGCGGCCACGACCGCGGGCTGCGCCAACGCCGCGATGCAGTTTGACGAGGCGACCTCCACGCCGACCTACCGGCTGCTTCCGGGGATCCCCGGAAGGAGCGGCGGTCTGGAGATCGCGGAGCGTCTCGGGCTCCCACCCGAGATCCTGCAGGCCGCGCGCGCCCGGAGGGGCCGGTCGGGAGACCAGATCGCCGCGTATCTGGCGCGGCTCCAGGCGATGTCGACCGAAGCGGAGGAGCGCCTGCGGGAGGCCCGGCGGGAGCAGGAGCGGCTCGCGACGGAGCGGTCCGCCCTCGTGGCGGAGTTCAGGGAGCGGGAGGAGCGGCGGCGCCTGGCGCTGCAGACGGAGATCGAGACGGCGCTGCGCTCGATGCGCGAGGAGGGCGAGCGCTACCTCGCCGCCATCAAGGACAGGAGCCTGGCGCTCGCGCTGCAACGGCAGGAGATGAAAGCGGCCGCCGCGCTGCGGCAGCAGGCGCGCGCTCTGATCCGCCGCGCGGCAGGCGACGGGCCGGACGTCGCTCCGCGCCGGGAGGTCGCCCCCGGCAGCGCCGTGTGGATCCAGGGGCTGGGCGTGCGGGGAACCGTGGAAGCGGTGCGTGGCGAGCGCGTGGTCGTGGTCGTCCGCGGCAAGCGGATGACGGTGTCGATCGCCGACTGCCGGACCGAGGCCCCGGAGATGTCGTCCGCGGGACCGCGCCTTCCGCCGGGCGTGAGCCTGCAGCGCGCGTCCGTCGAGGCGTCGCCATCGGAGATTCGCCTCCTCGGCCGGACGGTCGAAGAAGCCCTGGCGCTGGTCGACAAGTACCTCGACGACGTCTATCTGGAGGGTCTCAGCCCCGTACGTGTCGTACACGGCACCGGATCAGGGCGCCTGAAGCGAGCGATCGCGGAGCTGCTCGGAAGACATCCGCACGTCGAAACCTTCGCGGCCGCCCCGGCGGACCAGGGTGGCGCCGGCGTGACGATCGTCAGGCTGAGGCTGTGACTCACCTCAATCCCCAGTCGGCCTCGAACCCGGCCCGATCGACCGACGGATCGAGCACGCGGGATTCGGTCCCCTCGATCCGGCAGTCGAACGACCACGAGCGCGGCTTGTCCCCCGACGGCTCCAGGGCGACGATCGCGTAGCGTCCCGCCTCCACGCCGGCGAACTCGAAACGGCCGCTGCGGTCCGAGAGGGTGCGCTGCACGGCGGCGCGCTCGAAGATCTCCTGCGCCCGGCCGCGGCACTCCTGGACGACCTGCTGGCGCTCGCGCTCGGCCGCCTTCAGACGAGTCTTTGTCCCGTCGTTGCCCTTTGCCGCCCCCGGGAAATTTTTCCGCGACGTCAGGCTAAGGACCATCGGCGAGGGCACGAGCGAGATCCAGCGCCTGGTGATCGCGCGGCGCCTCCTGTCCCGCGCGTGACCGCCGCTTCGAGCCTGGCCGACCGGGTCCTCGCCGGCGATCCACGCGCCATCGCGCGCGCCATCTCGCTCATCGAGGACGAAGCGCCGGCCAGCGCCGATCTGATCCGCGCGATTTTTCCCAGCACCGGGCGCGCGTATCTCGTCGGCGTCACGCCGCCACCAGGTGCCGGCAAGAGCACGCTCGTCGATCGGCTGGTCGCGGTACTTAGAACGCAGAGCGCGCAGAGCCAGTTCCGCCCGTCGATTGGCGTGATCGCCGTCGATCCGACCAGCCCGTTCAGCGGCGGCGCGGTGCTCGGCGATCGGCTGCGGATGCAGGCGCAC
>CAYLND010000134.1:0-10069 GCA_964384905.1 uncultured Acidobacteriota bacterium
CGATGCCGTACCCTGGCGCCCCTGGAACTCGATGGCGCTGTCCCCCGACGGACGTCACATCGTCTTCTACTCGAGCGGCGCCGACGGCGTCGGGCGCCTGGTCCTGCGCTCGGTCGATTCCCTGGACATGCGGCCTCTGACGGGGACGGACACGGGCAACCCGTCGTTTCCCTTCTGGTCGCCCGACAGCCGGTCGGTCGGCTTCTTCGCGGGGGGGAAGCTGAAACGCCTCGACATCGCCGGCGGCCCGCCTCTGACGGTCTGCGACGCGGCCGACGGCCGCGGCGGATCGTGGGGCCGGGACGGCACGATCCTCTTCTCGCCGGCCTCCGGAGCCGGTCTCATGCGCGTCGTGTCCTCGGGCGGCGAGCCGACGGCGGTGACGCATCCCGATCTCACCCGCGAGCCCGGCGGGCACCAGTGGCCGTCCTTCCTGCCCGACGGGCGGCATTTCACCTACCTCGCCGTCGGCGCGGGCCGGGACGCCGCCTGGATCTGGACCGCGGCTCTAGGCTCCACCGACGCCAGGCGCCTGATCGGGGCCGATTCGGGCGCGTCGTACGCCGCGCCCGGATACCTCCTGTTTCTGCGCGGCGGCGCCCTCCTGGCGCAGCCGTTCGATCCGGACCGCCTCGAGACCACCGGCGACCCGATGCCGGTCGTCGAAGAGGTGAGCCGGAACACGGACACGCTGTATGCCGCCTTCACCGTGTCCGAAACCGGAATGCTGGCGTACAAGAACGGCGCCGACCTGGAGAGGCAGGTCGGTCTTTTCGATCGCGACGGACGACCGCTGGGGCGCTTCGGACCGCTCGGCGACATCGGGGACCCGGCCCTCTCGCTCGACGGAACCCGCCTGGCGATCGATCGGGCGGAGCCGAACTCGGTCACCTACGACATCTGGGTCATCGACCTGACCCGCGGCACCGGCTCCCGGCGCACCTTCGAAGCGGGAAGCGAGCGGATGCCGGCGTGGTCATCCGACGGGCGCCGGATCTTCTACGCCGTCGGCCCCGAGGGAGGGAACGGGATCGATGCGAAAGCGTCCGACGGCGCGTCCGCGGGCGAGCTGCTCGCGAAGCTCGATCGGCCGGTCACCTCCCTCGACGCCTCCAGGGACGGGAAATACCTGGCCTATGCCACGAACACCCCGACCTCGACGAACGACATCTGGGTCCTGCCTCTGGGGGGCGATCGAACGCCTCGTCCGTATCTGCAGACCCAATTCAACGAATCGCACGCGAGGATATCGCCCGACAGCCGCTGGCTCGCCTATGACTCGGACGAGTCGGGAAGGTCGGAGGTCTACGTCCAGACCTTTCCCCATCCGGGGGGAAAGTGGCAGATCTCCAACAACGGCGGCGCTCAGCCGGTGTGGAGGCAGGACGGCAGGGAGCTGTTCTACATGGAGCTGGACGGGACGCTGAAGTCGGTGACCATCGATACCCATGGATCGACCATCGACGCGGGCCTGCCGGAAACGGTCTTCAAGATCGAGATGTCGCGCCTGAGCTCGATCGTCCGGTACGCGGCGATGCCCGATGGCAAGCGTTTCCTCCTCGCCGCCCCGGTCGGACCGGTCGGGAGCGCCGCCGCCATCACGGTCGTCCTCAACTGGAGCTCCGGTCTGATCGCCCGATAGGTCCCGCGCGGCCGGTCTGGTCTAGAGCTGGGGGGCGACGCCGCGCGCCGGAGCGCGCCGGAGGTTGGCGGGCTCGGCGACGCGGCGCGACAGCGATCGGTATGCCTCTTCGATGGCGACGACCGTGGCCCGGCGCTCGGCCTCGCAGTCGAGGGACGCGAGAGCGGGGGAGTCGGAGCGCAGGGTGCGGCGCAGGCGCATGTAGGCCGTCAGGATCTCCTCCTGCATCGCGCCGGGGCTCAGGTCGAGGGCGCGGAGCGCGTCGCGCTCGGGGGTGCGCAGCCCCGTCTCGACGACCGGACCGGTGCGGGGCAGCGCGAACGACTCGGCGACGGCGCGCAGCATCTCGGCGGTGCGCGTACGGGGGTACTCGGACAGATACGCCCGCCGCGTCTTGACGCACTGCACCAGGGTCGGATCGTACGGGATCGCTCCGGCGAAGCGCATCGGGATCCGGATGAAGCGATTCGCGATCCATTCCATCGATTCCCCCAGCCGCTCGTCCTCGTGCGCGCGCACCTGGTTGATCACCAGGTGCGGCAGGAAGGTCTCGACGTGGCTGGCGAGCGTGGCCGCGACGCAGGAATCGACGCGCGCGATCTCCTCGATGATCTCGTACGGCCGGCCGTCGTCCGCCTGGTCGCGGTGCTCCATCACCAGGTCGATGATCGGCTGGTGGCCCAGCGTCCGCCCGAGATGATACAGCCGCCGGAGGAAGGCGGCCCGGAGGAAGCGGTAGCAGTTCTCGACGGAGGTCGGCTCGGGGAGAATCACCAGGAGCCCGCGGTCGGCCAGGGAGAACAGATCGAGGACGTTCAGCGAGGTGCCGGCGCCCAGGTCGAGCAGCACCACGTCGGCCGGCAGCCCGAGGAGGACGCGCAGGAGCCGGGTCTTCTGGAAGTGCTTCAGGCTTTCGACGTCCAGGCTGTTGCGGGCCCCGCTGATCAAGGACAGCCGCGCCACGCCGGTCTCGAACACGACCGTCTCGATCGAATCGAAGCGTCGCTTGATGAAATCGCTGAGGGCGAGGGGCGGCGGGCTCATGCCGAGGACGGTGTGCAGGTTCGGCGCCCCGAGATCCCCGTCCACCAGGATCACGCGGCGCCCCATCTGGGCGAGGTGGATCCCGAGGCTCGCCGCCACCAGCGACTTGCCGGTCCCGCCCTTGCCGCCGCCGACGGCCCAGACCTGGGGCCGGCGCGCCATCGCCTGGGTCCCGATGTTCATATGCTTACTCCAGTACGACGGAAAACGGGCGCGCGCAACTGGCGGTATGCTGACGGGTCGGCTAGGATACCCCCGCAGTTCACGAGGTCTGCTCCTGGGAGGTCAGCGGATGCCCGATCACCGTTCCGTCATCGTCGCCCTCCTCGTCGTTCTTCTGCGGGCCGCGGCGGTCCCGGCCCTCGGCCAGGAGCAGCCGGCCGCGCCCCCGGAAGGAGGCCCGCCGGGCGCTGCGTACGCCAGGAAGAACCTCGGGGACCGGAACGATCGTCGCCTGTTCCAGCGCTTCGTCGAGGATGCGGCGGTCTCCACCGGAGGGTGGGCGGAGGTGCAGTACCGCTACGAGAATCTCCCGGACGGGAAGGCGCACTTCATCGGTCCGCTCGTCGCGTTCAGGGTGGTCAAGGACGTGGAGGCCGGGCTGCGCTTCGGCTGGACCGACGTCCGGCCGGACACCGGCCCGAACGGTTCGGGCCTGTCCGACCTCGATCTGTACGCCAAGTATCGCTTCCCGGGGGGCAGGTCCAGGACGGCCGCGGGGGCGCTGCTGAAGCTTCCGACCGCCGACGAGGACAAGGGTCTGGGCACCGGAGCGCGTGACGCGGAGCTGTTCGCCGCCTGGCGCGCCGATCTCGAGGCGGTGTCGATCACCGCCAACGCCGGCTTCCGGTTCAACGGGGATCCCAAGGCGCCGCTGCCGCACACCAACGACACCCTGCTGCTCGGCGGCGGCATCCTGCTGCCCGCCTCGGCGCGGCTGACCATCGTGATCGAGGGCTCCTACGAGACGAACCGGATCGAAGGGGCCGCCGATGACGGACGCCTGACGCTCGGCGTGCAGTCGCGCGGCCGGCGCGGGCGCGGCGGCTGGCGCGGCGCGGTGGCCATCCCGCTCAAGGACGGCGCTCCCGACAGCGAGCTGATCGGCGGCGCCTTCCTGACCTACTGAGGCGCCGCGGCGCCCGCGCAACCCGCGCCGGCCGGGAGGTCCCGCCCGGAACGCTGTGCTAGGATCGCAGGACCCGGGCCGGGGCCCGGGAGACGCCGATGACCAATCCCTTCCGCGGGCTGACGATCGGCACCAGGCTGCTCCTGATCGTCCTGGTGATGATGCTCCTGACCCTCACGAGCTCCTTCCTGCTGTACTCGCACTTCGAGGTGGAGCTGCTCGACGAGATCCAGGGACAGACCGAGTCGCTCTCGAAGGCCCTGCAGATCAGCGTGCAGCAGCTCACGTCCAAGGGGATGAGCGACGACAAGCTGCTGAGCGACTACGTGCAGCGCCTGTCGAGCAAGGGGGTCAAGGAGATCTCGATCCTCAGCAACGAGAAACAGGTGGTGGCGTCGTCCAACCTGTCGAAGATCGGCAAGACGCTCCGGTCGGCGCGCCTGCCCCGGCACGGCGAGCACGTGATCATCACCGGGACGCTGGAGGACGACGATACCGAGTTCGAAGGCAAGAAGCCGTACACGCTCGACATCCCGATCATCGTGGACAACGAGAAGCGCGGCTACGTGCGCCTGCACCTCCTCCTGGACGACTTCCAGCAGATCATCCACGACGCCCTGACGCGGCGCCTCCTGGCCACCGGGATCGTGTTCCTGGTCGGGATGGCGGGCGTGGTGGGTCTCTCGTTCGGCGTGACGCGCTCGCTGGATCAGCTCGCCAGGGCGGCGGGCCGGGTCGCGGAAGGCGATCTGTCCGCCCGCGTCCGCACCACCCGCCGGGACGAGGTGGGGCGCCTGGGCGCGACGTTCAACACGATGGTCGAGAAGCTCCTCGAGCAGAGGGCGCTCGAGTCGCGGCTGCGGCGCGCCGAGCGCGCGTCCGCCGTCGCCGGTCTGGCCTCGGCGGTGGCCCACGAGATCCGCAACCCGCTGAACCTGATCAGCCTGAGCATCGATCACCTGGGGACGGAATACAGCCCGGCGGACGAAGCGCGCGACGGGGAGTACCAGAGGATCATCGCCTCGGTGCGCCACGAGCTGAACCGGCTGAACCGGATGGTCAGCGATTTCCTCAGCTACGGCCGCCCGCCGCGGCTGGCGCTGCGCGCCTGCCGGGTGGACGAGATCGTCGACGAGGTCCTGTCGCTGACCGAGGCGAAGGCGCGGGACCAGCGGGTCACGATCGCGCGATGCCTCCCGCCGGATCTCCCGGTCGTCCGGGCCGACCCGGAAGGGCTGAGGACCTGCTTCCTGAACGTGGCGATCAACGCCATCCAGTCGACGCCCGCCGGAGGCTCCCTGACCGTGGAGGCGGAAGCGTCGAGCGACGCTGCGGGCGATCCGGTGCTGTCGGTCGTGTTCCGAGACACCGGCTGCGGGATCGCCCCGGCCGACCTGGAGCGCATCTTCGACCCCTATTTCTCGACGCGCGAGGCGGGTGTCGGCCTCGGCCTGGCGATCACCCAGCGGATCGTCCAGGACCACGGGGGGGAGATCAAGGTCGACAGCGCCCCCGGGCGTGGAACGACCTTCCGCATCGACCTGCCGCTGGGCGGTCCCAAGGGCGCCACGGAGTCGCTGAGCGCGGCATGATGCGAAGCGGGAGTGGCGGCCGGGACGCGGGAGCCTGATCATGGACGCGGCGCGCGTGCTGGTCGTGGACGACGAGGCCCGCCAGCTCGACATCCTGAAGGCGATCCTGGGGCGCGAGGGCTTCGACGTCGACACCGAGACGACCGCCGAAGCGGCCCTGGCGGTGCTGCGCGACGCCCCGCCGGCGGTCATCCTGACCGACCTCAAGCTGCCGGGGATGGACGGCATCGGGCTGCTCGACGAAGTCCTCCGCAGCGCGCCGCACACCTGCGTGATCTTCATGACCGCCCACGGCACAGTCGACACCGCCGTCGAGGCGATGAAAAAGGGTGCCTTCGACTACCTCACCAAGCCGCTGGTGCGCGACACCGTCGTCCTGGCGGTGCGCCGGGCGATGGAGAAGGCGCGCCTGCTGCGCGAGAACCAGGCGCTGCAGCAGCAGCTGGTCGATCGCTTCTCGCTGGCCAACATCATCGGCGATCACGGCAAGATGCAGGATGTCTTCCGGCTGGTGATGAAGATCGCCCCGAGCGCGTCGACGGCGCTCGTCTACGGCGAGTCGGGGACGGGCAAGGAGCTGATTGCGCGCGCCATCCACTACAACTCGCCGCGCCACGCCCGCCCGTTCCTCGCCATCAACTGCGCCGCCCTGCCCGAGCCGCTCCTGGAGAGCGAGCTGTTCGGCCACGAGAAGGGGGCGTTCACGGGAGCCATCGCGCGCAAGATCGGGCTGTTCGAGGAGGCCTCGGGCAGCACCCTGTTCCTGGACGAGATCGGCGATCTCGGAACGGCGATGCAGGCGAAGATCCTGCGGGCGCTCCAGCAGAAGGAGATCCGGCGGGTCGGCAGCAACGACTCGCTGCGCGTCGACGTGCGGATCGTCGCCGCGACGAACAAGAACCTCACCCGTCTCATGCAGGAAGGGAAGTTCCGCGAGGATCTCTACTACCGTCTGAACGTCCTGACCATCCAGCTGCCGCCGCTGCGCGAGCGTCTCACCGACGTTCCACGGCTGGTGGATCATTTCATCGCCCGCCACGCGGCCGGCGCCGGCAAGACGATCCGGACGATCGACGACCGGGCGCTGGCGATCCTCATGCGGTACCACTGGCCCGGGAACGTCAGGCAGCTCGAGTCGACGATCGAGCGAGCGGTCCTTCTGGCCGAGGGCCCCACGATCGGCATCGAGGATTTGCCCCAGGAGGTGCGCCAGAAGGAAGACCCGGCGGTCCTGGCGATCGAGATGCCGGATGCCGGCATCTCGTTCGAGGCCCTGGAGAAGCAGCTCCTCGAGCAGGCGCTGCAGAAAGGGAGGTCGATCTCCGCGGCGGCCCGCCTCCTCGGGATGACCCGGCGCACCTTCCAGTACCGGCTGAAGAAGTTCGGTCTGAACCATCCCTCGACCGCCGATGACGACGGAAGCGGTCGTGACGAGGAGCAACGGTCATCCGAGTCCGCACCAAATGGTGCAGCCGCCGCCCCGGATGGTTAAGCGGCGGCCGCTTTTCCGGACCGATCGACACCCTCGCTCCGAGCCGGCTCGAAGTCTCCAAGTGGCACATCGTGAGCCGCTTGCGCGACGGACGGAGCCCCCTCGGCGCGGCTGGCACCGAAGTTGCTCATGCTTTGAGCGAGGAGGTACCATAATGCGCAAACTGCTCGTTCTGGGTCTTGCTGCCGTATGCGTCCTTGGTCTCGCCACGCTGTCGATGGCCGCGCCCAAGGCCACCTCGAAGTCGGCCAGCCACACGGTGGTCGGCGAGGTGGTGAGCGTGGACGCCACCAACAACACGTTCACGATCAAAGAGAACGTGAAGGGCGGCGGAGAGGCGAAGGAGCTCACCTTCAACTTCGACGCGAAGGGGAAGGTGACGGTGGCAGGGAAGCCGGGCAAGCTGGATGATCTGAAGTCGGGCGACTCGGCGACCATTCACTACACCGAGAAGGAAGGCAAGATGGTCGCCATGCAGATCCGGATCGCGAAGCCGTCCGCCAGCAAGGCTTCGTCGAAGTAAGACTCTCGTAAGAAACGGAACGGGGGACGCGGCCTCGCGGTCGCGTCCTTTTTTTATCCCCCGATGCAGGTCCGCAGCAGGCGTCCGGCCTCGGCCGCCTGGAGCGACGAGGTCGCCAGCCGGAGGAGGCAGACCGTGCGGTCCTCCTCCTCGTCGCAACCCCGGTCACCGGTCTCGACCGTGGCGTCCGCTGGCCGCCCGATGGGGAAGCTCACCTCATGTGCGGCCCCGGCGCTCTGCATGCTCAGGACGACGATCGGCCGCCCGGCGACCAGCGCGATCGCGATCATCGTCACCTTGCCGCCGGGGACGAGCCTGGCGGCCCGCTCGAGATCGGCCTCCAGGCCGGCGCCACCGGTCTCCAGGAGATCCCGCAGCCTCCGCGACGAGCCGGCGCCGAGATGATTGCTGACCAGGTCGTGATCCAGCGATCGCTCCAGGATGAACAGCGGGCGCGCCACGCGGCGCTGCAGCTCCTGGAGGTCACGGCGCCGCGAGACCACGAACACCCGGCCCGCGCCCTGGAAGTCGGCCACGAGATCGCTCTCCTCGCGGAAGGTGGCCGCGTCGTGGCGGGTGACCTTGGCGAGCCTCAGGTCGTCCGTGTGCGGCGAAACCAGCCCGACGGTCTCGTTCAGATAGAACGGCAGACCGCGCAGATAGCAGCGGTAGGCGTACACCGGCTCGGAGGCGAGCGCCTCGGCGGCCAGGACGCTCGCGAACCGACGGGTGTGGTTCAGGAACCCACTGCGGCCGATGACCGCGAAGATCGAATAGCAGGCCGCCATCCACAGGAAGGTGGTGGTCAGGAGCGCGCCGACGCGGCGTCCGTTGCGCGCCAGCGTGTAGCCCAGGAGCACCGCGCCGCCGGCGAGGACCGCCACCGAGGCCACGAGCGGCCAGCCGATCCCGGCGCGCCGCAGGAACGTCCATTCCTCGCTGCCGTGCCGGAGCACGACCCAGCCGAACGCGCCGATCAGCAGGATGGAGGAGGGCCACAGGAGCGTCGGGCGGCGGGCCGCGTCCATCTGGGCGCGCTCGATCATCGGGGCCAGGAGCAGGGCGGCCGCGGGGAGCAGCGGCACGACATAGAACGGCAGCTTGGACTGCGACAGGCTGAAGAGCACCAGACCCGGCGCCAGCCAGGCCCACAGAAACGCGGGGGCCTCGGCGCTCAGGTCACCGGTGAGACGCCGGAGTTCGGAGCGATAGCGGACCAGGTGGGCCGGCAGCAGGAGGCTCCAGGGCATCAGCCCCGCGCCCAGCACCGCGAGGTAGTACCACCACGCTCCGCCGTGCCGGTGCACGCCCGTGGCGAACCTCTCCAGGTGCTCGTGCACGAAGAAGTAGCGCACGAACTCCGGATTGGCTGCCGACACCGCGACGAACCAGGGCGCGACGATCGCCGCGAACAGCAGGACGCCGCGCAGCCAGGGAAACTCCCGGGCGCGCCGCCACTCGCCCCTGGGAATGAGGAAGCAGGCGACGGTCAGGGCCGGCAGGACCGCGCCGATCGGGCCTTTGGTCAGCACCGCCCCGCCGGCGGCGGCGAACATGCCGAGGTACGCGGGCGCACCGGACTCTCCGGAGCGGTACCCCTTCAGGAAACAAAGAAGGGCGAGCGACACGAAGAACGCCAGCCCCATGTCCAGGGTCAGGATATGGCTGGAGGCGAAGAAGAGAAGCGACGAAGCGAGCGCCAGAAGCGCGCTGCCGGCTCGCCGGCGGTCCCACAGCAGGATGCCGATGCGCCGCGTCACGAGCAGAACTCCGGTCGCGAACAGGAGCTGCCCGAAGCGCGCCCCCGTCTCGCTCCGTCCCCAGAGCGTCAGCGAGGCGGCGGTCACCCAGTAGACCAAGGGCGGCTTGTCGAGGAAGACCGCGCCGTCGATGCGGGGCGTGACGAAGTCGCGCCTCTCGAGCATCTCACGCGCGGCGTCGGCGTAGCGTCCTTCGTCGCGCTCCCACAGTCCCCAGGGAGAGAAGCCGAGCAGGCCGAGCAGAAGACAGCCACCCAGGAGAATTCCCGTCTCCCGGCTCGACGGAGCGCGCATCCCGAGGCGATGATAATACGGTTTATACTCTCGCGCGATGAACCAGACCGCGGCCTCGGCGGAACGGGGCAGACCCTACGTCTTCGCCCTGCGGGTGCTGGGAAGCGCCAGCCGCTGGTGGCCGTTCCTGCTCGTGGGCGCGGTCAGCTATCTCGGCTGGGAGGAGCTGCGTCGGATCGATCTCGTCCAGGTCGGGCAGACGCTCCACTCCCTGTCGCCGCGCTGGCTGGTCATCGCCTCGATCCTCACGCTTCTGAACCTGGCCCTCCTCGGCTGCTACGACCTGATCACGCTGGAGGGCTCGCCGGTGCCCCGCGCCGCCCGCTGGGGCCTCGGAACGATCGCCTTCGCCTGGAGCAATTTCCTGACTCTCGGCCCGATCGCCGGGCCCGCCATCCGCTTCCTCCTGTACCGGCCGTACTCGGTCGATGCCGCCGTCCTGAGCAACGCGATCGTCGCGAACATCATGGCGTTCGCGGCGACCCTCGCGGTCTGCTTCCTCTGCACCTGGGCGGCTCCGGCCGGGCTCGCCGGCGTGGCCGCTCTTGCCATCCTGGCGCTCCTGGCGCTTCTTCTCGGGCGTCTCGGGCGGG
>CAYLND010000135.1:0-10018 GCA_964384905.1 uncultured Acidobacteriota bacterium
GCGGGCTCCAGCATGTCGGTCATCGGGACACCCGGGCCGCCTCCCGGTTCGAGTTCCTGCGGCCCGCCTTCTTCTCGGGTTTCTTGACGATCAGCACCTCGTCGCGGCCATCTTCCTCCTGCAGGAGAACCTGCACCATCTCGTCGAGACCGGTCGGCACGTTCTTGCCCACGTAGTCGGCACGGATCGGCAGCTCGCGGTGGCCGCGGTCGATGAGCACCGCCAGCTCGATGCTCCTGGGCCGCCCGAAATCCATCAGGCCGTCCAGCGCCGCCCGCACGGTCCGTCCGGTGAACAGCACGTCGTCCACCAGGATCACCCGACGCTCGTCGATCGGGAAGTGGATGATCGTCTCCTTGAGGATCGCCGAGGGACCGACCGAAGTGATGTCGTCGCGGTACAGGTTGATGTCGAGAATGCCGAGAGGCAGATCCTTCCCCTCGATCGCCCCGATCTTGCGCTGCAGCCGCTGCGCCAGGGGCACGCCGCGCGTCCGCACCCCGACCAGGACCACCTGGCCGACGTCCCGGTGCCGCTCGACGATCTCGTGCGCGATGCGCGTCAGGGAGCGGTCGACCTTGTCGGCGTCCATGACGCTGGTGCTTTTCGGATCGCTCATCGGACTCCGGGCAAAAAAAATCCCGCGAGATCGCGGGTCGTCCGTCGGCTGTCTCCGGGCTTGCGTGCCGTCACTGCCCACCTTTCCGGCCTCGCAGGACCGGATTAAAAGCGCGCTCCTGAATTCGGCCCCACGAGAATAGCCGAGCCGCCGCGGTCTGTCAACCGGCGGGCGTCCGATCAGGGGCGAGCGCCATAGGTGCCGATGACGGCCACCGGATGGCTGGAGGTGAACGCCTCGCTGAAGATCCCCGCGAGGATATTGCCGTCGGAATCCCGGGCGACCGGCAGACCGGTGGCGTACAGGGCGGTCGGCGCTACGTCCACGATCGAGCCTTTCCCGAAGACGACGCCGCGCAGGACGTCGGGTCCATGCACGAACAGGAACCCCTCGGGAGCGCGATCGTGCACCCCGGACAGACGCTCGCCCCCGGTCAGCTCGGCCCGCAGCCGGCGAGGGATCGACGCCACCTCGATGCCGTGGGTCGCGGTGACGAACACGTATCCCTTCTCGCCCGCCGCCTGCAGCGCCCGGCCGATGATGCCGTCGATCCGGCGGTAATACCGCTCCAGGACCGGGCCATACAAGTCGATGTCGCGCCCGGAGACATTGCCGAAATCGGCCGGCCGCGCGTAACGCAGGAAGAGGTGGGCCAGACGATCGAGACCCGGGAACGAGAAGGCGTCGATGCCCCGTCCCGCCCCCCCTTCGGCGCCGCGCAGCGAACCGAGGACGGCCGCGTCCGTGGCCCCCGATCGAACGACCTCCGCGACCAGCGCGCGCGCCGACGCCTCCTTCAGCCGCAGGGCATCCGGGTCGAGCAGATCTGCCAGCCAGTCGGGAGCCCCGGAGGACGCCGCGAGAGGTGCGGGCCCCGCCGCGTCGAGATCGATGTCCCAGCCCGCGGCCTGTCCGTCGGCGTCGCTGCGGACCGCGATCTCCCACACCGCCGGCGCCTCCCGATCCGACACCTCCGCGGCGTGCCGGGTCATGAACGGCGACAGGAGAACGTCGAAGCCGATGCCGGGCGGGACCACGCTGATCGACGCCCGGTCGCCGAGGACCCGGCGCGCCGCGGAGCTCCGCACGCCGTGACGGTGCGGCAGGGCCCCGGTGACCAGCGTGGCGCGCGTGACCGGGGCGTCGCACGGCAGGACCGACGTGAGCCGACCGTACGCTCCTTCCTGGATCAGACGCGCGAAGCCGGGCAGCTTGCCCTGCGCGTGCATGGTCAGCACGGTGTCGAGATCCGCGCCGTCGAAATTGAGCAGAAGGACGCGCCGGGTGGCCTCCAGGAGCGTGCCCGACGGCGCCGTGGCGCGACCGTCCCCGTTCACGTCCTGCGCCGACCCGGGAGCCGGGGCCGGTCCGGCCGCGACGGACCGCCCGCCGAGCCGGACCGGCGACGCCACGAGCGCCGCCAGCGCCAGGACGCCCGCCCATCCCTGCGCCGAACCCCGGCGTCTCAGCTTCGGCAGGATCGTCACCAGGGCCCCGCAGGCCCACGCCAGACCCAGGAGCCAGCAGGCCTCCGTGAAGCGCCCGGCCTCGCCGGTCGTGAACGCCGAGCGATAGTCCGACACGGTGAGCCAGCCGGCCCCGAGGATCAGGCCCGTGTTGACCGCGTGAAATCCGATGAGATACCGCAGGCTGATCCACGGCAGGTGCAGCCGATGACTGGCGAAGAAGCGCAGGCCGGCATAGAGCAGCGGCCAGACGATCGCCGCCGCCAGGGCATACTCGAGGATCACCAGGACGAGGATGGCCGAGAGCCGCCCGCCGCGCGCCGTGCCCAGGGCCGGATTGCCCAGGAGGAGAAAGACGGCGACGACGACGCCGCCATAGAGTCCGGCAAGCGCCGCGTGCGCCATCATCTTGAGGAACGTCACGCCGCCGCATGGTAGCACAGCGGCTCACGCCGTCCGGGCGGGGTTGTCATGCCGGCAGGAACCGTCGGATAATCCGCGCACGGAGTGACTCTTTCCATGCGCCGACCCGTCGTCCCGTGCGTGGCGCTCGTCCTGGGACTCGTCATGGCTCCCGGGCCGGCCGAGGCGTCGCGGGAGAAGAAGCCCGGACCCGGCTCGCCCGAGACCTCGACGCTCGTGGAGCGCGCCACCGTCGAGATGGTCCTGATCGAAGCCTACGTCACCGACGTCCGTGGCCTGCCGATCGAGGGGCTGGGCCCGAACGATTTCATCCTCATGGTCGACGGACACGTCCGGCCGATCAGCTCCCTCGAGTTTCGCAGCGTCCGTGCGGCCCCCGCGGAGAAACGATATCCGCGGCGGTTCATCGTGTTCTACGAGGACCGCACATCCCATCCCACCGGACTCACCGCCGCACGTCTCGCCACGAAACGGTTTCTGGCCGAGAGCCTGGTGCCCGACGACGAGGTCGCGCTGGCGGCTTTCGACAATGGCTTGCGGCTGTTGCACGATTTCACGAGCGACCGCCAGGCTCTGAAGGAGAGCGTGGAGGCGAGCCTCGTCGACCCGAAACGCTTCTCCGACTTCGGTGCTCAGTATGGTCTCGCGGAAGGCGGGCTGGCTCGCCCTCGCGCCGCGAGCGTTCAGCAAGCGCTCGGTTACGGAAGCAATCAGACGCCTCGAGCGCGCGGCGCCCTGGGAGCCCTGGGAACGCTGATCGACTCGCTCGCGCCCTATCCTGGATTCAAGGCGATCATCTTCATGGGCGACGGGGTCGCGGAAAACCCTGCTTTTGATTATTACATCCGCTCGGGAGGCGATGCGTCCAGATTTCCGCTGGGGATGGAGGGTCGCAGGTTCGATCTGTCGCAGGATATTTATCAGGTGGGAAACGCCGCCGCAGCCGCCGGCGTCACGCTCTTCAGCGTGCAGACTGCCGGGCTGGCCCTCGAGACGTCGGCCGACCTGCGCCGGACGGTGCGGGCCTCGAACGCCCTGGAGACGATCGCCCTCAACACGGGCGGCACCTACGCCACGACCAACGATCTCTTCAAGGCGTTGAGCGATGCCGAGGTCGCGAGCCGCGCTTACTACGTTCTGGGCTACGCTCCCGAGGGCCCCCCCGACGGGAAATATCACACCGTCCAGCTGCGCCTCAGGAAGACCGAAGGACATCTGCGCTGGCGTCGCGGGTTTGCGAGACCCCTGCCGCACGATGCCCGCGCGCACGCGGTGCAGGCCGCGTACGTTCTGCCGGAGCTCTACACCAGGATGGGCGTCGAGCTGTCGCTCGTCCTCGGACCCTCCGACCGGACGACACGCACCGCGGACCTGGTCATCCACGTGCCGCCGGGGCGAGCGCTGTTCGTGCCGCGGAGCGGGGGCCCGACGGCCTGGATTGAGGCAGGCTTCGTGATGATCGACGCGACCAAGCACGAGACGCTGCGCGCCGCCCGCGAGACCCACATCGCGCTCGGGACAGGGTCGGATCCGGGGACATCCGGCCTCGATTTCTACAGCCGCATCCATGTGCCGCGCGCCGGCCAGACCATTACGGCCGTGGTTTCGGATCGATCCAGCGGTGATCTGGGCGCCGCGCGGCTGGTGGTCCCCCCCGGCGACGCCGGCTCGCCGGTGATCGGACTGTCGATCTACTCCCTGTCCGAAAAGAGCTTATGGGTCGAGATCCCGGCCGTCCAGGAGCAGACGCCGGCCGCCGATCAGCCGGTGGAATTCAGCGTGGGACCGGCGCTGAAGAGCACCTTCGCGGTCGGCGAGCCGCTGGCCTGCGGACTCCGCCTCGAGGGGCCGGACTCCGGCATTCGCCTGGTGATCCGGAGCGGCGAGAGGATCGTGCGCACCCTTCCGGTCGCGGCGATGAAGACGGAAGAGGAATCCGGCGCCGGCCCGCCGGTCGGATCGATCAGAATGCCGCTCACGGTGGACGATCTGACGGCGGGGGATTACGTCCTGGCCGCGCAGGCCTCCGGGGACGGAGCGGACGGCCCGGACCTGGCCGCCGTTCCGTTCCGGCTGCGCGCACGACCCGCGGACGAAGACCTTCCCCAGGCGCCCCGAGGGACGACCCGGGCCTCGCCCCCGGACGCATCACCATGATAGAGTTCGCCCCGGCATGCCGTTCGACACCCCCGCCACGGTGGTCCGTCACCAAGCCCTCAGCCGCGACCATTTCCTCCTGACCCTTGAATCGCCGCCGATCGCCCGCGCCGCGGCCGCCGGGCAGTTCGTGATGCTCAAGACGCGCGCCGGGACGGACCCGCTCCTGCGGCGGCCGATGAGCATCTTCCGCATCCTGCCCGACCACCGGGGCAGGTTCCAGATCCTGTACAAGGTCGTGGGGACCGGAACGCGCTATCTGTCGGGGCAGCCGGCCGGCGCGCGTCTTCTGACCCTCGGGCCGCTGGGCAACGGCTTCGTCCTGCCGTCGGCCGCGACCCAGCCGATCCTGGTGTCCGGCGGCATCGGCATCGCCATCTTCCCGTTCCTGGTCGAGACCCTGGCCAGGAAGCGCCGGCGGCCGCCGATTCTCGTGTACGGGGCGCGATCGAAGGAGGACCTGGCGGCGCTCGGTTTCTTCCGCTCCCGGCGCGTGCCGATGCGGCTGGCGACGGAGGACGGCAGCGCCGGCGTCCGGGGTCTCGTCACGCATCTCCTGGAGCCGCTCCTGAGCGCGCCCGCCCCCTCGCGCAGGCCCGAGCTGTTCGTCTGCGGTCCGACGCCGATGCTGAAGGCGGTGGCCGCGATGGCGCTCGAGGCGGCGGTGCCCTGCCAGCTCGCTCTCGAGTCCCAGATGCCCTGCGGCATCGGCGTCTGTCTCGGCTGCGTGGTCGGCTGCCCCGGCGACGACCAGGGCCCCCGGTACCGCCGGATCTGCACCGAAGGGCCGATCGTCCGCGCCAGCGAGGTGAGCCTGTGAAGCGGAGGCGGACCGGAGCGACCGATCTGTCGGTCCGCCTCGGCCCGCTGACGCTGAAGAACCCCGTGGTCGCCGCCAGCGGCACGTTCGGCTACGGTCTGGAGTTCCTCCCCTATCTCCGGCTCGCCGATCTGGGCGGTTTCGTGACCAAGGGGCTCTCCCTGAAGCCACGGCGCGGCAACGCTCCGCCGCGGACCTGCGAGACGCCGTCGGGCATGCTGAACGCCATCGGTCTCGCGAACGTCGGGGTCGAGGCGTTCCTGAACGAGAAGCTTCCGGCGCTGCGCGGCTGCGGGACGGCGATCATCGCGAATGTGTTCGGCGAGACCCAGGAGGAGTACGTCGCCGTCGCCCGGCGGCTGAACGGCGCCCCCGACCTGCACGCCATCGAGCTCAACCTGTCCTGCCCGAACACGGAGAAAGGCGGCCTCGCGTTCGGCGTGTCGCCGCCGGTGATCCGGGAAGTCGTGGCCGCCGTGCGGCGCGCGGCCCCGGGTCTGCCGCTCATCGTCAAGCTGACTCCGAACATCACCGACATCGCGGTCGCCGGCCGGGCGGCGCGCGAGGGGGGCGCGGACATCCTGTCGCTGGTGAATACGTTTCTCGGGATGGCGGTCGACCTCAAGGCCCGCCGGCCGGTCCTGGACAACGTCGTCGGCGGGCTGTCCGGCCCCGCCATCAAGCCGCTGGCGCTCTACATGGTCCAG
Source organism: uncultured Acidobacteriota bacterium (assembly GCA_964384905.1). Taxonomy (GTDB): domain Bacteria; phylum Acidobacteriota; class Polarisedimenticolia; order Gp22-AA2; family Gp22-AA2; genus Gp22-AA3. Next base: position 6,193 of record CAYLND010000135.1, read on the forward strand.
CGTGTGTACCGGGAGGTCGGGCTGCCGATCATGGGGATGGGAGGGATCAGCGGGGCGGAGGATGCCCTCGAGTTCCTGATGGCCGGAAGCTCGGCCGTCCAGGTGGGGACCGCGAACTTCTTCGATCCGACGGCGTCGGTGCGGATGGTGCGGGACATCGACGCCTGGTGCAGGCGGCAGAGGATCCGGGCCGTGCGCACGCTCACCGGGACGCTGCAGTACCCCCACGGCGCTCCGCCGGCACCCTGCGCCGTGTGACGGGCGGGGGCGGCACGCGGGGGCGGATCACATCGTGTCGTCGGGTGACTTCTCGGTGGCGTGGCCGACCGCGAGACCTGCGTCGCCGAACAGGCGGGACAGCTCGTCGAACACCTTCTCGCCGGCCGCCAGCTGGCGGCCGTCCTTGTCGAACAGCACCAGGTACGGCAGCTCCTTGATGTCGTGCTGCTCGGCCACCGGCATCGTCCAGTCGACGATGTCCACCTTGCGGATCGCCAGGGTCTGCCGGTTCTGCGCCGCCAGCTTCTCGAGCGCCGGGCTGAGCGCGCGGCAGGGAGGGCACCACACGGCGTAGAAGTCGAACACGGTGTACTTGCCGCGCACGGCGTGCTGCGCCAGATCGGTCCTCTCGCCGTGGGCGATGATCGCGACGTCCGGACCGGCGGGCGGCGTCCGGTTAAGAGCGTACGCCCCGAGCGCCGCGCCGGCGAGCGCGACCGTACCCGCGGCCAGCAGCAGATTCCGCGCGGTTCGACTCATGGCCGAAGATTATGGGCGCGTGCCGGCCGACGGTCAAGCCGCGGTCGCCCGGGTCGGGAGCGCGGCGCGCCTTGCAAACGGCGGCGAGTTCTGCAAACATTTCCGCGATGCAGGCATCGGACCGTCTCATCGTCGCCCTCGACGTCGGCTCACGGGACAACGCGCTCTCCCTGGTGACGGCGCTCCGACCCAAGGTCCAGCGATTCAAGATCGGCACGGAACTGTTCACGACCTGCGGGCCCCCGCTGGTGCGCGAGATTCTCGAGAAAGGCGGCCAGGTCTTCCTCGATCTGAAGTTTCACGACATCCCGAACACGGTGGCGCGCGCCGCCGTCGCGGCCGCGCGGCTCGGCGTCGGCATGTTCACGCTGCACCTGTCGGGCGGCTCCATGATGGCGCGGCGCGCGGTCGACGAGCTCGAGGCGCACTGCCAGGTCTACCGCGTGCCGCGGCCGAAGGTCCTGGGCGTCACGGTCCTCACCAGCCTGTCCGCGGACGATCTCGAGGAGATCGGCGTCGAACGGTCGATCGAGGATCAGGTGGTCGCCCTGGCGGAGATGGGGAAGAGCGCCGGCCTCGACGGCGTGGTCTGCTCGCCCCGCGAGGCCCGTCTCATCCGCGAGGCTTGCGGACGCGATCTGCTGATCGTGACGCCGGGCATCCGCCCCGAGGGCAGCGACCAGGACGACCAGTCCCGCACCCTCACGCCGAAGGTCGCCCTCGAGGCGGGCGCCGACTATCTCGTGGTCGGCCGTCCGATCGTCAAGGCGGCCGACCCGCTCGAGGCGGCGGAGACGATCCTGCTCCAGATGGACGGCGCATGACTCGGGCGGACGCTCCGAGCCCGGCTCCGCGAGGGGTCGCGCCGCGACGTCGCGGACCGGCGCCGGGACTCTGGCTCGCTCTTGCGGCCTGTCTGTGCGCCGCGGCGGCGCCCCGTCCCGCCGGCCCCGCTCCGCTCTCCAACGAAGACATCGTCCGCATGGTGATGACCGGCACGCCCGAGAAGCGGATCGTCGACGCGATCGAGACGCATCCCGTCGACTTCGATCTGTCGGCCGAGATGCAGCAGGAGCTGCGGCTGGCGGGCGTGAACGATCGGATCCTCGAGGCGATGCGCCGGCGGCAGGCGGCCATGCCGCGCGTCGAGCCCTCGCCCACGCCCCCGCCCGCGACCCCGACCGGAACGCTGCGGGTGGAGTTCGACAGCGCGGGCGACGGCGGCTCGGCCTCCGAGCGCGCCGCCATCGCCCTCAAGACCCTCCCCCAAGGGGCGCCCCGGCGCGGCGGCGTCGAGGTCGGGGAAATGACCGACCTGGCGCTCGCGGTCCTCTGCACCAGCGCCGACCACGTCCCGGACCACTGGGATACGCGCTCGCCCCTCCAGGGAGCCCCGCGTCACGAGCTCCTCCTGTTCCGTCCGGGAAGCGGAACCGACAAGGTGAAGGGCCACGAGATCCTCTACCTCGATCACCAGGCGGCGTACGAGATCCAGGTTCCGGAGGGCACGCACAACATCGTGGTCGCCGCGGCCGGCAAGCTGGCCGGATCCAGCGCCTGGCGTGTTCTGGAGTCGGACGGGGCGCGACTGACGATCCTGCCCGGCCGCACCACGCGCCTGGTCCTGCAGGCGCGCAGCCGCATCCTGGGCAACCAGATGACGGGGTTCACGGTGGACAGCGCCTGGAAGGTCGCATCGGTCGAGGTTCTGGGCGACGGCTCTCCGCCGACGCCGGCGGCCGCGGCGGCCGGCACGCCTCGAGAGACCCCGCCGTGAGCGCCGAGACCCGATCGCCGATGCTGAGCCTGGTGCTCGCCGGCGGCGGCATCACCGGCGCGATGTACGAGTTCGGGGCCCTGCAGGCCCTGGACCATTTCTTCGCCGGCTCGTTCCGCGTCAACGACTTCGATATCTTCGTCGGCACGAGCGGGGGCGCGGTGGTGGCGGCGTTGATGGCGAACCGGGTTCCGCCGGGGGACGTGGGGCGGGCGATCATCCACAACACCGACAGCCCGCTGAACTTCAAGCAGGATGACATCCTGGAGGTCGACTGGCGGGAGATGAAAGGGTCGTTCCTGAAGGCGCTGAGGATGATCCCGCCGCTGTTCCGCTTCTATCGCCGCAACCCACGGCTGTTCTCCTTCGCGCGCGCGCTGTACGCGCTGGAGGAGAACATGCCCCCGGGCTTGTACAGCCTGGGAAAGTACCAGGCGTACCTGAAGCGGCTCCTGACGCGCACCGGGTGCGTCAACTCGTTCGAGGACCTGGGGCGCGAGCTGTACATCCCGGCCATCCATCTCGATACCGGGGACCGCGTCCTGTTCGGGACGCCGGGGTGGCGCGACGTGCTGATCTCGGACGCGATCGCCGCCTCGTCCGCTCTGCCGCTCTACTTCCAGCCGATCACCATCAAGGGGCTGGACTTCGTGGACGGCGGCGTGGCGACCGTGGCCCACGTCGACATGCCGATCGAGAGGGGCTCGCGCTTCCTCGTCCTGGTCAACCCGATCATCCCGCTGCGCAACGACCCGGCGACGGTCTCCATTCCGACCTTCTCCGGGCACTGCGCGCGCATCCGCGAGAAAGGCATCACCTTCGTGGTGGATCAGACGCAACGGATCTCGGCGCGCGAGAAGCTGGCCCTCGGACTGGATCGATTCCGATCGCATCACCCGGAGTCGCGCATCTTCCTGATCGAGCCGCCCTCGACCGACTCCTTCATGTTCATGGAGAACATCCTCAATTACGGCTCGCGCGTCGCCATGCTGAACTACGGCTACCGTTCGACCGCCCGCCAGCTGCGCGCGCATTTCGACGCCTACCGCCAGGCCTTTGCCGCCTACGGGATCGACGTGTCCCTCGAAGGGCTCCAGGAGGACAACCCCTGGGAGCCGCCGCCGTCCCTGGCAGTTCCGCCGAGCGTGCCGGCCGCCGGGGAGCATCACGCGATCGCGCTGAGCGCGGCGGCCGGGAGCTGAGGCAGCCCCGTGGGCGGCCGGCTGACGCGCCGTGGATTCTTCAGGAAGGCCGGTCTTCTCGGCGGCGCGGCGCTCGCCTCGGGCGCGG
>CAYLND010000136.1:0-9911 GCA_964384905.1 uncultured Acidobacteriota bacterium
AGCCTGGCGAGCAGAGCCGGAGCGCGCCGATTCACCGCGCAGCGGTTGCGCGCGCGGCCGCGCCCCGTGCCGCCGCCGGTCCCGCTCCCCCAGGGCTGGATGGCGACCTCGCTCGCCGGGTTTCTGGGGGATGATTCGTTGCTGAATCAGCATTCCTTGAAAAGGCTTGCCGGGCAACGCGTTTGGTCGTATATGAAGACCGGTTCGCGAGGGAGACATGTTCTGCTCGGGCTGCGGCGGGGCCACGTCCCCGGGTCGGTACTTCAGCATTCCGGTGGATGTGTGCGACGGCTGCGGGGGCACCTGGCTCGAGGAAGGACGCCTGAAGTGGATCATCGAGATCGGCCCCAAATCGCTGCCCTCCGACCGCGTCAAGCAGCTCACCACGTACAGCCGCTCCATCTCGCCCTCGTACCGGCTGGCGGACGACGAGACGACCCGCATCGTCAAGTGTCCGTATTGCATCGGCATCATGCGCCCCGTCAATTATTCGGCGAACTCGGGCGTCGCGATCTACAAGTGCATCAATGACCACGGGGTCTGGGTGCCGAAGGACGGCATCGACCGGCTGGTCCTGTTCATCAACACCTGGGATCGGCTCCTGAAGGAGCACGGGCCGTACTACGCCCACCTGGCCCAGATCGAGCGCAAGCGCTTCCTGCGAAAACTGACGATGTGACGGCGGGCCTTCCCGTCCGTCCGCTCACGCGTTCCTCGGCGTGCGCGCCAGCACGCACCCCACGACCCGCCCCGCGCCCGCCCGGAGCAGCTCGCGGGCGCAGGCCTCGAGGGTGGCGCCGGTCGTGGTCACGTCGTCCACCAGCAGGATCGTTCTGCCCCGGAGTCGATCGCCTCGGGCCGCATAGCAGCCGGCGAGCGACCGCAGCCGCTGGCGCCGTGAGAGGCCGAGCTGGCGGCGGCCGGCGCGGCGTCTGCGCAGGAGGCCGCGCCCGAGCGGCAGATCCCCGTGCCGGGCGATCGACGAGGCGAGCAGGGCGGCCTGGTTGAAGCCGCGGCGGTAGCGTCTCCACCAGTGCAGCGGCACGGCCAGGACGAGGTCGGGCCGCAGGGCGCGCAGGACGGGCGCGAGACGCGCGGCGATCTCGCGACCGAGCGGTCCGGCGAGATAGTCCATGTCCTCGAACTTCAGGCCGTGGACCAGACGACGGACCGCTCCCTCATAGTCGGCGGCCCAGACGATGGCTTGCAGGGGGCCGCGGCCGGGACGGTAGCCGGGCGTCCAGGGAAGGCTCCTCCAGCACGGGAGGCAGACCCCGCCCTCCTGCCGCCACGGCAGGTCGCGTCCGCACAGATGGCAATCGGCGGGCACGATGGCCGCGAGGAGCGTCTCGACGAGACGCCCGGCGGCACGACGAGCGTTCAGCAACCGGACCACTCGGCGGAGCGCGGCCCTCCGGGCCGGGCGCTCCTACAGAAGGGACCGGCCCTCCATCTCTCCCGGCACCGGCAGCCCGAGCAGTCCGAGCATCGTCGGCGCCACGTCCGACAGCAGGCCGCCCGCGGCGGCGGTCTTTCCCTCGAGACCCGCCCGGACGACGTGAACGGGCACCGGGTTCGTGGTGTGCGCGGTCACCGGCGACCCGCTGCCCGGTTCGATCATCCGCTCGGCATTGCCATGATCCGCGGTCACGACGGCGAGCCCGCCGAGGCGGAGCGTCTCGTTCACCACGGCCTCGACGCAGCGGTCGACGACCTGGCAGGCCGCGACGGTCGGCTCGAAACGTCCCGTGTGCCCGACCATGTCCGCGTTGGCGTAGTTCAGGACGATCACCTGGCGCGGGCGCGCCGACAGCCTGTTCAGGACCTCGGTCGTGACTTCGCGGGCGCTCATCTCCGGGCGCAGGTCGTAGGTGGGGACATCGCGCAGGGAGGGGACGAGACAGCGCTCCTCGCCGGGGAAGACGCGCTCCTCGCCGCCGCTGAAGAAGTAGGTCACGTGCGCGTATTTCTCGGTCTCGGCGACGCGCAGCTGCGGCAGACCGGCGGCGCTGACGGCCTCCCCGAACGTGCCGGTCAGATGCTGCGGCGGAAAGACGACCGGCAGCGTCCAGGTCCGATCGTAGGTCGTGAAGCAGACGAACGACTCCAGGACCGGGCGATCCGGCAGGCTGAATTCCGCGAATCCATCCGCGGCGAAGGCGCGCGTGATCTGCCGCGCCCGGTCGGCGCGGAAGTTGAAGAACAGCACGGTGTCCCCGTCGCGCACGCGCGGGTCGCGCCGGTCGGCCGCCCGATCGTGACCGGGGTCGATCACCGAGGGCACGAGAAACTCGTCGGTGACTCCCGCCGCGTAGCCCGATTCGACGGCGGCCGTCGCGGTCGGGAAGGCGGGTCCCTCGCGGAGGATCAGTGCGCGGCAGGTCTTCTCGGTCCGGTCCCAGCGGGTGTCGCGGTCCATGGCGTAGTAGCGGCCCGAGACGGTGGCGATCCGCCCGAGCCCGGCCGCCTCGAGCAGGGACTCGGCGCTGCGGACGAACCCCAGACCGCTCCGGGGCGGCGTGTCGCGGCCGTCCATGAAGGCGTGCACGAACAGCCGGCTCACGCCGTGGGCGCGTGCCGCGCGAACCGTCGCGCCGAGGTGATCGATGTGGCTGTGCACGCCGCCGTCGCTCAAGAGGCCCATCACGTGCAGGGTGGCGCCCGGACGAGCCGCCCCCTCGAAGGCGCGGCGCAGGACGGCGTTGGCGCCGAACTCGCCGGTCCGGATTGCCCGGTTGATGCGCGACAGGTCCTGCAGGACGACGCGGCCGGCGCCGAGACACAGGTGGCCGACCTCGGAGTTGCCGATAACGTCCGGCGGCAGCCCGACCGCCTCGCCCGAGGCCTTCAGGAGAGTCGTCGGGTAGGTGCGCCCGAGGTGCTGCAGGAAGCGCGGCCGGCTCGCCGCGATGGCGTTGCCGTCGGTCGCGTCGGCGTGACCCCATCCGTCCAGGACGATGAGGACCGCGGGAAGGGGAATGGCCATCCGGTGACCGCGCCGGGAGGCTAGGGCTCGCCCGCTTCGGCGGTGTAGACCGGCGCGGTGCTGATCCCCAGCTCTTCGATAGGACGCTCTTCCTTGAAGTCGACCACCACGCTGTTCCACTCGCCGCACCGGTCGCAGTAGTCGACCCAGGCGGAGTACTTGCGGCCACAGGTGCCGCACGCGTACTCGACCTTGAGGACCTCGGACTGCAGCAGCACCAGCTCGAATTCCTTCAGAGCCTCGCGCAGGTCGCCCTGCCGCTCCAGGATCTTGGCCAGGTAGTAGTGCAGGGCCGGGAAGTAGGTGACCCGGCCTTTCATCTGGGAGAACTGCTGCAGCGCCTCGTCGATCATCTCGAGACGGTAGTACAGCTTGCCCAGGAAGAAACGCGGAATGATGTCCTTCTTGCTCTTCCAGATGGCCGACTTGAGCGCTTCGATCGCCCGGCGCGGCTGCTCCTGCCCGAGGTAGTGATCCTCGATGGTCGAAAGAAAGATGGGGTGGCCGGTCGCTTCGTAGCCTCTCTCCCAGACCTCCACCGCCTCCTCCGGCTGCCGCAGCGCGTCGAGCGCCTTGCCCAGGGCGAGGTGGGCCGGAACGAACGCCGGCTCCATGGTCGCCAGCCGTCTCAGGATGCCGATGGCGTCGCGTGCCTTGCCCTGCTCGAGGAGGCGGCTCGCCAGCATGTAGCGGATCCCCAGGTGATGCTTCTTCTCCGACTTCGGGGCGCGGCCCATCTCGGAGAGCTGCTTCTCGAGACGCTGCTGGATCTCCCAGGCCTTCTCCCAGTCGCCCTCGCGCACGCAGATGGCCCGGTACTTGCGGCAGGCGGCGAGCGAGCGCCTCGGGTCGAGCTCGATGATGCGGTTCAGGACCCCCTTGGCGTTGTCGAGGGCGCCGGACTCCTCGTAGTCGGAGACCAGCGAGTAGAGGGGGTGCAGGTCGCCCTCCTTCACGCGCGCCGCCCGGCGGTGGTACTCGATCGCCTCGCCATGGCGGCGCAGGGCGCGCAGGACCTCGCCGCCCTTCAGCAGGGACTCGAAATGATTGGGCTCGATCGCCAGCACGGCATCGAAGTGCTCGAGCGCCTTCTCCTCGCGCCCGTTCAGCATCGATTCGATGCCCTTCAGGTAGAGCTCCTCGGCCTCCTGCAGCGAGCGCGCCTGGCGGCGGGCGGTCAGATCGCCGAGCATGCGACGCAGATCGCGCAGCACGCCCAACAGGAGCGGCACGAGCATCGATACGGCGCTCGCCAGCAGCAATGCGAACCACACCGGGATGGAGATGTGCTCTCCCATCCGGATTTTGCTGTCGAGCGTCTCCTGGTTGGTGACGTACAGGATCATCAGGACGATGACGACGACCGCTCCGAACATCAGGTACAGGACGGTCCGTATCTTCATCGCGGTCCCGACGGGCCCCCGGGGCCCTTCGCTAGATCAGTCCCTTCTCGAGCTTCTCCTGACAGGTGACGCAGTGGCTCGCCCACGGCACCGCCTCGAGGCGCTTCTTCTCGATCTCGTCGCCGCACTCGATGCAGGTGCCGTAGGTCGCCCTGGTGATCCGCTGCAGCGCCTCGTCCACCTTCTGGAGGACCTCCCGGTCGGTGTTGGACAGGGAGTACAGGAACTCCTTGGTGTAGGCGCTCGAGGCCTTGTCCGCCAGGTCCTGCGTCCCTTCGTCCTCGGTCAGCCGGCCGTAGTTCTTGTTCTTATTGTAAGCCTCCGTGACGCCCTTCTTCTTGTCGAGGAGGCGCTTTCTGTATCCTTCGAGCAGTTTCTTCGACAGGGCCATCGTGGGGCTTCCTTTCCGTCCCGCAGGCCGTGCGCCAGCCTCAGGGGATTCCGTAACGCTTGCGTTTCTCGAGGAGCGTCTTGCGGTTGATGCCGAGGATCCGCGCGGCCTCGCTTCGGTTGCCGCCGGTCAGCCGCAGGACCTCCCGGATGTACCTCTCCTCGAGCTGTGCCAGGGAAGAGCGCCTGCCGATCGCGTCCGCGATCGGGTCGTCCGGCCGCGCCGGACCGATCGCGATCGCCTCGACGGCGATCGTCGGTCCGGCCGAAAGAATGGCGGCGCTTTCGATCACGTTCTGGAGCTCCCTCACGTTGCCCGGCCAGGCGTGGCGCATCAGCCGATCCAGGGCGCCCCGCGACAGCCGCTTCGGCGCGCCCCCGGCGCGCAGCGCCGCGTCGCGCAGCATCTGCTCGGCCAGGAGCGGCACGTCCTCCAACCGATCGCGCAGCGGCGGGACCTCCACGCGGATGACGTTCAGCCGGTAGAAGAGATCCTTCCGGAAGCTGCCCGCGGCCACCAGAGCCTCGAGATCCACCTGAGTCGAGGCCAGGATCCGCACGTCGACGCTCAGCGTCCGCGTGCCGGCAAGCCGCTCGAACGATCGCTCCTGCACGACGCGCAGCAGCTTGCCCTGCAGCGACGGAGCCAGCTCGCTCACGCCGTCGATCAGGATCGTGCCGCCGTCGGCCTGCTCGAAGCGACCCTTGCGCTGCTCGGTCGCCCCGGTGAACGCCCCCTTTTCGTGGCCGAACAGCTCGCTCTCGAGAAGATCGACCGCGATGTTGGCGCAGGTGATCGTCACGAAGGGACCGGCGCGCCTCGGGCTCGTCTCGTGGATCAGACGCGCCAGGACGCCCTTGCCGGTGCCGCTCTCGCCGATCAGCAGGAGGTTGGCTTCGCTCCGCGCCACCCGCCGCGCCAGCTCGAGCACCCGACCCATCAACGCCGACCGGTGCAGCAGGGGGGCCGACGTGACGTCCGGGGCGACTGCGTTCACGCGGGGGTCCTTCCGCCAATGAGGCGGGTAATGTATGGATCGCCCCGCCGAAAGTCAACCCTTGCGCGCCGCCGAAGTCCCTTTGTTCCTGCGGCTTCCCGCGCTCTCGGCGTCCATCCGGGGCGCGTCGCCCCAGAGCATCTCGAGCTTGTAGAAGTCGCGTGTCTCCCGCGTGAACACGTGCACGACCAGATCCGCGAAATCGATCAGGATCCAGTCGCCGAGCGTGTATCCCTCCACGTGCCCAGGGCGCTCCCCCTTCTGGCCCAGCCGCTCGATGACCGCGTCGCAGATCGCCTGGGTCTGTCGTCTCTGATTGCCGCCGAGAATCACGAAGGCGTCGGTGAACGATGCAATCCCCTTCAGATTGAGCGCGACGGGATCCTCCGCCTTCTTGTCCGCGGCGGCCTCGAGCACGAGCGCCACCTTTCTCTTAAGTTGTATAGACCCCTCCCTCCTGACGGCTGCGGGTCGGGGCGGTCCCGCCCCGGTCGTGCGCGGCCAGGATGCCCCAGGCCTCCTCCAGGAGATCGCGGATGCCTTCGCCGCTGACCGCGGAGACGGCGTGGAACGGGACGCCCGCGGCGGCGCAGTGCGCCCGCAACGGGTCGAGACGCGTGCGGTCCGCGAGGGCGTCGATCTTGCTGCCGGCGACGATCTGCGGCTTGGCCGCCAGGTCCTCGCCGAAGGCGCGCAGCTCCCGGTTCACGATGTCGAGATCGTGCACCGGCTCTCGACCCGACAGATCCGACGCGTCCACCAGATGGATCAGCACGCGGGTGCGCTCGATGTGCCTCAGGAACTTCACGCCCAGACCGTGCCCGCTGTGGGCGCCCTCGATCAGCCCCGGGATGTCGGCCACCACGAAGGTGCGGTAGTCTCCGAGATCGACGACGCCGAGGTTCGGCTCCAGCGTCGTGAAGGGATACGCCGCGATCTTCGGCCGGGCCGAGGAGATCCGGGCGATCAGCGTCGACTTGCCGGCGTTCGGAAACCCGACGATCCCGACGTCGGCGATCAGCTTCAGCTCGAGGAGCAGCCGGTGCTCCTCGCCCGGCAGCCCGGGCTCGGCCTCGCGCGGGGCCTGGTGGGTGGAGGTGGCGAACGCCGCGTTCCCGCGCCCGCCGCGCCCCCCATTCGCGACCAGGACGCGCGCTCCGGAGGCCGCCAGGTCGGCGATCACGGCGCCGCTCTCGTCGCGCACCACGGTGCCCGGCGGCACCTTGATCTCGAGGTCGGCCCCGTCGTGCCCGGCCCGGTCGCTGCCCTCCCCGTGCCGGCCCCGATCGGCCTCGAACCGGCGCTGGAACCGGAACGCGTTGAGGCCCTTCAACGAGGCGTCCGCCACCAGGTGAACCGAGCCGCCGTCCCCTCCCGGTCCGCCGTTCGGCCCGCCTCGCGGGACGAATTTCTCGCGACGGAAGCTGACGCACCCGTTGCCACCGTGACCTCCGACGACCACGATCTCGGCCTGATCAATCAGCACAAAGCACCCGTTCCCTCGAGACCCGGACTGTCCCCGACGACTGGTGGCGCTGCGCGGAGGATCGAGCGGAGGGAGGGAAGGATGCGTGCGTGGTCTCCCGGGGGCATCCGCCGCAGGGACGCAGACCCCTAGGCCCGGCCGGGGGCGGCCGGGGCGGGAAGGATGCTGACGAACTTCCCCATCCTCCCGCGATCCTGGTACCGCACGACCCCGTCGATCAAAGCGAACAGGGAGTCGTCACGTCCCAGCCCGACGTTGTCACCCGGCTTGAAGCGCGTGCCGCGCTGCCGGACGAGGATCGAGCCGCCGGTGACGAACTGACCGCCGTAGCGCTTGACCCCCAGCCGCTGCGAGTTGCTGTCGCGCCCGTTGCGCGAGCTGCCTCCGGCCTTCTTGTGAGCCATGATGCCACCTCGTTCGCGCGCCGCTCAGCCGGCGTGGATCTCCTCGACGACCACCGCCGTGAACGGCTGCCGGTGACCGCGCGTGCGCCGGTATTGCTTGCGGCGTTTCTTTTTGAAGATCAGCACCTTGCGGGCCTTGTCGTGGGCCACCACCCGGCCGACGACCCGGGCGCCCTTCAGGACGGGTCGCCCGACCTGAAGCCCGCCGTCCGTCTGCACCGCCAGGACCTGATCGAAGGTGACCTTCTCTCCGACGCCGGCCCCGATCGTCTCGACCCGGATCTGATCGCCGACGGCCACCTTGTGCTGCTTGCCTCCGGCGCTGATGACAGCGTAACTCATGAATGCTCCCTGCGCGGCGCGCGTCTTTTCCCTGGACGGACCGGCGATTATACTGACCGCCCCGTGGACCTGTCAACGATCGATCCGAGGAGGAGAGCACGGGGAAGCCTCAGGGTCGGCGCCGTCTTCGCCCTCGCGCTCGGCGCTCGGCTCCTGTACATCTGGCAGATCCGTCGCTCGCCGTACTTCGACGTTCCCCTGATCGACGGTCCCAATTACTTCCGCACGGCGGCGGCGATCGCCGGAGGATCGCTGGCCGGCGGCCACCAGGTCTTCTGGCAGCCTCCGCTGTATCCCTACTTCCTGGCCCTCCTGTTCGTGACCGTCGGCACGAAGATGATGGCCATCTACTGCGTGCAGGCGGCCGTCGGGTCCCTGTCGTGCGTGCTGACCTACCTGATCGGACGGCGCGTGTTCGGAGAGAGGGCGGCCTGCGCCTCGGCACTCATCATGGCCTTCTACGGACCGCTCATCCATTTCGACGCACAGCCGCTGATCCCGGTGCTGCACATCGTCCTGACCCTGGCCGGTCTGCTGATGCTGCTGCGCGCCCGCCCGGCGGCCCGGGACTACGCGGGCGCGGGTCTCCTGTGGGGGCTGTCCGGCATCGCCACACCGAACATCCTCTTGACGGTGCCGCCGGCCGCCCTCTGGGTCCGGGGCCGGAGCGGGCGGGCCGGACGGTGCGTCGCCGGGTTCTTGATCGGCGTCGCCGTGCCGATCGTCGCCGTGACCGCCCGCAACGTCCTGGTGGCCCGCGAGGCGGTGCTGATCTCGAGCAACGGGGGGATCAACTTCTATATCGGCAACAATCCGGACTACGAGAAGACCATCCGACTGAGACCGGGGGGGGAGTTCGAGCGTCTGGCGCAGGAGCCCGAGGACCTCGGCATCGTCTCGGCGGCGGCGCGCTCGCGCTACTTCGCCGGTCGGGCCCTCGAGTTCCTGCGCCGGAACCCCGGGGCGGCCCTGCGGCTCTACGCGCGCAAGACCCGCGACCTCGTCGCCGGCCGCGAGATCCCCCGCAACCAGGATCAGTACGGCTATCGGAGCCTGTCGGCGCTTCTGGCTCTTCTGCTGTGGCGCTTCGGGGTCTCGTTCCCGTTCGGAGTCGTGGCGCCTCTCGCCCTGGCCGGCGCGCTGGCGCGGCCCGGCGGCCAGGAGCCGGCGCCGACGTCCGGCGGCGACCGCGGCGGGAGGGTCCTGCTTCTGCTCTACGCCGCCTCGTATGCCGTCTCCGTGCTGCTGTTCTTTCCTACCGACCGCTACCGCCTGCCGCTCGTCCCGGTCGCGGCGCTCTATGCGGGCCGCTTCCTGGCGGGGCTGCCGGTGTGCCTCCGCCGCCCGCGGGTCCTGCTCGCTCTCGGATTGGGCCTGATCCTGTTCAATCTCGACGCCCTGCGCGCCAGCGAGTCGTATCCCGAGGAGGAGGCGCTCAACCGCGCCTACGCGCTGCGGACGAAGGGGCGACCGGAGGAGGCCCGCGACGCCTATCTGCAGGCGATGGCCCTGAATCCGCGACGGATCGATCCGTACAACGCTCTCGCCGCGATGGCGGCGGAGCAGGAGAACCGGGGGGAGGAGGCCCGCCGTCTCGAGGAGCTGCTCCGGATCGACCCCGGCTTCGCCGACGTCCACCGCACTCTGGGCGAGGCGTACCTGTCTCTCGGCCGCGTCGACGACGCGCGGCGCGAGTGGCAGACCGCGGTCCGACTCGCTCCCGGCCAGGGCCTGGCGCTCGCCGACCTGTGTCTCTCGTACTACAACGAGGACGCCCTCGCGCTCGCGGAGCCGTTCTGCGAGCGCGCGCTTGCGGCCCGTCCCGACCTGCCCGAGCCGCACTTCGTCGCGGGCCTGGTCGCGCGCTCCTCGGGGCGGCGCGAGCGCGCCCGGGCCGAGTTC
>CAYLND010000137.1:0-9901 GCA_964384905.1 uncultured Acidobacteriota bacterium
CACCCGGCTCCCTCCGCTCACCCGCCAGTGCCCGCACGAACAAGACCCCTTCCGCGGCATCGGAGAATGCTGAAGACCGGATCCCATGCACATCGTCGACCCGAGCAGACAGGTCGGGGTCTGATCCCGGTGGAATGGCGAGAGCGAGACGCGGGCGCAGCCCCCGCGTCTCGCGCCGGTGCCGAGTTTCGGCCGACGTTCAGGGCCCCTGGCAGGCGTCGCCGACGCCGTTGGCGTCGGTGTCTTCCTGACCAGGGTTGTAGGTGTTCGGGCAGTTGTCGCACACGTCGCCGCGTCCGTCCAGATCATGGTCCAGCTGGTAGGGCGGATTCGGGACGCGCGGGCAGTTGTCGTCGATGTCGAGCGCCGTATCGGCGTCGGTGTCGAGACGCTGCGGGGTACAGAGAGCGGCGATGGGGCGAGGCAGGCCGGCGGACGTGAAGCCGACCGTGCCCTCCCCGCAGCGGTTGGTCCCGGCGATGAGATAGTAGAACGTGCTGCCGACGGGTGGCGACGTGTTGTCCGTGAACCCGTAAGTCGTGATCTCGGGGAGCAGGCAGCCCAGGTTCGTCAGGAACGAGGGAGGACCGCTCGCGGTCCCGCGATACACGTTGAACACGTTGGCCTGCGCGATCGGGACGAAGACGAAGACGCCGGGCGCCGCTCCGTCGACATGTTTCACCGTGAAGCCGACCTCACCAGGCGAGGCGCTCACGCTGTTGATGAGCGGCGCGCAGTCCAGCCCGTCCGGCACTCCGTCGTTGTCGTCATCGGGGTCGATGCAGTTGTTGAGCCCGTCGCCGTCGGTGTCCCCGACGTCGTCGACGAGACCGTTGCAGTCATCGTCGATGTTGTTGCAAATCTCCGGGCTCGGCGATCCCGGAGTGCAGATCTGCGGCACGCCTCCGACGCAGGCGGTGACGCTGCGGCTGCAGGCGCCGACCCCGCAGGTGACCGGTGGCAGACCCTCGTCCACGGAGCCGTTACAGTCGTCGTCGATGCCGTTGCATACTTCGGCGGACGGAAGGCCGGGAGTGCAGGTCTGCGGCGTGCCATTGAGACAGTCGAAAACGGTGCGCGAGCAGCCGCCGACGCCGCAGGTCGTGGTGGTGTTCAGCCCTTCATCCGTCTGACCGTTGCAGTTGTCGTCGATGCCGTTGCAGATCTCCGGCGCGCCCGGGTGCACCGCCGCGTTCTGGTCGTTGCAGTCCACCGTGAACGGGTAGCCGTCGTGGTCGCTGTCCTGGCAGAGGTCGCCGATGCCGTTCCGGTCCCTGTCGAGCTGATCGGGGTTGGCCAGGGCGGGGCAGTTGTCGCAGGCGTCCCCCACGCCGTCCCCGTCGCCGTCGGCCTGGTTCGTGTTGGCCACGAGCGGGCAGTTGTCGTCGATGTCGCGGATGGTGTCGTTGTCGGTATCGAGAGTATTGGTCGCGCAGAGCGGCGATCCGGGCGGAATCTCGCACGTTCCCGGCGGCCCCACCAGCCCCAGGCACCCTTCGGCGCAGGTGTTCACGCCGTCCACGAGGTAATAGTAGAGCGTGCCGGACGGCGGATTGGTGGGGTCCTGGGACTGCAGGTCGGTCGAAGAGGCCTCCAGGCAGGCGTGGTTGTAGACGATGCGCGAGTTGATGTTCACGCTCCCCCGGTACACGTTGTAGACGTTCGCCTGCCTGATCTTCAACCAGCTCAATGTGGTCGGCGACCCGAGGGAGACGTTCAGGGTCGGCCCCACCGGTCCCGGCGGCGTCTGGATCGAGAAGGTGAGCGGGGCGCAGTCCGAGCCGTTCGGCACGCCGTCGAGGTCGGTATCGGGCTCGGGGAACTCGTAGGCGCCCAGGTCGACGATCGCCGTGCCGTCGCTGTTGCCGTCCTGCACCCTCGGCTTGCCCTCCAGGTCGACCGTCGACACCGTCGCTCCCGGCGCGGGCGTGTTGGTCCCGGCCTCGATCGCGGGGGACCCGGCGAGCAGATGGAAGTCCTCCGTCACGTTGCTCGAGGTGTCCCAGTTGGCGAGGAGCTTGAACGCCTGCGAGGCGGCGGCCAGGGCGGGCGTGAAGGTCAGCACGTTCGTGCTCGTGTTCACGGCCGTGACCGTGCGGGCCACGCCGTCGTTGTCGTACTCCACCACCTGGTTGACCTGGTAGCGCGACGCCATCAGGACCGCCACCGTGGTCGTGGTCCCGACGGCGACCGTGACGTCGGAGAACAGCGGCGCGTGCGCGAAACGCGGGTCCTGGGAGAAATTGCTCCTCTGACCGATGACCTGCGCCTCGGTGAAGTCTCCGCCGACGTCGTCGATGGTCGAGGGCAGATCGAGGTTCGTCCACAGATCGCTGAAGCTGATGATCGGGAAGGTGATGTGGCTGTGCAGGCCGCCGGAGGTGCCCTGGGAGGTGACGGAGTTGCCGACCACCAGGTTGTTGGTGACGTAGACCGACGGGCTGCTCTGCTGCGAGAAGAGGGCGTCCACGCACACCCCGCCGCCATAGTTGGCGTAGGCGTAACCGGACGGCTTGGTCGCCAGGCTGAGTGTGTTGCCGACGATGGTATTGTTGGTGATCCGCGTGTCCGCCTGGTAGATGTTGATGCCGCCGCCGAACATCGCGGAGGAGTTTCCATAAATCAGATTGTCGGCGACGTTGATCGTGCCGTAGAGCATGATGCCGCCGCCACCGAAGGTGGATCGATTTCCGACGATGATGTTGCGGGTGACCACAGTGCCGAAGGCGCCGTCGACGCGTATACCGCCCCCCTTGCCGACCTCCCCCTGCGCGACGTTGTCGATGATGGTGTTGGCCTCGATCCGGGTGCGCGTCGTGACCACGCCGATGCCGTTCCCCTCGGTGTGGATGCCGGCGCCGATCGCCAGGGACGAGCTGGCCCCTCCGAGGGGCGGTGGGTTGACCACGTTGCGGCTGATGGTGTTGCCGATAATCGTCGGATTGCCATAGCCGACGTACACTCCGCCGCCGACCCAGTTCGGCTGCGACCCGGACATGACGTTGCCGGTGATGACGTTGCCGCTGACGACGGCGTCGCCGAACACGAAGACCCCGCCACCGGAGACGCGCGAGATGCCGGCCTGGTTCTCGCCCATGCCGCCCGTGATCGTGCAGTGCTCGATCGAGAAGTCGGTGCGCGCCCGGCCGGTGCCGCCGCTTGCGAAGATGACGGCGGAGCGCCCCAGGCCGCTGGCGTCGATGGTGGCGCTGGATGGATCGGCGCAGATGACGTGGACGTTCGGGTAGATGAAGATGCGCTCGGCATATCGGCCGGCCGCCACCTGCACGGTGGCGCCGCTCACCGCGCCGGAGACGATGCGGCCGTTGGCGTCGACGATGGCTGCCTGGATGGTCGGGTAGGGAGACGCCTGTGTGCCGCATCCGGAGGAGCAGGTGCTTGTCGCATCGACGTAGAGGGTGATGGTTCCGGCAGCGACCACCAGGCGGGCGACGAAGAGCAGCGCCAGCAGGGCCGCGACGCAAGCAACCAGTCTCAAGGACAGGCGGCGTCGCAGGGAGGTCATGTGGTTCACAGGCTCCTCAGCCGGTGCGCCCGCCTGATGAAGGCCGCGCCCCTGTGGCGAGTTACCCTGAGCGACCGATCCGCCCCCTCTGGGCGTCCTGGCCACAACACCCCCGTCAATGCGTCGAGCCGGGTGGTTCTCGGGTTTGGATCTCTTGTACTCCTAAGCCCGGACTTGTCAACATATTTCGCACGATGAGCGGGCGGGTATCGCGATCGGAGAATAATCGAAAGGCGAGGAAATACCGGAAGCCTGCTAACGTAAAAATGCCCTGGAATGGTATCCTATTGAGGTCGAGGAGGACCCCGGTGGCGAAAAATCCGAACACCTTTTCAGTGAACGAGCGAATCCAGCACGAGGACTACGGTCCCGGAACGATTACCGAAATCAATACTCTCCACACCACGATCGAGTTCGACCAGGGCGGCAAGCGGAAGTTCATGAGCAGCATGGTGCGGCTGGAGCGGAGCGACGTGGCCGCCCCCGAGCGTCAAAGCAAGCGGGCGCCGGCCAAGTCGGCCTCCAAGACGGCGAAGTCGAAGAAATAGCCGCAGCGTTCCTCAGCGTGACGCCGCGGTCCTCCCGGCCCGCGGCTTGATGATCTCCCCGAGCAGATCCGGTCTTGCGGAATCCCGCTCCAGGATCGGGTACCTCTCGCCGTCGTGGTAATCGACGTGGTAGGTGCGGAAGTATTCGGCGTTCTCGACCAGCAGGTCGAGCGTCCCGCCCTTCTCCCCGGTTGCCCGCAGCGCCTGGCGCAGGATCTCCGACGAGAACCGCCGGCCGTTCACGGCGACCAGCCGCATCCCGGGCGCGATGCCGGAGCCGGCCGCCGGCAGTCCCGGCAGGGCATCCAGGATGAGAGCGGGCCCCGAGCCCTCGTCCTTCATGAGATCGAGACCGATCGAGGCGCTGGCGTCGATGATCTTGTTGGCCTTCTCGAGCGACGCGATGAGATCGGTGCGGGTCGGACTGTACGCCAGGCGCCAGCCGCCCCCCTCGATTCCCCCGAGCGGCGCGCGCGGCGCGACGGCGTAGACGCGCGTCTCCAAGAAACCCTTCCAGTCGTACGGAGCGATCCGGCCGAGGGCGGCGTAAACGTCGTCGGCCGCGTACGTCTTCAGATCGGGCGGTCCGCTCGTCCCGCCGTGGAACAGACGGCAGAAATCGTCGAGCGATTTCTGCCCCTTCGTCCGCTGCCGGATCAGGACATCGGCCTCCAGCCAGATCAGCACTCCCTCGTCATAGAAGTCGACGCCTCTCCGCCATGAGGACCAGCCGGCAGGGGCGTCGTAGAGGATCTGCGCGCTGACCGCCGTGTCCAGAAGCGGGCGCCATTCGCGCCCCGGGCGCAGCGCGAGGCGGGAGGCGATGCGCGCCACTCCCTGGCGGAACAGCTCGGGCGTCTCGAGCCCGCTGCGCGCTGCCAGCACGTAGCCCAGGTAATTGGTCAGCCCCTCGTACACCCACAGGAGGTCGCTCTGCATCGGCTTCTGATAATCGGGCGTCGCCAGGTCAGCCGGGCGCCGGTACTTTCCATTCCACGAGTGGACGAACTCGTGCGGCAGGAGGTGGATGCGCATGCGGCGGTGGTCCTCGTCGATCAACGTGCGTTCCGGGACCCGATCGTCGCTCGACTCGTGGTGCTCCAGGCCGAAGTGCGCCGTGTAATCGCTCAGGGTGTAGAGGAAGTGGTACTCCCGGTAGTGCGTGGCGCCGAAGAGCGCCAGCGCCTCGTCGACCAGCCGGCCATACGCCGCGACCAGGTCGGGCGGCATCTCGAGCGCCGCGGCGGAGTCGGCGGCCATGTCGATCTCGGCCGCCGGCTTCGTCTGCGGGCTCAGCGGCACCTTGCGGAAGTTCGCCCCGGTCAGGACCGGCGAGTCGACGAGCGTCGTCAGCGACACCGGCTTGTACTGGATCGTCGTCCCGTCCTCCGAGGCGACCGGCAGGGCGCTGGCGTGCTTCCAGCCCGGCGGCAGCTTCAAGGTCGCCGCATAGGTCAGATCGTCGGCAGACGGTCCCGCCGGGTAGAGCAGCATCTGGTTCCAGGAGATGACCGCCAGCTGCGACGTCGCGGAGGCGCCGGCGCCGAAGCCCTCGGCGACGGCGGGGCTCATGAAGTCCAGCGCCGCCTCGACGGTCCGGGAGCCCGGCGGGACTTCGCAGTGAAACGTGAACATGTCGGTCGTGTCGCGATGCCAGGGGATCGTCGCGCCTCCGGCGCTCAGCTTCAGCCCCGCCAGATCGACGATCGGGCCGCTCGGGCCATGCTCCCCCGGGATCCATTTGGGATAGAGCAGCGTCAGCGGTCCCGGCGAGGCGGGGATACTGAGACGCGCGTGCACGATCCGGCGCGGGGCCTCGCTCGCATCGACGGAGATCGCGATGGACGACGTGGCGGCGGCGAGCGCCTGGGCCCGGGTGGGACCGAGCGCGAGGAGGCACAGAAGCGGTGCGGCGGTTCGCGTCAGCGGGATCGACATGGCGTGTCTCCTGAAGGCGGTGCGGGCCACCGGAGGTCGGGACACCGGAGATGCTTGCGCATCCGGACCGGCCCGATGAGAATGCGTGGATGAAAAGTCCGGTGCGTATCGAGCCGATGCACGCGCGCGGGGCGGCGATGGCGCTCGGCGCCGCCGTTCTGTTCGGGGTCAGCACCCCGGTCTCCAAGTGGCTGCTGTCGGACTGCGGTCCCTTGATGCTCGCATCGATCCTGTACCTCGGCGCCGGGCTCGGACTCCTCGCCGGGCTCCTGCGACGCCCCGCGGACGGCGAGCGCGCCCATCGCGAGACCGGGCTCAAGGCGACCGACGCTCCCGTGCTCGCGGCGGCGATCCTGTGCGGCGCGATCCTGGGGCCCTCGCTCCTGATGCTCGGGCTGGAGCGCGTCTCGGCGGTCACCGGGTCGCTCCTCTTGAACCTCGAGCCGCCGCTGACGATCCTCATCGCCGTGCTGTGGTTCGGCGAGCACCTGGGGTGGCGTCAGGCCGGCGCCGCGGCCCTGATTCTCCTGGGCGAGGCGATCGTCGGCTATCGCCCGGGGGAGCTGGGCTCCCAGTGGTCCGGTGTCGGCGCGGTCGCGCTCGCGTGCCTGTTCTGGGCGATCGACACGAACCTCAACCAGCGTCTGTCGCTGCGCGATCCGGTGGCCCTGGGCCGTCTGAAGTGCCTCGCGGGCGGGGCGGTCCTGCTCGTGCTGGCCGTGGCGGCCGGTGAGAGGCTCCCGGCGGCGCCGATCGTCGTCGAGATCCTGCTCCTCGGCTCGGTGTCGTACGGCGTCAGCATCGTGCTGTTCTTCCTGGCATTGCGCGCCCTCGGGGCGGCGCGCGTCGCCGCGTATTTCGCGACGGCGCCGTTCGTCGGGGCGCTGGCGGCCGTCCCGATCCTGGGCGATCGGCTGCGCGGCGCGGACTTGGCGGCGATGATCGCGATGGCCGTCGGTCTGGCGCTGCTGCTCAGGGAGAGCCACGATCACGAGCACGAGCACCTCGAGATGGATCACGATCACGCCCACGTGCACGACGAGCACCACCGGCACGAGCACGGCCCCGGGACGGCGCCGGGCGCGCGGCACGCGCATCCGCACCACCATCCGGCCATGACTCATTCCCACCCGCACGTGCCGGACCTGCACCACCGGCACGATCACCGCTGAGCGGCGCGCCTCAGCACCCGACCGGGACGGGCGCCGGTGGCCTGCCCGTCGGCATAGACCAGCACGCCGTTCACCCAGACCTTGCGGATGCCGGTCGAGACGGCGTGCGGCTCGGTGGGGGTGGAGCGGTCCTGCACGGTCGCGGGATCGAACAGGACGAGATCGGCACGCCGGCCCGGCTGGATCAGACCGCGGTCCGCGAACCCCATGTTGGCGGCGGCGAGACCGGACGCCTTGCGGATGGCCTCCTCGAGGGGGATGACCTTGCGCTCGCGCACGTAGTGACCAAGGATGCGCGGGTAGCTTCCGAAGCCGCGCGGGTGCGCCCCTTCGAGGTAGCCGTCGGTGCAGAAGTTCATCCAGCGCCAGGTCATCAGGCGCTCGACGTCCGGCTCCTGCATGCTGGTCCCGATGACGCTCTCGACCTCCTCGCCTTTCGCGGCGCGCGCCGTCTCGGACAGCCGGATCATGTCGATGAGCGTCGTGACCGGATCGCTGCCGCGCAGCGTGGCGATCTGGGCGACGGTCTTGCCGACGTACGACGGCTCCGGGTCGAACTGCGTCATCAGCAGGCCCTCGGGCGCCGCGATCTCGCGCAGCACCAGCGCCGCCTCCTCCCGGTTCTCGAAATCACGTCCCGGGAAGAGCACCGTCAGGGTCGACTCCCAGTACAGGTAGGGATACATGTCGGCGGTGATGTCGACGCCCGAGGCACGCGCCGCGTCGAGACGGGCCAGCAGGCGGTCGCCCTGGCCCCAGCTGCTGTGCATCGCCAGCTTGGTGTGCGAGATCTGCACCGGCAGCTTCGCCTCACGACCGATGTCGATGATCTCATCGATCGCCTTCCAGAAGGTGCGGTCCTCGCTCCGGATATGGCTGATGTAGCGCCCACCGGACGCGGCGGCGACCCGGGCCAGGGCCACGACCTCTTCGGGCGCCGAGTAGATACCCGGGTCGTACTCCAGACCGCTCGACAGGCCGACCGCGCCGGCGCGCATCTCCTTCTCGAGCAGCTTCTCCATCTTCGCGATCTCGGGCGGCGTCGCGTGGCGCCGGAAGTCGTCGCCCATGACCTTGTCCCGGATCGTTCCGTGGCCGGCGTACGAGGCGACGTTCACCGCGGCGGGGTGGCGCTCCAGCCGCCTGAAGAATCGTTGCAGAGGCAGGTAGGAGCCGCCGTCCTGACCGACGACGATGGTGGTGATCCCCTGGCTGGTGTCAGCCAGAGCGTCGGGGAGGTCGAAGATCTGGCCGTCCCCGTGGCTGTGAGTGTCGATGAAGCCCGGCGCCAGGACGAGACCTGAGCCGTCGACGACCTTGTCGCCCGGCGCCGGAGCGGAATCGTCCACCGAGACGATCCGGTCCCCCCCGATCCTCACGCTGGCGCGCCGTCCGGGGGAGCCGGTCCCGTCCAGGACGGTCGCGCCCGTGATGACGGTGGCGGGCGCCGGCGGTGGCGTGGTTTCGCCGGAGGAGACCGGCGCGCAGGCCGCCGCTCCGAGCAGGATGCCGTTCAGGACAGTGCGGCGCACGCGCGACATGGGCTCTCCTCGCTGCCATCAGGTGCGCGCGTACGATAGCACGGTCCCCGGGCCAGGCGCCGCTTGACCGCTGTCGGGGCGGCGGCGTATAGAGCGGTCTCGATCGTCGGCTTTCGGTGAGGTCATGACGCCGATCCCGGAATCCTGTCGTCGAGTTCTTCGCGGCCTTCTGCTGCTGGCCGCCGTCGGTGTCCCGACTCGGGGCGCGGAGCCGCCGCGGACGCCCGTGCCGGTGGCGGTGGAGCCCGCGGCGGCGCTGACGCCGGAGAGAGCGCTGCGGCTCCGGCGGATCGAGGAACTGCGCGTGGCGCCGTCCGGCGATCGGGTGGCGTTCACGGTGAGCGAGCCGCCGCGCGGGGACCGCAGCGAGCGGCACATCTGGATGCTCGATCTGCGGACGCGTCAGGCGCGTCGCTTCACCGGCTCCGCGAGGTCCGAGTGGGCGCCGCGCTGGTCGCCGGACGGCGGGCGTCTGGCGTTCCTTTCCGATCGGGACGGCAAGGACCGCCTGTGGGCGATGCGCAGCGACGCCGGAGAGGCGGAGCGCCTGACGGAGGAGGAGGCGGACGGGGACGGAGTCGAATGGTCGCCCGACGGCCGGATGATCGCCTATCTGGCGAGACAGGCGAAGACCGCGCAAGAGGAGAAGCGCGAGAAGGAGAAGGATGACGCGCGCGTGGTCGATCGGCGCGACCGGCCGGCCCGCCTGTTCCTGGTCGACGTGGGGGCGAAGACCTCCAGGCTCCTCACGCCGGCGCCGTGGAAGGTCAAGGAAGCGCGCTGGCTGCCGGACGGCGGGCGCCTGGTCCTGATCGCCACCGATCGTCCGGAGAGCGATCAATGGACGGACCGGATCGTGTCGGTCGCCGTCTCGAGCGGGACGATCGAGACGATCGCCTCACCGGTCGGACCTGTCGCGTCGATGCGCCTGGCGCCGGACGGGCGGAGCCTGGCATACATCGGCTCCCGCAGCGGGGGACCGGAGCCGGAGGACCTGTTCGTTCTGCCGCTCGACGGGTCGAAAGGCCCCGCGCGCAATCTCACGGGAGAGGGAATCGATCGGCCGGTCGAGCAGTACGAATGGCGGCCGGACGGGCCCCCCGGCGTGCTCGCCCCGACCGCCCCCCCGAGCCCGCCCCACCGCCGCCCCGGCCCGGGGGCGGGGCCTCCCCCCCC
>CAYLND010000138.1:0-9814 GCA_964384905.1 uncultured Acidobacteriota bacterium
CGGCGCTCAGCCCTCCGCGTCGCCCGCCGCCGCGTCGCCCGGTGGACCAGCGGGCGGCGTGCCCGGCCCGAACGCGCCGGCCGAGCGTATCGATTTCACCTCCCGCATCGTGCCGCTCCTTCAGGAGAGGTGCTCGCCCTGCCATTTTCCCGGTGGCAGGATGTACGAACGGCTGCCGTTCGATCAGGAGGCGACGATTCGTCTGCTCGGCACGAAGCTGTTCACGCGTCTCAGGGAGCCGGAAGACCAGGAGCTGGTCGGTGCGTTCCTGGAGCAGGATCAGAAACCCGCCCCTTGAGGCGCCCTAGCGTGCGTCGGGGATGTCCAGGACGACCGAGCGCGCCGGAAAGCTGAACCAGGCCTCGATCTCTCTCGCGTCCTTCCGGAAGATCATCCGGTGCGGAGCCAGGATCTCGACGTACCAGCCGTTCCTGCGGCCGAGCGTGCGCAGATCGCACACGGCGTTGGGCGCCTCGCCGGTGAACCGGAACCGGACGGTCAAGACGCCGCCGTACGTGCCGCCCGAGTTGCTCTCGAGACGGAACTCCTCCGGGATCGGGAAATCCTGGGGAAAGCGCGGATGCAGTCGCACCGAGGAAGAGAACCGTCGCGACACAAGCAGAGGATGGATCGCCCGCCCCTTGACGTACTGGCCCGCCGGCGGTGGAACCGGGTGGCCCGGGGTGTCCGCTGCCGCGGGAGCCTGCCCGGGCACCGCGACGACCGTCGTTCCAAGGTCATCGGACGCCGGGAGAGCCCTGGCCGGGTCGACCACGTAGAGAAGGCAGGCTGCCAGACCCAACGAGCCGAGAACCGCGGCCCCGAACCAGCGCCTGCGCTCGCAGGCCCACAGGGTCAGCGCGATCGAGACCAGTGCGAGAGGCAGGAGCGCCGGGTACGCGCGCGCCGCCTGCTCGACGACCCCCAGAACCCCCATCGCGACCCTCCGCCGGCCCCTGGAATTCCCAACATTGGAGCGGAGACGGGCCCCACGATCGGGCAATCTAGAGTCGAAGAGGCCAGGCGGCAACCGCGTGACGGTTCGCTGACGATCAAGGAGTCGAGACTTCCTGCCACCGATCCCGCTCAGCGCACCGTCCTTCACCCTGCATGGTGGTACCGGCGAGAGACGTCATTCCTCTGAGGGGGGCCAGAGCACGCATGCGAGGGGCGCCTCGTTTCGCATCCCGGTACGCGCCGCGACTTGCGTTTCGTTTTGTGGTTTGATACGATGGCGAAGGTCAAGGTTCCTGCCGGATTGCGGGTCCAGACGGCAATGTGACTCACTTGAGGATGGCATGACTCCCGCCAGGAAGCGACGGAGGCTGCCGACCCTGATCGATCGCGGGCTTGGTCTGCTCGAAGTCATCCTGCCCTGCGGCCCCGGGGACGACATGCTCACGATGCTGCCCGAGGGGCAGCGCGACGCGGGCGGCTTCTGGTTCCCCAACGGTTACGTGCGACCGGCCGACATCTTCACGCCGGAGCAGAGAAAACTCCAGGCCAAACAGCGTCAGGTGCAGCAGCGACGCTTGCGCTCGCGTCAGGAGGCGCCGGCGGTCGCGTCCGGCACGAACGGCGGGGCCGCGACCGGTGCGTATGCCGCCTCGACCCACGCCGCGCCGCCCACCAAGCCGTCCGGGTCCGACGAAAGGTATCTCGGAGATGCGCTGGCCGAAAGACCGCTGCCGCTGCCACCCCCTTTCCCCGAGGCGGCCGATGCCGGCGCGGCGCCGATCGCACCGGTGGCGCCTCCGGCACGCGCCGGGCGGGCCGCGGCGAGCGACTCGTCCGGAATCCGCGCCGAGGTCTTCCGTCCCATCGTTGACTCCCGGAAGGCTTCCGACTAACATCGGCGCCCATGCCGGCAGCACAGAAAATCTCATCCGGCCGACTCTACATCGGCGGCCAGTGGACTGACGCCGCCGCCGCGGGCACGTTCACCACCGTCAACCCCTCCACCGAAGAGCCGATCACCCAGGTGGCCGAGGGCCGCGCCGAGGACATCGATCGGGCCGTCGCCGCGGCACGCCAGGCCTTCGAGGGGGCGTGGGGCCGGATGTCCGCGGCCGATCGCGGCCGCATGCTCTGGGCGATCGGCGACCGGATCGAGTCCCAGAGCGCCGAGATCGCCGAGATCGAGACCCTTGACTCGGGCAAGACAATCACCGAGGCGTCCCGCGTCGACGTGCCGATGGCCGCCGACTGTTTCCGCTACTTCGCGGGATGGGCCACGAAGATCGAAGGCGAAACCGTGCCGGTGCGGGCGCCCTGCTTCGGCTACACGCTGCGCGAGCCTCTGGGTGTCGTGGGGCAGATCATCCCATGGAACTTTCCGTTCCTGCTCGCCGCCTGGAAGGTCGCGCCGGCGCTGGCCGCCGGGAACACGATCGTGTTGAAGCCGGCCGAGCAGACGCCTCTGTCGGCGCTGCGCCTCGCCCGGATTGCCGGCGAGGCGGGCCTGCCGGCGGGCGTCCTGAACGTCGTCACCGGTTTCGGACCGACCGCGGGCGCGGCCCTGGTCGATCATCCCGGCGTGGACAAGATCGCCTTCACCGGCTCGACCTCCGTCGGTCGGGAGATCATGCGGCGCGGCGCCGCGTCCCTGAAGCGACTGACGCTCGAGCTGGGCGGCAAGTCGCCCAACGTCGTCTTCGCCGACGCCGATCTCGACCTGGCGGTGCGCGGCGCCTCGAACGCCATCTTCTACAACAAGGGCGAGGTCTGCACCGCCGGCTCGCGCCTGTTCGTCGAGGAGCCCCTCCACGACGCGTTCCTCGACAAGCTGACGGCCTTCACCTCCAGGCTGCCGCAGGGGGACCCGCTCGATCCGAAGACGCGCCTGGGCCCCCAGGTCAGCGAGGCGCAGATGACCCGCGTCCTGGCTTACGTCGACAAGGGCCGGCGCGAGGGGGCGCGCCTGATCACCGGCGGCGAGCGCGCTCCCGGAAAGGGGTATTTCGTGCGGCCGACGATCTTCGACGACGTCAGGAACGACATGACCATCGCGCGCGAGGAGATCTTCGGGCCGGTCCTGTCGGTGCTGCGCTTCCGCGATCTCGAGGAGGTGGCGCGCGCCGCGAACGACACGCCGTACGGCCTGGCGGCCGCCGTGTGGACGAAGGACATCAAGAAAGCGCACCGCGTCGCCAGGCTTCTGCGGGCCGGCACGGTCTGGATCAACACCTACGGTCTCTACGACAGCGCCATGCCGTTCGGCGGCTACAAGATGAGCGGTTTCGGACGCGAGCTGGGGCGGCACGGGCTGATGGAGTACACCCAGACCAAATCGGTCTGGGTCGATCTGTCCTGAGCATGTCCGACGCTCTCGTCTCCTGTCGGATCGAGGACGGGATCGCCATCCTGGAGATGAACGATCCCCCCGCCAACACCTATTCCTACGAGATGATGCAGCAGCTCGACGCCGCCATCCTGCGGACGCGCATGGACGACACGGTGCACGTCCTGATCGTGCGCGGCGCGGGCGATCGTTTCTTCTCGGCGGGGGCCGATATCAAGATGCTCGCCGGCGCCGCGCCGCGCTTCAAGTACTACTTCTGCCTGCACGCCAACGAGACGCTCAACCGCCTCGAGCAGACGCCGAAGCTGGTGATCGCCGCCCTCAACGGGCACGCCGTCGGCGGCGGCCTGGAGATCGCCATGGCCGCCGACATCCGGATCGCCCGCAAGGACGGCGGCCGGATCGGTCTCCCCGAGGTCACCCTCGGCGTGCTGCCCGGGACCGGCGGCACGCAGCGTCTGGCCCGACTGGTGGGGCGGGCGAAGGCGATCGAGCTGATGGCCACCGGGCGCACCTTCTCCTTCGAGGAAGCCGCCTCCATCGGCCTGGTCACGCGGGTCCTCGAGACGGACGGCTGGTGGGATCGCGTCCTGGCGTACGCGCGCGAGTTCTGCCCGCCGAACCGGGCGAGCGCGGCGGTCGGGCGGATCAAGCGCAGCGTCGTGACGGGGAGCGAGATCCCGCTGTCCGACGCCCTGGCGCTCGAGCGCGAGCTGCAGCAGCAGCTGTTCGAGTCCCAGGACGCGCGCGAGGGGCTCGACGCCTACCTGGACAAGCGCGCGCCCAGGTTCAAGGGGCTCTGACACAGTGAGAGCGGTGCTCATCCGGAAGCACGGCGGTCCCGAGGTCCTGGAAATCGCCGACCTGCCGATGCCGAAGGCCGGGCCGGGTCAGGTCGTGGTGCGCGTGCAGGCGGCCGGCATGAACCATCTCGACACCTGGGTGCGTCGCGGCCTGCCGGGTGTGGCCCTGCCTCTGCCGATGATCCCGGGTTCCGACGCCGCCGGTCTGGTCGAGGAAGTCGGCACCGGGGTCGGCGGCGTCACGACGGGCGACAGGGTGTTCGTGGCGGCCGGATATTCCTGCGGGCGGTGCGTGGAGTGCTGCTCGGGCCGCGAGCCGCTGTGCAAGGATTTCGGCCTTCTCGGAGAGCACGCCAACGGAACGCAGGCGGAATACGCCGCACTCCCGGCCGCCAACGTCCTGCCGCTTCCCGACGGACTGTCGTTCGAGGAGGGGGCGGCCTTTCCGCTGGTCTTCCTGACCGCCTGGCACATGCTGGTCGACCGGGCGCAGGTCCGTGTCGGCGACGATGTCCTGGTGCACGCGGGCGGCAGCGGCGTCGGCACCGCCGCCATCCAGATCGCGCGGCTGCACGGCGCGCGGGTCTTCGCGACCGTCGGCTCGGACGACAAGGCGGCGCGGGTCCGCGAGCTGGGGGCGGAGGCGGCGATCAACTACCGCACGACCGACTTCCTCGAGGAGGTGCGCCGGCTGACGGGCCGGCGCGGCGTGGATGTCATCATCGAGAGCGTCGGCCAGGAGAGCTGGGAGAAAAGCCTGAAGGCGCTCGCGCGTGGAGGCCGTCTGGTGACCTGCGGCGCCACCTCCGGCTATCGCTGCGAGACCGACGTGCGCTTCGTGTTCTCCAAGGGGCTGTCGATCCACGGCTCCACCATGGGCAGCCGCGCCGAGCTGCTGCGCGTCGCGCGCCTCGTGGGCGAGCGTCGCCTCAAGCCGGTCATCGACCGCGTCCTTCCCCTCGCCCGCGTGGCCGACGGGCACCGGGCCATGGCCGAGCGCTCCCTGTTCGGCAAGATCGTCCTGAAGCCGTGAGGCGCGGGCGCCGTCGGACGGCGGCAGGACCGCGCAGCATCGCGCTGGAAAGCACCGCCGGGATCGCCGTCCTGACCCTGAACCGCCCCGCGGCGCGCAACGCCATCAACCTCGAGATGGTGGAGGAGATCCGCGCCGCCCTCGGAGATCTGGCGGGGGACGGCACGACGCGCGTGCTGGTCCTGACCGGCGCCGGATCGGCGTTCGCCTCGGGCGCGGACATCCGCGAGCTGCGCGGCCGGCGCGCCGGCGACGCCTTGCGGGGCATCAATTCGAGCCTGTTCCTCGAGATCGAGCGGTTCGCCCTGCCGACCATCGCCGCCGTGCGCGGTTATGCCCTGGGGGGCGGCTGCGAGCTGGCGCTCGCCTGCGATCTCAGGATCGCCGGCGAGTCGGCGCGCTTCGGTCAGCCGGAGGTCGGTCTCGGCATCATCCCCGCCGCGGGCGCGACCTACCGCCTGCCGCGGCTCATCGGCGCCGGACGGGCCCGCGAGCTGATCCTGACCGGCCGGGTCATCGACGCCGCCGAGGCCCTGCGCATCGGTCTCGTCAATCGCGTCGTGCCCGACGACCGGGTGCTCGACGAAGCGCGCTCCACCGCGACCCTGATCGCGCGCCAGGGACCGCTGGCGCTCCGGGCCGCGAAGCTGGCGTTACGGGCCGCGGTGTACGGCCCGGACGCCGGCGACACCGTCGAGCGGCTGGCGCAGGCGATCCTGTTCGATTCCGCCGACAAGAGGGAGGGGATGACGGCCTTCCTCGAAGGGCGGCGGCCGCGCTTCAAGGGACGCTAGCTAGCGGGCCGCATGATCACCGACGCGCATCTTCACGTTCAGCCGTGGCGGCAGCTCACGCCGGGGGCGCTCGCCCGCATGTCCTCAGGGCGCCGTGATCTCGATCGGATCCGGCGGCTGCTCGACGACCCCGCGGCGTTCCTGGGGTTCCTCGACGAGCAGGGGATCGACCGCGCCGTCCTGGTCAACTATGTGAGCCCCGACGTCATCGGATTCACCGACGCGGTGAACGATTTCATCGGCTCCTTCTGTCGCGGCCGCGAGGATCGCCTGGTCGCGGTGGGCGGCGTGCACCCGCGTCTCGACCCCGACCCGGCCGGAGCGCTCCAGCGAATCGTCGAGAGGCACGGCATCCGCGTCCTGAAGCTCCACCCGCCGCACCAGCACTTCCACGTGAACGACTATCGCGACGGCGGCCGCCTGCCGGCTCTCGCCGGCCTGTACGCGCGCGCCCAGGAGCTCAGGATCCCGATCATGATCCACACCGGCACTTCGATCTTCCCGGGGGCCCGCAACACCTATGGCGACCCCCTGGGCGTCGACGACGTGGCGGTGGACTTTCCGGACCTGACGATCATCATGGCGCATGGCGGCCGCCCTCTCTGGATGGAGACCTGCTTCTTCCTGCTGCGCCGCCACCCGAACGTCTACATGGATGTCTCGGGGATTCCGCCGCGGCTGCTGCCGCGCTACTTCCCGCGCCTGTCGGAGGTCGCCGACAAGTCTCTGTTCGGCACCGACTGGCCCGGGCCGGGCGTGGAGAGCCCCGGCCGCAACCTGCAGGAGTTCCGCTCCCTTCCGTTGTCCGCGGAGGTCAAGCGGGCTCTTCTGGAGGGGACCGCGGAGAAGGTCTTCGCGCGGCGGTAGGCCGTCCCCGCTGCGGTGGAGAGCGCTCAGGCGTCCCGCGTGACCGGTCCGCCAGGACGCCGGTCTTCGGGCGATTCGGGACCCCAGGTGACGGTCGGATCGCCGGGGAACAGCTACACGAGGCGGTCGCGGTCGGCCGCCGCCATTTCCAGGAATTCGACCCCCACGGCGTACCCGATGCCGGTGTCGATGTTGGCCCGGACCGACGCGACCCGTCCGGTCACGGAGATCGGTCTCTCTTCGGTGTTCCTGTAGATCAGCAGGGACAGGCTCGAGCCGCCGCGGACCCGCGTCAGGGTGTCGAACCCCATCCCCCCTTCGCTGACGGAGTTGGAGTACCCGAGAAACTCGCGGATGAACCGTCCTCGGGCCACGGGCAGGACGACCGAGTAGCGCGCAAATTTCCTGAGACGCATTCCGAGCAGGGAGGCGATCTTCTCCTGCAGCTCCTCGGTCGAGGCGGTCGCGGGCAGCACCTCCGTGCAACCCGCCTCCTTCAGCCGCCGGGCCTCTTCCTCGCCCGCGGCGAGGGCCAGGATCGGGATCCCCCGCGTCCTGTCGTCGCCGCGGATCCAGCCGCACAGCTCCGGCGCGGGCATCTCAGGGTCGTCGTGGGACAGGATGATCAAGTCGGGACGATCCGAGGCGGCGACATCGAGCAGAACGGAAGGCTTGCCGGCGGAGAGCGCCTTGACGCTGGCCCGGGCGAGAAAATAGGGCCTGCCGCTGTCGACCCGCGTCCGGATCGCCTCGCTCCACAGGACCTGCTTGGTCAAAGGGCTCCCTCGCCCCGGCGCGTGCACCCCCTCACGCGCAGCACGTGCCGGAAGCGTAACACAACTGCGCGTCTGGCATTGATGAGTCCTCGGACCGCCCCGACCCTTGCGCCGCGAGAATCGGAACGATATTCTCTCGATCGACGGTGGAGTGACGACGTGATCCTGGCCTCGCTCTTGAACAGCTACCCGCGCATCGGCGACCGGCCGGCCGAGCAGGCCTTGCGGCGCGCCCGGCAGCGCGCCGATCGGGGCGAGAGCCCGGCCGAGGCGGTCGCCGCGGCGGAAGACGAGATGATCGGGATGGCGATCGCCGAGCAGGCCGCCGCCGACATGGACCTGCTGACCGACGGTCAGATCCGATGGCACGACCCTGTGTCCCACCTGGCGCGCGGTCTGGCGGGATTCCGGATCGAAGGACTGCTGCGCTATTTCGACACGAACACCTACTACCGCCAGCCGGTGGCCGCGGGATCGATCGGACGCGAGCATCCGGTCCTGATCGGGGAGTACCGCTTCGCGGCGGCCGCGGCGGCCCCTCGGCCGGTGAAGGCCATCGTCACGGGCCCGTTGACCATCGCCCGTCTGTCGCGCGACGCCGGCGCCCGCAGTCCGCGCGACCTGGCGCTGCAGGTCGGTTCCGCGCTGAACCCCGAGATCCTCGACCTCGAGGCCGCCGGCGCCACCGTGATCCAGGTGGACGAGCCGGCCCTGGCGCGTTTCCCCGGCGACGCCGACACGCTGCGCCTGGCGTTGCGACGCATGGTCTCGGGGACGACCACGTCCCGGATCCTGCTGGCGACCTCGTTCGGCGACGCGGTGCCGCTCCTGCCGCTCCTGGCCACGATGCCCGCCTCGATGTTCGGGCTCGACGTCATCGCGGCGCTCGGGCGGGACGGCGAGGACGCGGCCGCGCTCGGCGGACGCCTGGCGGAGACCTTCGCCGCGGAGACCGGCTTCGCGCTGGGCGTGGTCGACGGGCGCAACACGCGTCTGGAGGACGCCGCGGAGGTCTACGAGACGCGCGTGCGACCGATCCTCTCGGCCCTGCGCGTCCCGCAAGGCGCGCCGGGCCGCGCCATCCACCTCGTGACGAACCACGGCCTCGAGTTCCTGCCCCGCGAGACCGCGCGCGCCAAGATGTCGATCCTGGCCGCGGTGCGCGACCGGGCCCGGCAGGGGTTCCCATGATCGAACACCCCGCGACCGCCGCGCCGCCGCCCGAGAACGAGCGTCTCCTGCCGGCCGATCTGCGCCTGCCTCTCAGCACGATCGGCTCGTTCCCGAAGCCGGAACGGCTGAAGCAGGCGCGCGCGGACGTGGCGCGCGGCGTCCTCCCTGTCGAGGATCTGCGGCGCATCGAGCGGGAGGAGACCGCCTCGTGTCTTGGCGCCCAGGAGGCCCTGGGACTCGATCTGCTCGTGGACGGCGAGATGTACCGTGGCGACATGACGACGTATTTCGCGGAGCAGCTCGAGGGGTTCCGGATCTCGGGCCTGGTGCGGTCCTACGGCAACCGCTACTACCGGAAGCCGATCGTCGTCGGACCGGTGCGCTGGCCGCGCCCCGTGACCGTCGACTGGTTCCGCTTCGCCGTCGAGCAGACGCGTCGTCCGGTCAAGGCGATCCTGACCGGCCCGTACACCATGATGGACTGGTCGTTCGACGAGCATTACGGCTCGCGCGAGGCCCTGGCGATGGCTCTTGCAGAGGTGATCCGGCAGGAGGCCGCGGCGCTGGTCGAGGCGGGGGCGCGCTACGTGCAGATCGACGAGCCGGCGGTCTCGGTGAGGCCGGACGAGATCGATCTCGCGATCCGCGCCATGGGCGCGGTCACGGAGGGCCTGCGCGCGCACACCATCACCCACGTCTGCTACGGCGACTTCCCCGCGATCTACCCGCGCCTGCTCGATCTTCCCGTGGATCAGTTCACGTTGGAGCTGTCGAACTCCGATCTCGGGCTCCTCGAGCTCTTCAAGACGGCGCCCTTCACCAAGGAGCTGGGCGCCGGCGTCCTGGACGTCCACAGCCACGCGATCGAGTCGGTGGAGGTCGTCCGCGAGCGGATCAGGGCGGCGCTCGCGGTCGTCCCCGCGGACCGGCTCTTCATCAATCCCGATTGCGGCCTGAAGACCCGCACGCCCGGGGAGGCGCAGGCCAAGCTCGCGGCCATGGTCGAGGCGACTCGCGAAGTGCGACGGAGTCTGTGACGCGGGTGTCCGGCGCCGGGCGTCGGCGGC
>CAYLND010000139.1:0-9809 GCA_964384905.1 uncultured Acidobacteriota bacterium
AGGGAACGCTGGATCAGTTCTGGCTCTGGAGCATGCAGGCCGGCCTCAAGAACGCCTACGAGTGCATCAAGGCCTTTTCGGAAACCGACTTCACTCAAGATCTCAAGAAGATCGATGTCCCGACCCTGGTCATGCACGGTGAGGACGACCAGATCGTTCCGGTCAAGGATTCGGCGAAGAAGTCGGCGAGGCTTATCAAGGGCGCGACCGAAGTCTACTATCCGGGACTTCCGCACGGCCTGACTGCCACGCATGCGGACCGAGTCAACCGCGACCTGCTGGCCTTCCTGCGCGGGCAACCCGTGGGCGTCAAAGCAGGAGCGTCCATTCAACGCGGCCGCGACGCCGTCGGCCGGACGGAGATTCAAGCACACTGAGGGGGAAAGGGCCGCGTCCTTGCCGGCAGGCTAAGGAAGAGGTGTCCGAGGGGTCCGAGGAGGGTCCTGCCCACATGCCCCTTCTCGGACCTCGGAGGCAGCGAGTTCCGGCGACGGTCGCCGGAACTCGGTCATCCCGTCTCCGGAGAAACCGGAGCGGTCCAGATTTCGAGGGAGGCACGGCATGACAGATAAGGGGAAGCCCTATTACCCGTTGTGGCTGGACAACCTGGCCGACGACGCCACCTTGGAGGGCGCGGCGATGGAAGGCTCAGTGCAGGGTGCGGAGGCCGTCCATTCAATCGTGGTCGCCGCTCGCGAGATCTATCAACACCAGGAGTTCAGTTTCACCGGCGATTACGGCGACCATGGCTTCATCGAGGTGTACACCAGCCTGATCCAGGGCAAGCCCACCGGCGTTGTCGTCATCGTTGCCCGCAACGCCGCCGGGAAGGCCCATCGGATAGTGGTGAACCACCGGCCACGCAGTTCGGTTCTGCTCGTGGCCCGCTTGCTGGGCAAGAGGTTCGCCGGCACCCCCCTTGCCAAGCCCTTCATCACCGACGATCCAGAAACGGACGCCCGACCCTGAGGGCTGGCGCCTTCGGACTCCGAACCCTCTGTGAGCCTCCGGTGACACCTCAGCGTGCCGGGGGCCCGAGACGCACTATTAAAGAAGATAGTGTCCAGAAATGTGGACGGGTTTAATTTGACAGGGGAGGCCTGGCGCGAGGCGGCCTGAAGTCCCGCGGCCTCCGGACGGTCTGGCCCATGTTGCGCCACGCTTCGACCCCCGACCGCACTGGCCCAGGCGCCCCCGCTGGGCACCTCCGCAGACGCTCATCCGCGGTCAGCCCCGCGTCCTTCTGGATCTGAGAGTCAGCCATCAGTTTGGACGGCGAACACGCCCCGATCGTAACGCTCCATACGATTTCTGCCTCCAACGACCACCCTTCAGAGGCCCGGAGGCCGCCTCAGCTCCTTGTACAGGTACGCCCGAGTCCTCTCCCAGTCCCGCTTGACGGTCGTGATCGAGACCTCGAGGACCTCGGCCGCCTCTTGGATGGACAGCTCCCCCGGCCTCCAACCACGAGGCACATCCCTGGGCCATTTCTGCGGAGAAATCCGTGATGAAGGGTGAGAAGGCGACCCATGAGGGAATGAAGAAAGGAGGGGAGGACAGAGTCGTTGCCGAAACGGTCCCACAAACCGCGCTTCGTGCGCAATGTAAGGAGAAACATGAGAGCACAAGGATTCGCCCGGTACATTGTCTTGTTGATGCTGGCATTCGCCGCGCTGCTGATCGGCTCCATGCCGGCTGCCGCCGGCGGCGCGCAACAGCTGCCCCTGTCGAACTTCCTGGTCGCCCAGGGAACGCAGGGCGCCGGGTTCATGCCACCGACACCCGACTACCTGGCGTGGACGGGCCGGCCGCCGGACTACCTCCATCTCGGTCAGATGGACTACGCGGGTATCGCGAACACTTCGCTCGTGGCGCAGGGTGGCGCTTCTGTCGGCACGCAGGTGAGCGGCAGCTTCCTGCGGCGTGACATCGGTGGAGGGAAATACGAGTACGAGGTGGATCTCCACACCACGAACGCAATCTCGTTCATGCTACCCAACCCGTCCACGAACCAAGCCACGGACCCGTTGCTCTTCGGAGCCCGCGTCCAGGACATTTTGAAGGGCGCGGTGCCCGCGCTGGGCGACTGCCACTTCCGGTTTGTCTGGCGCGAGAACGTCGGCGCCTTCATCCCGGACGCCTTCGGTTTGCTCACCGGCGTCCTCCCGGACGGATTCGAGCTGGTCGAGATTAGCTTCCGGGGCCGGGCGACAGGCGCCCTGCACGCGACTTCAGGGTTCGGTGAGGGCACGCCCGGCGAGATGATTATCTCGGAGACGGGACTGTTCCAGACTTCGTTTAAGGGCGCCACGACGGACGGCTTTCCGGCGGAGGTGGTCGACCTTCACCCTATAGGTCAGTGACTGCGTTTCTCCACTGCGGGCGCGCCCTACCTGTCGGGGCATGGCGCGCCCGCTTTCTGTCCTCCAGGTGCAGAGAGAGAAGGCTGAATTGGCCGAGCGATGCCGTCGCGAGATGTTGAAACTGGCACTCCGGGTCAAGTGGTGCCGGGGGCACGTGATGCAGCAGAAAAGATGGGTCGTGGACGTTCCGGGAGGGCTTCCGCAGCACCGGAGAGGGCTGGAGGTTGGCTGCCTGAGGCCTCCGCGTGGTCCTGCCATGCGTTCGTGCCGGGGGCTCGAGACAAATATCAATACTTCTCCTGAACGCCAACCGCCCCCTGGTTGATCTCCAAGGAGTCGCCAGTCAAAGCAACTGGAACGCGGAGCGAGTTGGACCAAAGCCCACCCCCTAACATATTCCCGCCACCGATGACGATACATAGCCCGGTACTTCGGATCTTCTCCAGCTCCACGGCGACGTCCAGACCACCAACGTTCTCTCCACACTTGCCCATTTGGCTGAGCCGGTTCGGGATGTATATCTTGTACCATCCCTCGCCACTCGCTGCCTCGCTCTCTTTTTGTCCTTCGCCTTCATTCGGCGTGGCCTTGTACACATCCCCACTGCAAAGCTCCGCGTCGAAAGGGTCCGAAGAACATGCAAACACTTTGTAATACAGATGATGAATCTCCTTGCGCTTCCCCAGTGACTCAAGGTCTGCAGGTGTAGAAAAGACTATCGTGATGAACGGCCCAGAATCTGGCATGTAGACTGGGCTAGGGGGCTTCTCTTTCGAGTACGGAAGGACAGCCTCCTCACGCGGTTCACCGTTCTCGTGAAGACATGCCCGCAGCGAGACTTTGATGTTCTCGTTGCACGCTGCGGTAATAAGTGACCATAGTGGCAGAACGAACATCGTGCTCAGACAACGACACTTCCATCGCTTCAACATCCGCTGCCCCCCTATCATTCCCATGTGTCCGAGGGATGACACGCAGGTCAGAACCGGGCTGCCACTCGCCCGAGACGCTTGCCGGTGAAATCACCGAGGACGCATGACGTTCGTCCCCGTGTTTTAGCTGGGAGACGGCGCCGCCCTCGCCGCGCTCCATCTGCGGCTGGATAGCACGTGATCCTTGTCGCCCCGGCCCCATCGCGCCTACCGCTGTCCCGCTAATTCTAGCAGGCCGGTGCGGCCACGATGCAGCTGAACGACCCGACCTGATTTCGGGATGGACCGCCCCGCGACCACGTCCGGCCTTCGGAACGTGACACAACCTTCATTCGCGCGTTCCGGCCATCGTCATCGGCCCGTTCGCCCGGCAGGGCTATATCGATCACGCGCCGCACGACACGCTCTCGATCCTCAAGACGATCGAGAGGCTGTATCACCTTCCGCCGCTCACGTTCTACGACGCTTTCTCGAATCCTCTCGACAGCGCGCTGAAGAGCGGGAACTGAAACGGCAGTACTCTGCGCCGGCCGACAGCCACAGGGGCGATCCCCCCTGCGGCTGTTCGCGCGCCCCGGACCTCCCCGCGTCTTAGCGAGGACGCGGGCGTTCCCGGCCGGCTCCTTCAGGACCTGAGCCGGGGCAGGTCAGCGCGGACGTGGCGAGGTAGACGAAACACGCGCGACAGGACATGCAGACCCCGCTTATACTTCAGCCAGGTCATGACTTTAAGTTCCGGCGTTCCTCCTGCGGTGGCACATACATCTGCCTGGCGCACTGCGATCGGCTCGATGCTGATTGGCGGAGTGTTTTTCGGACTCTGGTTCTGGCTCCTGCCTCATTGGCTGGGTCTTGAGGTCAAGGCGCTCCGCTCGGAACCGTGGCGATGGGTGTTCGCCATTCCATCGGTGCTTGGATTTGCCGTCGCGCTGCGCTGCGTGTGGGACTTCGGCTGGACCGGACACGGAACTCCGGCACCGATAGCTCCGCCGAAGTGCTTGGTGGTCGTCGGTTTCTACCGTTATGTGCGCAACCCGATGTACGTCGGTTTCGTCGGCGGATGGATCGGGTTGTGGGTCGTCTTCGGACACTTCAACCTGCCGCTCGCGATAGCGATTGCGGGGGCCGCGCTCGTAGTCCATCTATTCGTAGTTTTCTACGAAGAACCGATCCTCCGGAAGAGGTTCGACGGAGATTACGAAGAGTATTGCCGGAACGTTCGACGATGGTGGCCAAGAACGACGGGATGGAAGAAGGCCTAGTCAGGCCCGATTGGGCCGAGAAGAGCTCGGGTGACGCCCTGCTCGAAGAGGTCGGCGATCGGGTCAAGGCCGCCGTCGATCGCGGCGAGCCGTTCGTAAGAGTCCTAGGGAACCTTGGCTGGGGCAAGCCCGGCTGGCCCAACGACCGGGAGCTGCTCCGCCTCGAGGCACGCGTTACGGAGGCGATCCGTAAGCTCCCCACGGTCGTGATGTGCGTTTACGACGTGCGCGGCATCGCCGCCCGCAATCTCCTCCAGGGCGGCCTCGAATGCCACCCTCTGACGTTCCGCCGCAACGTCGTGAGACCGAACGAGCACTACGTGCCGGTCGAACCATTCCTCGCGGCGCTGGATCGCGAGCTCGGCTGACCGCGCGATTCCGGCCCGCGGGGCTTCCGCCATGTTTTTGGACCCTCGACCGGTCACCGCCCGTAGTGTGTATCGATGCCTGCCACCGCAGGGGGGGATCGCGGATGATTGGCTCCCTCAGGCCGTTCGTCATATTGTCCGTCCTGTCCATGTCGGCTTGCGCCAGGCCGCCAGCCGTCGCCCCAGGAACGGCTGGCGGCGACCTGGTGATCGCCGACGTGACGCTCGTGTCTCCCGAGCGACCGGCTCCGCTCGAGCACGCCGACGTGGTCATTCGCGAGGGCCGCATCGCGCTGGTCGGGGTCGGGCTCGCCGCGTCGTCGCATGCGCGGCAGGTCCACGGGCGAGGCCGGTTCCTCGTGCCCGGCCTCATCGACTCGCACGTCCACGTCGCGAGCCAGGGCCCGCTCGATGACGCCGCGGTCGAGGCGCACCCCGAATTGCTCCGGGCCTATCGTTCGCGACTGGTGCGCGCCTACCTGGCCTTCGGCTTCACGACGCTGGTCGATCTCGATCTCAAGTCCGAGACACCCGCCTGGTTCAACGAGGCTCCGCTGCATCCGACGTTGTACGGCTGCGGCCGCGGAGTGCGAATCGCAGGCGGGTACATGGCGCAGCAGGTCCCCGCCGACGCCGCTGCGGCCGATCTCGCGAATCTCGTCTACGAGCCCGACGACAAGCCTCACTGGCCCGGCACGCTCGATCCGACCGACTACACGCCGGCGCGCGCCGTCGATCGCGGCGTGGCGGCGGGCGGCATCTGCGTGAAGACGTTCGTCGAGCCTGGTTTCGGCGGCGCTTTTCACTGGCCGGTGCCCGGCACGAAGACCCTTGCGGCGCTGCGCGCCGAGGCGCACCGGCGGGCGCTCATCTTCGTCGTCCATGCGAATTCGGTCGAGGCCTGGCGCGCCGCGCTCGGTGCGCAAGCCGACGTCATCGCGCACGGCCTCTGGCACTGGCCCGGCGACCTGATGAAGGTGTCTCCGCCGGCCGAGGCCAGAGAGGTCATCGCGGCCGTCACGCGGGCCGGGATAGGTGTCCAGCCGACGTTGCAGGCCGTCTACGGCGACCTGTCCATCTTCGACGCATCGCTGCTCGACGATCCTCGCCTCGCCGTGGCGCTGCCCAAGACGCTCGTCTCCTATCTGAACGGCGACGAGGCGCGGGCCGCGCGCGTTGCCGTCGCCGACGAGTACCGCGGCGCCGTCGCGCATCTCTTCGGCCCATCGGCTCCGGACGCCGCGACTGCCATGGCGGTCGCCCCCGCGCGCGCGACCGCAACCCTGCGCATCATGCTGGACGGAAAGACGCGGCTCCTGTTCGGGACCGACACGCCGTCCAATGAAGGAATTGGCAATCCGCCGGGGCTGAACGGGAGGTTCGAACTGCAGCGCTGGTTCGAGGCGGGCGCGCCGCTGCCGCTCATCCTGCGAGCCGCGACGCTCGACAACGCTGCGGCCTTCGGCCTGGCCAAGGAAATCGGATCGATCGAGCCCGGCAAGCGGGCCGACCTGCTGCTCCTCGGTGCCGATCCACTCTCGACGATCGCGGCGTATGACGCGATCGAGACGGTGTTCGTGAACGGCGAGCCGATCGCCCGGAAAGCTCTCGTGGACGGGCCACCGTGAAACTCTGAATCCGTCCACGTTGAAGCCCGGGAATCGCTACCTCCTTGACGCCGGAGGATCTTGGAGACATCTTGGATCTGTCGGACGTGTTCCTCGGGATGGGGCATGAAACTGTAGCCCCACGTGGCGGAGGCGATGCAGCTCGCACTCTTCATCGGGCTCGCCGCTCTGTACGTCGGCCTCTCGCTGGCGCTCGGGGCGCTGTCTCCCTGGAAATACGAGCTAGGCATTCTGTATTGGTTTCTCGTCCCGACCGTGGGCTTGACATGCGGCGCCATGGCGATTGCCCAGATCGTCCAAAGATTCGCACCGATCCCCTGGTTCGCCGAGCGGGGCTTCGGCTTCCCGCCGCGCCGCGTCCACCTTTCCTGGAGGGCCGCCGTCCGCGGCCCCTCCATTCTTCCGGTGCTGTTCTTCCCGTGGTACCTGGTTTCGGTGACTTGGCAAGTCGGCGATGGGGGTGCCCGGTTCATTGCGGTCGGTATCGTGACGCTCGCCCTCCTCGCAGCTGCTCTCTCGATACGCAAACTCCGTCGTGAGACTCGGCTTCTCCGGGATGGCGCCGTGGCCATAGCGCTCATCGAACATCGAACGAACTCGGGTGAGGAACCATGGGAGGCGATCCGGTATCACTTCCTCACGGCCCATGGGGTGGCCGTCTCGGGCCGTGCCTACGACCGGGGGTACGGCGTGCATGAGGGCTCGATCGTTCCTGTGTTTTACGACCCGAATCGACCCAAGGATCACATTGCCGCTTGCGCGTGCTGGCTCGAGGCTGACCTGGCGATGTGAGGCGCACACTCGAGCTCGCGCCGGGTGGACGGGAAACCGATCAGCCCTACAGGGAGGCGGAGATCTCGCACACGCGGTTCAGGTGGGGTCGACCGGCATCGGCACCGTGTCGGCTGGTATCGCGGAAGCCCTCGTCACCACGGCGGTCGGCCTGGCGGTGGCCATCCCGGCGGTGTGGATGTTCAATTACTTCCAGAGCCAGATCGAGTTCTTCGGGATCGAGATGGCCAACTCGTCGTCCGAGCTGGTGGCCTTCTTCATGGAGCGACAGGCGCAGGGGACCAGGTAGCATGGCGATGAACGTCGGAGGCGGGGGCAGTCTCGACGATCAGCGTTCTGGTCGAGGGGCAGCGAACCCGACCCGCTTGAGGGCGACGGGATTGTCGGGGCGGTCGTCCAGGACGACGCGATAACACGCCTGAGCCTCCCTGGTGCGTCCTTGACGATACAGCGTCGCACCCAGATTGTTGTAGGTTTCGTAGTACCGCCCGCCACTCTCGGCCGTGGCCCTGGCGAAGTCGGCCGCGGCGCGCGGCAGGTCATTACGAAACAAGTGGAAAACTCCCCGGCCGTAGGCGTCCGCCGGGAACCTCTGGCGGTGGATCAATCCGTCGACCCAACGCTGGAGCCTGCTGGCGCGCCGGGTCGAGCCCAGCCCCGGCAGCGTCGTAATGTCCACGCGAGGCTCCGGGTCCGTTTCGAGCGGATCGCAGCTGCCGCCACAGTTCGTGCCGGCTCGCACGAAGATGGCGGCCAGGTGATCGAAGTAGACGAGACGCCAGCGGGCGTCCCGGCTCACCTGATCCACCAGACGCGCGTTGATGGCGTACGGGAAGATCAGCCAGCGGATGCCATAGCGCGCGACCTGCGCCTCGAGGCGTTCGGGTGAGGACAGGGCTGCGCGATAGGCATTGAAGAACTCCTCGCCCACGACCTCGAGCCGGCCATCGATGAATACTGGCTCCGGCAGCGCCCACATCAGGTAGCCGCCGAAGTTCAAGTGGTTGAGAACCGGCCCGCCGAGGCGAGCTTCAACCGCGTAGTGCGCCGCGTCGATGGGCAGCGCGAGTCGATTCCATCCCCAGCCGAATCTCTCCATCCGACGGGTGTCGATGTAGTAGGCGTCGTTGACCACGCGAAGTCCGAGCACCAGGGACGCGGCCGCGGCGAGCGCCAGCGCTGCGTCTCGCATGGGGCCGCCCAGACGAGCCCAGGCTCGCAGCGCCGCAGGGACCTGCTTTCTCCTTGCCGTGGCGCTTCTCGCCGGGGCCAGACCCCATGCCGTCATAGGGAGCGTTGCGACGACGAGAAGCGGCATGTTCCGGATCATCTTTGCCGCCAGATACGCGAACGGCAACCAGAGCAGCCAAGCGCGCAGGCGATCCCCTCTCGACGAGCGAATCATGGCCATGCCAGACAATCCGGCAAAGCACCAGAATCCGGCCAGCGGCAGCCATGGCACGAATGGGAACTGACTGGACAAATCGAGGGCGAAGGGAGACGCGAACTCTCCGATCGATTGGCCAAAGGCGTTCTGCGTCTCGAGGCGCGTGGCAAGCGTGAACGGGAACAGGAGCCCGCGCCAGCCGTACGGATTGAGGATCGGCGCGATGAGAGATAACAGAGCAGGGCCAAGGAGCGCCTGGCCTTGCCAGCGGCCCTTCTCACGGACTCCTAACAGGTAAGCCGCCATGACAATCCACCCGAGCACGAACAGGCTGTGCAGGTTGGCCCATGCCAGGAAGAGGAGCGGCACAATCCAGACAGGCGCGGTCAGACCGCACGCCCGACGCTCCAGGAGAAGCAACAACCCTGCGAGAAGAAGCCACGACATCAACTCGGGCCGGGCCTCGAAGCGCATCTCGCAGGCGAGGCCTCCCACCAGGAACAGCAGCACGAGGATGGTCGGATCAACAGGGCGGAGTCGGGCTGTCCTGTAGAGCAGGACGAAGACCGCCAGCACGAGGGCCGCGTGGAAGAGGACGATGCCTCCGGCCCCGCCCAGTCGAAAGACCGTCGCGATGATCGCCTGGTAACCCCAGCTCGTGTCGATGTACGGGTGGTCGCGCAACGTGTAGGTGAACGGGTCGGTCCGCGGCCAGGTGTGGTTTTGAAGGATGAACTCGCCCGACTTCAGGTGGAACCCGATGTCGAGGCTGCCGATCTGTCGCACCGACAGGAGTCCGATCAGAACGAAAGTCAGGATCAGGCCGACTCGAGAGGCGGCGGACAGGGGCTGATCGGGCAGGAGAAGGCGGCTCGCGGCCACGCGATGCTCTTCGCCCCGGAAGGATGTGCGCGCGCTAAGCATCCCGTCTGTAATACTACACAGACTGACCGCGCCGGCGGCGACTGATGTCGTTGGCGTCGCCGCCGGCACCCGAATCCCGCCTACGCACAGGTGCTGGACCTAGCCCGGATTTCTCACCATAGACGTTGAAAGGGCTGTTCCCTTTCAGGCATA
>CAYLND010000140.1:0-9688 GCA_964384905.1 uncultured Acidobacteriota bacterium
TGCCTGAAAGGGAACAGCCCTTTCAACGTCTATGGTGAGAAATCCGGGCTAGATCCATTGGCCGCTTAGCCGCCGCGTGAGCGCCCGACGTCGTCCGGTCCATGGCCACGGCTGGAGCGCCCGACGAAGATCGACCCGATCACTGAAGCCTGCGGCCTAAGGGCCGCACTACTGAGCGGGCCGCGTCTCTCTCAGCAATCAAGGTCTGTATACTGAGCGTCAAAG
Source organism: uncultured Acidobacteriota bacterium (assembly GCA_964384905.1). GTDB lineage: Bacteria > Acidobacteriota > Polarisedimenticolia > Gp22-AA2 > Gp22-AA2 > Gp22-AA3. Next base: position 226 of record CAYLND010000140.1, read on the forward strand.
ACGTCGCTCCGTGACGCGCGACGCCGATCACGCGCACTCCCTCTCACCAGCAGCCCGGGAGGTGCGGAACGATAGGTAGGCCTCCGATGTGGCAATCCTCGATTGCCAGGTGCCCTTGGCCAAGGGGCCGTCAGCCGAGGCGCCTGGTCAACTCGACTCTCCTACTCCTCACTTCCAACATCATCTGGGCGGCTGGCGAGCCCGCGCCTGCGTATCCCTCGCAAGAGGACGCGATGATCCGATTCATCTCTGGTTACCACTTCGAACGCGACATCGATCGACAGAACGCCTTATCTGAGCTCAAGCGGATCGAGGATCTCCACGTACTTGGTTCGCAGGATCAAGTCGCCTTCTTTTGCTTCCCCACGGCTGCCGGCAGCCTGAGAGGGTACGTTTCTCTGGCCGCCTTCATGTCAGGTGAGGTGGTGGCGGTTGCTGATGAGGCAGCATGGAACAAGATTGTCGCTAAGCTCGACTTGGTGGTGGACACTCCAGGAACGGCTGAGGCGCTCGTGAAGGACTTCCTCCACCTGACGCGCATCCACGCAGCCGTATGGGAGGGCGTCACAGACGGCGTCAACTTGATCCGGGGCGTCGACGACATCCCCTTCAAGCCTGACAATCTGGAACACCAAGTCGAAAAGCTCGACCTGACATTGGACTATGACCTCCGGCCGCCGAGCGTGCAGCCAGAGAACCTCGGGTATCTGTTCCATGGTTTTTCGTGGCAACCGTATGATGGGGCGCTCGACGAGCACATCCTCCACGTGCGCCGCGATGCGGCAGTTAGTTACGAGCGACGAAACCTTGCTTATCCCTACGGAGACTACCAAGGCGGTTGCGTGTTTCCACTCGATTCAGGTCCGCCCATGAAGGTACTCGAACGTCTAGCACGGCGTCAGGAGGTTGAGCCCCGTCTCACGGTGATCAAGTATCTCGTCATGATTGATCACAGTGAATTCGTGCTCTACAAACACTTCGTCGATGATAACCGCAAAACGATCCATTGCTTGCTCGAAGACCTGACGCTCGACGCGGACCCGTCGGTAAAGTTGTCGGCCCTGGCCGCCCTGGATTCGTTAACGAGCGAACGGCATTCAGAGGAGGTCGGTTGTCACCAAGTAAAAGCAGCCGACTGAAAGGTCGACCGGCATGAAGGTCTTGGCCACCGTACTGAGCGGGCTACTCTTGACGGGCCGGATCACGGCAGCGGCGACGTCGATCGAGAACCCGACGGTTACCCAGGTCGACATCTGCTCGTCCTGGGGCGGGCTTGGTGAGCCGCGACATGCCCAACTATCGATCCGCTTGAGCAATGACGAATACTTCTTGGGCGACCAGGCGATCGGCAGTACAGCGATCGATCATCTTCTCCGCGCGTTACAGCAACCGCCTGTCCCACAGCCTGAGCTCGATAATCTTGGCGTCACACAAGCGTGGTTAGAATCCAACGCGAAAAGCGGTCCACCTGCGAACGCGGGCTCATTCACAGCGGCCGCTCCGAACCTACAGGCGTTGTATAGAAACGCGTTCTCCGATCTGAGTACCATGACGCAGGTGGTGCCTTCACTCTTCAAGTACGTACAGTTCGACGACTACCCATCTATTAAGGTCATAGTCACCTCGCAGGATGGCTCGACGATTTGTGCCACAACTCACTCGTATTACCTCTTCATGCTGCCCTGGCAGGTGACTGTAGGTGAGCGGGTGACCGCCACTTTCAACGCTGACATCTCGCGTGCCGTCGCGGCACTCATGCCAGAAAAAACAACGAACCGCGAACGACTTGCTGGATACGGTGTTCTTTCCCAGGTCCAGGATGCGTTGATGCGGCATATTGAGAGGGTATGGAATCTCCTGGATGCCGAGAACAAGGCAGGACCGGCTATGGGTCGTCTTCGTGAGCGATACGATGTCGTCACGGCGGAGATCAATCCCTATCACAATGTGGAGTATGGAGTGATGTGGAGGAGACACAGGGACCACGAAGAAAACCTGCACGCCACGCTACGAAAACCAGGGTTCCCAGCCAACTTCGTTGATGCTCTGGTGCTACGGTATCACCAGGGTGAAACCGAAGGTGTTGAAGGTTTTCTTCGCGCGGCAGGCAAGTTCGAGGATCTGACTCTATCCGTGGGTTGGCTCAAGGACCTCATGGAACAGGGGCCCCACGTACAGTACCGGCTAGCCTATGTCCACGATGCCTCGCTCGGCGACAAAGCCATGGACGTCTTCTCGGCGGACATGCGGAAGATTGGGAAACAGGACTTGGCTGCGGAGGTAAGAAGAGCGCGAGCGGATGTCGCTCTCCTCATCATCGGCATGCAGTACTACGAATCCTACTGGCTCGTACTGCCTGACAAGCGGTTGCTCCTATGGCGTTACCGTGGTCAGACGGGACTCTTGAGGTGGACCTCTTCCGACTTCACTGGGATGGAGTGCAGCAAGTATCAGGACCTGACTGATCGTTGCGTGGGGAGCCTGGTGTCCGCAGACGGAGTGCTTCTTGCCGACGGGGCTTCAACGAACTGACAGGTCGTATCCCGCATGGGGCTCCTCATTGCGCGCTTCAATGGTCCTGCGACGCGCAACCGTGATAGCGGTTGGTCTTCTCGTGAGTGAAGGCTGTACGCACCAATCCGCGATCCCCGTCGCTGCTCCTCCACAAGGCCTTCCACAGTATCCGTCGTGCCCGCCTCCATTCGAGCGGCGCGTGGGCCCCAGTGAAACCGCGATCGTCGAATCCTGCGGAGGGTTCGACGAATCAGGCAGAGTCATCGACGGATGGGAGGTAACGTCCTACAACAACGGCACAAGGCGTGAGGAACACCACGCGAAAGGGAGGCTACACGGTTTGATGCGCGTCTGCTTCGAGGGAGGCGATTGGTGGATCGGCAACTACGAAGACGGATTGCTTGAGGGGCGTCGGGAATACTGGTACGCCAACGGCGGGAAGTGGCAGGAAGCCGATTTTCGCCGGGACGAGATCAAGGGCCTCGGCAGGTCCTGGTTTCCGGACGGTTCGGTTCAGAGCCTCTTCATCGGAGGGGATGACAAACCTGATCCCCACCTCGAATGGCACGAGGATGGAACCTTCTACAGGCAAGAGGGTGACGTCCAGGCGCTACTTGGAGGGAAGACCCTCGAGGAGATCCACGAAACCAATCGGCGCCCTGCCTATGGGCCGGTGGCGGGAGTGCCGCCGAAAAGGCCGACCGGCCCGCTCGGCAGCAAGACGAACCCTATTCGCTGTGACGGTCCGAGGGGTGAGCGTGCGTACCTGCGCGGCCTGCGTTGCGCTGGCGACGGCCAGGCTCCACGCTTCGAGAGGCTCGGCAGTGTCGGCATTGGTGTCTACGGAAATGTTCTGGACGAATACGACGTCACTTGCCGTGGCGAGAGCCGCTCCGTCTTCTTTGACATATACCACCACAAGCACGTCGAAGAAGCACCGCCCCCGGGATTCACGGTTCACTAAGGTGGTTCTCAAACCGAGAATATCGACATACGCTCCAGCTCTTCTGGCAATCATCTGCCTCGGGCGCGTGGAACGCGTCGAGCCCCCATCGTCTTGGCCTGCAGGAGTCCATACTGACTGCTCGAACTACTTTGACGGTATGACGGGGTACATCCCTCAGCGGCCCTCGAGCCTCACCGCCGTGCCGACTCACGTCCGCAATATACTCATTGCTCACTTGAAGAGCCGGCTTGGAGACGATTTTTATCGACGATTGCAGTTCGAAGGCGGTGAGATCATCGACACTGATGAGTGGCACCGTGTTCAGCCTCAGACCAAGACATATCCGTGGTCGCCTCCCACCTACAATCTGCACTTTCGCCTACCCTTGGCGGATAAGGGTGTTGAGAGCTTCTGTGCTCAGATTGAACTCGACGCGACCGGTAAGATACTGACCGACCTCACCCTTCCGAGGGTCTCCGCTGATCCCTCGAAGGCGGGCATCGTCTCAAGGGCGGCGGCCGAGATTGAGGCGAAGAGGGTTGGTGTGCCAGTCGAGAGTGCGTTTGTGGAGCTCGGGTATTCTCCGGATCTCGACGCGATGGTGTGGGTGTTCTACCACGCGAGCAAGAGCGAGGGGGCGCGTTTCTGGGGTAACACTTGCTACATCAATGCACATACTGGCCGCTTCATCAGGTGGTCCTATTACGAGGGTGTCGCCTGACCATGCTTGTCGCTCGAGCCGAGCCACTACAGTGACTTGTGATCAGGGATGTCCATGAGGCGGCGGTAACCGACAAGTCTTTTCCGCTGCTCATCCCACAGACGGAACGAGATTGAACGCATCCCGGCCCACAGAGTGACCGCTTTCGCCCTCTGGAAGAGCGCGTTCTCGCTGTGGCATTTCGCCAGGTTGTAGTTGGGGATGGCCGGGCTCAGATGGTGGACATGATGAAATCCGATATTGCCCGTGAACCACTGCAGGATCTTCGGGAGTTTGTAGAAGGAGCTTCCGTACAACGCCGCTTCCGCGAATCCCCAGTCCTTCCGCCTCTCCCAGTAGACGCCATCGAACTGGTGCTGCACGTAGAACAGCCACAGGCCGACGGTCCCCGTCATCATCATCACGGGAAGCTGCACGAGCAGATAGGCCTTGACCCCGACGACGCAGGAGATCGCGACCGCGATCGCCAGGAGCGCGCAATTCGTCCAGTGCACTCCCCTGCGCTCCCGCCTTCCGATGCCCGGTGACGGGAACCGCTGATGGATCAGGAAGAGGTAGAGCGGAGCCAGGACGAACAGCACGACAGGATTGCGGAACAGCCGGTAACCGAGGCGCTTCCACCGGGACGCCGCGAGATACTCCCGCACCGTCAGCGTCCAGATGTCGCCGATGCCTCTCCCGTCGAGATCGCCCGAGGTCGCGTGATGCAGCGCGTGCTTGTGCCGCCACTGCAGGTAGGGCGTGAACGTCAGCACGCCGGTGACGAACCCGACGCAGTGATTCGCGCGCTGCGACTTGAAAAACGATCCATGACTGCAGTCGTGAAAGATGATGAACAGGCGGACCATGAAACCGGCGGTGAAGGGGGCGATCGCGAGCGTCAGCCAGTACGAGACGCGCAGGGTCCGGAACATCAGGCCGAACAGGAGCATGAACGCGACGAGGGTGCTGACGAGCTGCCAGATGCTCTTCCTCAGCACCGGCTCGTCATACCGTGCAACCGTTTCTTTCCAGTCCTTCCAGGACAGCAAGTTACCTGACCACCACGTGGGGACTCGACATCTCGTCCGACGACGAGGTGGATCCCGACACGTACACATCGTCGTCGGTTCTGCAGGCGAGGATTCTCAGACTGGTCGGCAGCCGTACGCCGGGTCCTATCTTGTGCAGGATGCTCAGGATGTTGCGCCGGATGTCCTCGACCCGATCGGTCGTCAAGGGGTCGTGGATGAGCTTGCCGACATAGAGATCCTGGCCAATCCGGCAAGTTCGCAGATACAACGTGGACTCTTCGCTCGAGACATATTTCTTGTCGGGGCCGGCGAGAGATTCGATCATCTGGCGCAGCTCACTGGCCGCTTTGAATCCGATGAAAATCGGTTGATCGATGAGCAGATTCAGCAAGAGTTGTCCTTTCGACGGCGGCCTGGTGAAGATCGTTCCTTCCGGTCGGCGGGCCTCTACGCACTCAAGTTACAGTCTCCGACGCCGCAAGTCAAGCCAAACGCTGATCATTGGCGGGTTTCGATGCGCCGCAAAAATAGGTGTGGACTTAAGGGAAGAATGCACTTAGAATGAGTGTTGCGATTGAACCGCGAGCAGGAAGCCCCTCTAAAGGCCACCCGCTCAGGAAGCGGGTTCCAGCCAGAAGTGCTAGAACCGTAACGTTTCTCGAAAGTTCATCCGCGTAACGACGAGGGCGGCCATGTCGGCCGCCGTCGAGACATGCCGCGCCGCAAGCGCGCTGGCACAAGGAGAACTCGCATCGTGTCATTTCTCGAATTGAACCTCGCGCCGGAGATCGCGCGCGCCGTGAGCGAAGAGGGGTACGAATCACCCACACCGATCCAGAAGGGCGCCATCCCCGGCATCCTGGCGGGGCGCGATCTGATCGGTTGCGCCCAGACCGGCACGGGCAAGACGGCGGCGTTCACGCTGCCGATCCTGCACCGCCTCCGCGCGGGAGCGCGTGGCCGGCTGCGCGCCCTCATCCTGACGCCCACACGCGAGCTGGCGCTCCAGATCACGGAGGCGCTGAGGGTCTACGGCCGCCACCTGTCGCTCGGCACGGCGGTGGTGCACGGCGGCGTCGCGCTCGAGCCGCAGCAGAGCCGGCTGCGCCGCGGCGTCGATATCGTGGTGGCCACGCCCGGCCGCCTCGTCGATCTGATGGGCCGCGGCAGCGTCGATTTCAGGAGCCTGGAAGTCGTGGTGCTGGACGAAGCGGACCGCATGCTCGACATGGGCTTCATCCGCGACGTGCGCCGGATCATCGCAGCGTTGCCCGTAAGGCGGCAGACGCTGCTCTTTTCGGCGACCATGCCCGACGCGATCCGTCGTCTGGCGCGGGAGATCCAGCGCGACCCCCTGAGCATCGAGGTCGCCCCGCGCCGCTCGGCCCCGGCGGCGGGAGTGCGGCAATCGCTCTTTCCGGTGGACGCCGGCCGCAAACGCGACCTGCTGGCGCACCTGCTCCAGACCGAAGCGCGCGGACTGACGCTGGTGTTCACGCGCACCAAGCACGGCGCCAACCGACTGGCCCGGCACCTCGAAGGGCGCGGCCATTCGGTGGCGGTGCTGCACGGCAATCGCAGCCAGGCCCAGCGCAACCGCGCGCTGGCTTCGTTCCGCGGCGGACGGAGCCGCGTCATGGTCGCGACCGACATCGCCGGCCGCGGCATCGACGTGGACGGGATCGCGCACGTGGTCAATTTCGATCTGCCGAACGTGCCCGAGGACTACGTGCACCGCATCGGACGCACCGCCCGCGCCGGTGCCACCGGCGACGCGATCTCCCTGGTGTCGCCCGAAGACCACCCGCACATCCGCGGAATCGAGACTCTGATCGGCCAGACAATCGAACGCCGGAACATCACGGGTTTCGCGACCGGCTTCGCGCGGAAGGAGCCCCACGCTCCTCGCCGGCTCGGGCCTCGTGGCGCAGCCGCGCGATCGACGTGGTCCGGTTAAGACGGACGGCATCGTCCATGGCGGCCTGGTCCGTCTACATCGTACGCTGCATGAACGGCGCCCTGTACACGGGGATCACGAGGGATGTCCCGCGCCGATTCGCGGAGCATCAGGCGGGCCGCGGCAAGGGGTCGAAATACCTGCGCGGAAGAGGGCCGCTGCGCCTCGTCTACGAGAGAAAAATCGGGCGCCTGCCTCTGGCGCTCAAGGTCGAGAGGCGCATCAAGAATCTGTCGAAAAGACAAAAGGAGCAATTGATCCGCTAAGGCGGAGAAATATAAGGATACCGAGATCGCCCGAGACCCACCCGGACTTCCAGCCGGCGATGGTCAGATTCGACGTCGCGCAGGACGGCAAGCGGTTCCTGGTGGGGAGCCAGACCTCATCCATCTCGAACGCGCGGGCTCTTGGTTGACCGGGGCCCGCTTTTTCGTCTCCCCCGAACCTTCCGTACACGCGCCGGTTTGTGACGGTGTGCCCTCCGCCTGAGCCGGCCGCGCGCTCCCTCTTCTCTCTGTCCTTGGAGGAGAGCCCGGAGGTCACCGGGTGAGCCCCGGGTGAGCCTTGCAAGGCGTAGCGGGACAGGCGTATCCTCGCGGCACCTGCTTCAGGAAGGAGCACCCTATTCGAGACAAGCGTCACTTGGCGGCCTTCTGGTCGTCGGGAGCCGCGGCTCGCTGTGTCCCTCGGTCAGCATGCTGAGCATGACGATGAAACACATATTGCGGTGCTCCTTGTGTTCACTGCTGGCTAACAACCCGCAGCACCTGCCGGCGGGCGTCGCGTTCGGCGGACACGTAGACGACACTCAAGAGGCCGATGGGACCAGTTTTCGTAGTCATCGGATGGGCAATCATTGGCTCGGTCCTCGCGATCGGCGCCGGGTCGCTGACGCTTGTGGTTAATTTTCGCAAGCCTCGACTACTTCAACTCAAGCGGGTTCTGTTTGCCGCCCTTTTGCCATTTTTCGCCATAGGCTGGGCGGGGTGCAGCGTAGGATCATTTGCTGTCTGGTCTAGCCTGACCGGCATGCATCTCGGGTTTGGAAACTTCGCTGACTTTTCCGAGATACCGCTGCCCAACGGATACAGCGTATGGATGGTCGACACGAACGAGCGCGGCTCTATTCACAAGGGTGAATCAGGTGCGCCTATCGTTGCTGGCATCCTAGAGATAGGCCAGGAGATGGGCGTGGTCTTCGGGCGTTCAGACGAAGGCTTTTTCACTCTCGACACGGGAGCGGGAGACCTGAAGCAGGGAATGGCTGAAGTGGAGTATTTGAGGGCCCTCAAAGGTCGGGGGATTGTTGAGCCCATGCCTACCGCTGTCGGCCGCTTCTATACGGGCCGCCGATGGAACCCTCTCGACTCAGCGTTAGTTGGCTTTCAGCTGCTCTGCCCCATCCTACTTGTTGCCTTCGTGTGGCGAAGGTTCATGAGATCCGCCAAGCCGACTGCCGCCGAACAACCCGCTGCAGGCGCCGGGCGGGCCGCACCTACGGGGTGAAGTCATGAGCGCGTTCGCCCACCGCGCCTGAACCGGAGCGTTAGCAGGTAGAAGGAGACATTGCATGCGGGAACGACTCAGGCTCAGCCTCGCCATCACACTGGTGTTTTCGACTCGTGTCCTCCCGGCTCCGAACCTTCCTGCTGCACCGGCCGGGTTCTCTTGGAAGCGAATTGAAGAGGTACGCGCCACTTTTCTGATGCCGAAGGGGTGGTATTTCAAGAGCGAAGCGAGTGGCGGGACACTAGCCTACTATTTCACCACCGAAAAGCTGAAGAAGGGTGCTCCGTTTGAGACTGGCCTGACGATCAACGTATTCAAAAATCTCAAAGACAAGGACGGTGTTGCCTATGCCCAGGCCTTCGTCCTCGAGGTGGCGAAGAAGCATGAGGCCCTCAACAAGTGGCAGCTGGACGCGGGCGCCCTTCATGGGTTCGGAGTCGTCACGCGCCAGGTGGGCAAGCCACAGGAGCAAGCCCATTTAGTCAGCTACCTGGCAATTGGCAATGCTCAGACGAATACCTTGTATCTTCTCTGGTTCGAAAGTCCTGAACCCAGATGGGAAGCTGATTGGAAGATGGGTGAGAAGATGCTCAGTCAGTTCTCTCTCGATGATGAATTCTAGGCGGCGGTGCTGCCTGACAACCGGCTGAAGGTGCCGGCCCGCGGGAGGTCCGCCGGGGCTTCGAAGTTACGCGCGCGCGCCGCAGCTTAGCCGCAGCGTTAGGTAGACTTAGAAGAGAATGCGATCGTTACTGAGTTACGCATAAGCAATAGGTCACATGCTAGCATCGCTGCATGTCACG
>CAYLND010000141.1:0-9562 GCA_964384905.1 uncultured Acidobacteriota bacterium
CACAGCAGATCGCGAGCCGTCGCCGGTCGATACCCCGGCGCGCGCAGCAGCTCGACGATCGCCTGCTTCAATTCGGCGCTCATGGTCCTGCAACCTAGCACACCGGGTCGGCCCCGGGCAAAGCCCGGGCGCCGGCCGGCCGCCGAGGAACGGTTCGCGACGCCGACGCTGACCGTTCCAGCCGGTCGCGGGCGTCGCGGTCGCCGCGTGCTAGGATCGTGCGTCTCGCCCTCGCCGGGTGAGCCATCCACGAGGAGGCCCGCATGAAGAGAGCTGTCCTGGCGCTGGTTGTGACCGCGACGCTTGTCGTCGCCGCTCCGTCTGTCATGGCGGCGGACAAGGCGGCCGCGCCGTCCGACGTGACGCTGACCGGAGAGGTGCTCGATCTCGCCTGTTACGTCGGGCATGGCGCGATGGGACCGGATCACGCTTCGTGCGCCGCCAAGTGCGCCGCCATGGGCCAGCCGGTCGGGCTCGCCGCGTCCGACGGCAAGGTCTACATCCTGGTCGCCGACCACGCCGACGCGAGCCCGTTCACCAAGGCGAAGACGTTCGCCGGCAAGAAGGTCGAGATCAAGGGCGAGGTCGCCGCGAAGGACGGGATCAACGCCCTGACCGTGCACTCAGTCAAGTCGGTCTGAGCCCCGGACCACCGGCGGCACGCGATGCGCAGGGTCTGGGCCTGGCTGGGCACCATCGTCCTGCTCCTGATCGTGGCCTGGCTCGGCGCACCCGCGGCCATCCGCGCCTACTGGCGACGGCACGAATCGAACCCGGTTCGCCGGGGCGCCGATCTGGCCGCCCGAACCGGCTGTTTCGCCTGTCACGGGCCGCAGGGGACGCGCGGCCTCCCGGATCCCGGCACCGGCGAGACGGTGCCGACCTGGGACGGCGGCATGCCGATGATGTACGTCAGCGGCGAAGACGAAATCCGCGAGTACATCCTGGACGGCGTCTCGAAGCGGCGCGCGGACAGCGCCGGCGCGGTCGCCGAGCGTCGCAAGGCGGCGATCCGGATGCCGGCCTATCGCGACGCTCTGCAGCGTGGCGAGGTCGACGATCTCGTGGCTTACGTCATGGCGGTGTGGGAGCCGGCGCCGCCTGGCGAGCCGCGCTCGGCGCGCGGCCGCGAGCTGGTGCGGCAGCATCGCTGCGAGTCCTGCCACGGTGTGGCCGGCAGCGGCGGCGTTCCGAACCCCGGATCGCTCAAGGGGTACATTCCCGGCTGGCTCGGAGAGGATTACACGGAGCTGGTGCGGGACGACGGAGAGCTGCGACAGTGGATTCTCGAGGGAGGGATCGAGCGTTTCGCCCGGGATCGGCTGGCCGGCTACTTCCTGACGCGCCAGCGCTTACAGATGCCGATCTATCGCCCGGTCCTGACGCCGGAAGACGCGGACGCGATCGGCGCCTATATCCGCTCGCTCCGGGCGCGACGTTGAGCAAGAATCGAGCCGCCCGGTCGGCCGCCGCTGCCGCCGCGCTGGCGCTCGTCGCCGGCATCCTTCTGGGGGCCTGCACCAACCAGAACGCGACGCTCGGCGTCAGCGTCGTCCCGGCGCCCCAGGCGCAGGTGAGCTTCTCCACCCACGTCAGGCCGATCCTCAGCAATGCGGGCTGCACCGCTTCGGGCTGCCACGGCGGCTCCCCGACCTCCGCGAACCTGAGTCTCGAGAGAATCTTCGATCCCGTTGACGGAGCGGTCGGCGTGACCAGCTGCGAGGCGTCGCCGCTCCTGCGGATCGAGCCGTTCAACAGCAGCGCGAGCTACCTGATCCGCAAGCTCGAAGGCACCCAGCAGTCGTCCGTCTGTACGGCCTGCAACACAGTGATTGGCCCGGTCAACGACTGCGGCATGCGGATGCCCTTCGGATTGCCGGCGCTGCAATCGGCCGACATCAAGACCATCCGCGACTGGATCGACCAGGGTGCGAAGGACAACTAGCCGCCTGCCGGCGATCCTTCTCTTGTGGGCGCCCCTGGCGCTCGCGGCGGCGTCGCAGGAGCCGCCCCCCGACGCTCCGCCTCCGCCCGCCGGGCAGGAGCCGACTCCCGCCCCGGACCAGGCGGCGATCTTCGCGCGCGTCGGCCGTCTCCTCCAGTCTCGCTGCGCCATGCCCGGCTGCCATCTGGGGCCCGACGGGATGAAGGGTCTGCGGATGGAGACCGGCCAGATTTACCGGTCGGCCGTGAACGTCCGGTCGCGCACCGACCCCGGGCTCCTCCGGGTCGCTCCCGGTTCGCCCGATCGGAGTCTCCTCTACCTGAAGCTTCTGACGCCGGATCAGGGCCACTACCGCGGGCCGCGCATGCCGCTGTCGATGCAGCCGCTGGGCACCGAGGAGATCGCCCTGGTGCGACAGTGGATCGAATCGTTCCCCGCCGATCTCTGGGGCGCCCCGCCGGCCGCCGAGCCGGGGGCCGCGGCGCCGCGGACCTTTCAGGGGTCGACGCTGGTGAACCTGCCGACGCCCGACCCGCTCGGGGCGCGCGCGCTGGAGTTCCAGATCCTGCACCGCTTCAAGACGTCGACGCGCGACGCCGGCAGCAAGGATTTCTACGGACTGGACAGCGGCGCATGGATCTCGATCGGTCTGGCTTTCGGATTGACCGACACGCTCGAGGTCGGCCTGCGCAGGACCAACCTGGAGCACGACTACGAGGCAGATGCGAAGTGGACCCCGGTGCGGCAGGGCGCCGGCCGCGCTCCTCTGTCGCTGGCCCTGCGCGCCAGCTACTCCAATCTGCGCGAGACGGGCGCCTTCAACCGCGATCGCGCCGGCGTTCAGGCGATCCTCGCCCGTCGTTTCGGCCGGCGCCTGTCCCTCATGGTGGTGCCGACCTACGTCTCGCACGTCAACTTCCTGGACCGCACCGACCATCGCGGGACGACGGCGGTCGGAGCCGGCGGCGAGCTGCGTCTGACCTCGAAGATGGCGCTCACGAGCGAGTGGGTCGCCCAGACCTCGGGCGTCGAGAGCACCAATCAGTCGGGGTCGGTCGGATTGAGCATCGCCACCGCCCGTCACGTCTTCCATGTCTTCGCGACCAACACCGCCGGCATCCACACCGACCAGTACGCCCCGGGCGGCGACCTCGACTTCGGCTCGGGCTACGTCCGCATCGGCTTCAACATCACCCGGACGTACACGCTGCGCGAGTGACCCGCCGGGTCCGTCCCGGTTCTTGCGTCGGCCGACCGCCCGTTGATATGCTACGCGCCAGCCACGGACCGGCGACAATCCGGCTCCGAGTGCCGAAGTGGCGGAACTGGCAGACGCGCTAGATTCAGGGTCGCCCGCCATTTTTCGGTGCCTCCGAAACCCGCAACAGTCAAGGATTTCCGGAGAGTCTCCAGAGTAGATCGCCGGAAGTCCGCGTCAGGCTTGCGATCCTGAATACCATTCGGCACCATTTCGCACCATCCGGGCCGAACGGTGGACAGTCGGTGGACAGGAAAGCCGGCCCTTGACGCTCGCCGGATGCTCCCCTATTCTGTGTTCCGCTCCCCCGCCGAGGCCGCCATTGCACACGCTCCAGCCCGTCACCATTGACACCCGCTGGGTCGTGCTCCCTCTCACCGGCACCATCGGCGCCAGGAAGCCGCTGGAGCTGCTCACGGAGCCGACGGCAGCAGGTGTCCCGCGGGTACTTATGAGCGAGCCCGAGACGTTCGCCCTGCGCGTGCGTGGCGATGGTCTGCTCGCGGACGGGCGCCGGGGCGGCGACATCCTCGTGGTGCGACGGCAGGGGACAGCGGAGCCGGGGCAGACGGTGATCGCGATGATTGACGGGGCTGTGAGGGTGACGGCGTTCCGGGAAGGTGTGAAGGTGCGGGGTGTGGTGGTGGCGCTGATACGCAGGCCGTGACAAGACTGCTGCTGGAAATTCCCTTCGGACAGCAACGATCCGCCGAAAGCCGCTCCAGATGGTCTGTTCAGCCGAATCTCATCGCGACTCGTCGCCGGCGCACAGATTTACCACATCCTGGCCCACAGACTAAGTTGTAGAAAACTCAGGATGTTGTGTAGCGGCTGCGGGCGTCCCCAACATTTTGTGTTCGCCCCTTGACACGACCCTGATCGCTGACTATTCTGCAAACATCGCGATCGAGGCGCGATTCACACCCCGGAGCGTCGGCGCTGGGGCCTCGATCGGAAATTCTTGAACGCAATCCCCACGGGAACAGAGGCAAGCTGTCTCTCGGGTGGAACTCCCTGGGGGCGGACCGTATCAAGAGAAAACCCCGGGCCGATGGTGCATGACCCGGGGCTGATATGGCGACGTGACGGAACGGTGAACGTGCTCCCCTAGCAAGGGAAGGCCGGCGGGCGGTCTGTTGAGGGCCCACCCGCCGAACGGGTTCAACCCCCGTCGTCGCCTCTGTTCGGGGTAGTAGCTCAAATGGCAGAGCGGGCGCCTGTTAAGTGACCCGGTTGCCGGTTCGAGTCCGGTCTACCCCGCCAGAGCTTTTCGGGGCCTGGGGGTCAACATAGCCTCCCGGCCCCAATAATTCCACGCACTGCGGATGTCAATATAGTATCAGGTTTATGCTGATTACTCAATCCGCCAGCACTCCACACAACATCTTGTGCCCGCTGTATACGCGCACGCGCGCACGAAGTCAACGAAAATCGGTGAACACTCCCAAGCCGAGAGCAACTTGACCGATCAGACTTCAACAGAATGTCCGATCCTAAGCACACACGACAAATACCACGAGGCCCGCTATTTCTTTTCCAGGCTTCTGCGCAGCTATCACCAACCCCGGGAATTCCAGTACAACCTTAACGCCTTCATTCAGGCGCTGCGCAATATCACCTTTATGATGCAGTCGGAAGAGAAGACGCCGGAGGGCTTCGAGGAGTGGTATGAGCAGAAACAACGCGAGATGCGCGCGAACGAACTCCTGCGACGCTTCGTACTAGCGCGCAACATCATCGTCAAACGAAGCTCTCTCACCGCCAAGAGCAAGGCGGCCTCGGGGCTCTTTCGCGGTAGGTCGCTGAAGCTGGCTATCGTTCACGATCTCCCTCCGTTTGAAGACACCAAGGAAGCCCTAGACATGGCCAAGAAGCTCTTGGTCGGTTTTATGGTCCGCAGCGATCATGGCGATATTGGCGAGCAGCTTGGTGTTGAGCGCACATGGGTCGTTGATGAACTTGGCGATGAAGAGGTGATCGGGCTCTGCCTTTACGCGCTCAACTATTTCGGAACGCTTGTCGCCGAGCTGCACCGGATGCATGGATTGACGGAGGAGGAGCACGAAGAGATTAAGGTCGATATGTCCGAGATACAGGTTCTGTTGGAGACAGATCTCGACCCCACGCTCGCCAAGAAATGGGGATGGGAGGACTAAGGCCGACGGCGCTACTACTTGGGGTGCTTCACGATGTCGCGCAGAAGGTAAATGTCGCCTTGGATGGTGAAGTAAAAGCGCCAGTCTCGATTTACGCGAGCTTGCCAGATGTCCCGCGCCTCGTCGTATTTCTTGGCATGAAGAGACGGATGGCGAAGGTTTCCCAACAAGAATCGGGCCTGTTTAAGAAATGACTTTTGTACGCTCCCCGGGGCGTCCGCGAAACTCTCGTTGAAGCGCTCCGTGTAGACGAACCGCATCAACGAGCAGGCTTTCTATTTCGCCTCGGTGTGGTCTTTCGCAGCGACGCCCCCAGCTCCTGGACTGTCGCAAACGGCCCATGCACACGGCCAGCCTGGACATCGGCCTCGGCCTCGGCGAGCCGCGCCTCGATGGCGGGATGCCTGTCAACGATGTCCTTCACCCGCAGCACAACCATTCCATTCTCGCCGGTGGCTTCAACGTAGTCGCCCACCTGAAGGCCGACGGCCGTACGGGCCTGCTTCGGAATCGTAACCTGGTACCTCGGTCCAACTCGCGTAAGCATTTCCTACCCTCCTACTTCCGGATTGTAGGTCCTAGATCCGCCCGTGTCAAGTGTCATCTCCTGTCTACCCCTGGCACCCAAGACCGATCCAAGATTTGTAAGCAGCACGGGCCCGGCCAACCCGTGCTGTCGTTCTTTCAATTCACCATCTCCGCCTCAACCCTCGCCTTGGCCTGGAGCATCTTGTAGTGGGCCTCGGTCACTACATAGCACGTTTGGGTCAGCTCATCGCCATAGATGACAAGCGGATGCCAGCGACCGCCGATGTTGAGCCTGATCCGCGCCGGTACATCGGCTTAGTTGAAATAGTATTCGCCAAGATCGCTTAGCTCGTTTTAGCCTGCCGCGAGGCCGGCCTACAGGACAAGGACACTCCCCGACTGCTCCGGGTCACCCCGCACACCATGCGCCACACGTTTTGTACGCGCCACGGTCACAGTGGCGGCGACGGCTCGGATCTCCAGGCGCCCGCCTGTCACGCCGACTACAAGACAACGCGGCGGTACATGCACGAGGAAATCAACCGCGCGCGGCAGGTGGTCAACCGATGATTTGACCCCCGCGTACCGTGGACAAACGGTGAACAAGAACAAAGGTCTCAC
Organism: uncultured Acidobacteriota bacterium; assembly: GCA_964384905.1. Lineage (GTDB taxonomy): Bacteria > Acidobacteriota > Polarisedimenticolia > Gp22-AA2 > Gp22-AA2 > Gp22-AA3. The sequence goes on from CAYLND010000141.1 coordinate 6,509, forward strand.
CGCCTGAGTCTCACCAAGAATCGGGACAAGTGGTATAGTTTTCAACAGTGCCGAAGTGGCGGAACTGGCAGACGCGCTAGATTCAGGGTCTAGTGGGCGCAAGCCCGTGCAGGTTCAAGTCCTGTCTTCGGCACCATCGCGCTCCGTCATCTGAAACCACGCCCGATGTTGCGCGGGCGCGCCTCTCGTCGTACATGGACTGCAAATTGTCCGTTTCAGGCGTGTCAACTGAGGAGGAGATGATGCATCGAAAGACTCGTCGTATTGCCGCGAGGCTGCTGTTCCTCGCGTTCGCCCTGGCCGCCGTCCAGGTGGTGTCCGGCGTCTCCTCGCCGGCGCGCTCGCCTTATCTGTCGGCTCTTTCCGACCTGATGTCGCAGGCGGCACTCGCCGCTCCGGGGTGCAACAACAAGACCTGCGAGAAGGATCCGCGCAAGGGACCGACCTGCTTCTCGGCCACCGGCTCCAATTGCAAGGTGGCGCAGAGCTGCGCCTCCACGATCTGCTAGAGGACTCGACGCGGGGCCGTGACCGCCATTCTCGGGCACGCGGGATACCTGCCCGCCGGGACGGTCCACGGGATGGTCTGAGACGCGTCCTCAGGTCTGCTGCTGCAGCGTCTTCCTGACCTCCGCCGAGATGGCGTGGTCGCGGTCGACGAACGCCTTGATCTTCTCGAGGTCGTCCAGGCGCGTCGCGCTGACGACGCGATCGATGGCCGCGTGACCGCGCCACTCGCAATCATCGACATAGTGCTTCCCCTGGGTGGCGCAGTTGCGGCATTTCGTGCCGCCCCAGGGGGACTCCCAGCAGGGACATGTCTCGTGGGCGATCGCGATCTCCTTATCGAGGCTCATGGACCCTCCGATGGTGCGCCACCCTGGCGGCGCTGCCGACATTATCTCCGCGTTTGCGCGCTTTCGATCCGTTCGTCGGGCGGTCTTTCGCCTTGCCCGCCGCTACCTTTGATGGTACACAGTCGATCGTCCTCATGGCGGTGTCTCGCCTGATGCGAATCCGCCCGCCGCGTCGCGCCATCGGCCCGCGCCGCGGACGCCACCGAGGCCGCGAAAGGAGCCATCGCATGCGCCGCATGACCTCTCTCCTACTCCGATTTGCCGCCGTCCTGGTCGCGCTCGGGATGATCGGACTCCTACTGACCCCGGCGGGACCGGCCAACAGTCCGTATCTCTCCGCTCTCGCGAGTCTGTCCGCCCCGGCCGCCGAGGCCGCCTCGCACTGCGCCAACAAGACGTGCGCGGGATTCGGCGGCCCCTGCACGCAGGCGGCCGGATACTTCTGCGCCAAGTCGGGTGGCCAGTGCTTCACGCGGGGCTGCCAGTAGGACTCGCACTCCATGGCCCAGGTCCGGATCATGTACTGGAAGTCGATCCCGTACGGGGTGCGCGCCTCGGAAGGAGCCGAGCGCGTCAGCCGGCAGCTGCCGCCCGCGTTCCAGGAGGCGGTCGACTCGGCGGCCATGTCCGACGGCGACACCGCGCAGGACGCCTACCAGGCCGGCTTCAAGTGGGGACCGCCCGAGGAGCGGCCGGGATCGGCGGCCGACGTCGCCGACGCGGTGGTCGCCGAGATCGTCGCGGCCTACCCGATGGAGAAGCTGGCCGTCCTGGCGCGTGGCGGGTCGGGATGAGGGCGCGCCGGCCGGGAGCTCTTATCGGGCGTGGTCGTTGAGATAGCGCAGGACGCCCCGCACCGAGATGAAGCGCGGGGCTCCGTCCTTCCCGAGGATCGGGATGTGACGGTAGCTGCCGACCGCCATGCAGTGCATGGCGTAGGCGAGAGTGTCCTCGTCGCGCAGGACTTTCGGGTCGCGCGTCATCACCTCGCTCACCGCTAGCGTTTCGGCATCGTACGTCCTGCCGGTGAGGCGGACGAGCGCGTCGCGCTCGGTGAAGATGCCGACGAGAGTCCGCCCCTCCATCACCAGCGCGCTCCCCTGGCGCTTCTCGCTCATCAGCCGGACCACCCGCGACACCGGGTCGCGCGGCGAGACGGTCAGGGCGAGCGCGGGCTGGAGGTCGCGCAGCGGAGTCTCCATGATGGCTCGCTGCAGGCCCGCCTTGGGACCGGGGACGTCGACCGACGACAGATCCTGCCCGCAGTGATCGCAGGCGTCCGCGCCGTCGATGTTGTCGTGGCCGCAGTCGGGGCAGACCATGGACCCCTGCCTTTCCTAGGTCACCTTCCAGGTCGGGCCCGAGCCGAGCAGGCGATCGATGCTGCCGGCGCCGAGGCGGGCGGTCGCCTGGATGCTCTGCTGCTCGACGATCTCCTCGAAGCGCGGCCGATCGGCGCGGTAGAAGACACCGGCGGGCACAGGGTAGTCGGGATAGTTCATGCGCGTGAGCAGGTACGCGAGGGTCGGCTCCTGGGCGCTCTCGTCGTGCACCAGAAGGTCCGACTCCTGGACGCCGTTCTCGCCGATGGTCACGACTTCGGGGTGAACGCCGCGCAGGCGGATGCCGCGGTTGCGCTCCTTGCCGAAGACCAGCGGCTTGCCGTGCTCGAGCATGATCATCCGCTCGGAGCGCACCTCGCGCGCCACGAAGGGGTCGAAGGCCGCGTCGTTGAAGATGTTGCAGTTCTGGTAGATCTCGACGAAGGCGGTCCCCTTGTGGCGCGCCGCGCGCTCCACGATCATCGACAGGTGCTGCGTGTCGATGTCGACCGAGCGCGCCACGAACGTGCACTCGGAGGCCAGCGCGACGCCCAGCGGGTTGATCGGCTGCTCGGCTGTTCCGAACGGGCTCGATTTGGTCTTCTTGCCGAACTCGCTGGTCGGCGAGTACTGCCCCTTGGTCAGGCCGTAGATCCGGTTGTTGAACAGCAGGATCTTGATGTCGAGATTGCGGCGCATCGCGTGGATGAGATGGTTGCCGCCGATCGACAGGCCGTCGCCGTCGCCGGTGACCACCCAGACTGACAGCTCCGGGCGCGTGACCTTGAGCCCCGTCGCGAACGTGGGAGCGCGGCCGTGGATGGTGTGGAACCCGTACGTGTTCATGTAATACGGGAAGCGGCTGGAGCAGCCGA
>CAYLND010000142.1:0-9525 GCA_964384905.1 uncultured Acidobacteriota bacterium
GAAGACGACGGCCGGGCATCCCGCCTCGCCGACCCCCCGGCCGACCCCGACGCCGCGCGCCGCCACCCCGATCCCGCCGCCCGAGACGGCCGCGCCGGCCGCCGAGAAGCCGGCGGCGCAGCCGGCGAAGAAACACGACACGATGGCGGTGGCGCTGGAGATGAGCGGGCGCACGTTCGTGCAATTGATGTGCGACGGCAAGGAAGTCGTGAACCGGGTGATGGAGGAGGGCGAGACGACCAGCGCCGACTGCTTAGGCGTGGTGCGCGTCAGCACCGGCGACGCCGGGATGGCGCGGGTCTCGGTGAACGGATTCTCCTGCCTGCCGCTCGGCGACCCTGGCACGCGCGCCTACGGCTACACCATCCGGATCGACGACTACAACCGCATCTGCCCCGAGACAGGACTGCGCGACGATGAGCGCCGCTGACGCCGGGGCGGGCGCCGCCCGAGCCGCGCGCCATCCGCTGGTCGCGAAGATCCTGGCCGGCGACGCGCCCGAGGCGATCCGGGTGACGGCGGCGCGCGGGGCGCTCCCGATCCCGCTGCTGGATCTGGTCTACGTCCAGGTCTGCCTGCTGAACGACAGCCTCCCTCAAGTCGTGGAGGCGGCCACCGAGAGCCTGTCGAAGACGAGCGAGGAGTCTCGTCTGGCCCTGCTCGGAGACGCCGGCTGCGACCCGCTGGTGATCGATCACTTCGCCAAGACGGGGACGCTGTCGGGCGCGGCGCTTGAGGCGGCGGTCGCCCACCCGGCGATCATGGACGGCACGCTCGAGGCGCTGGCGGCGAGCGCCCCGGCCGACACGCTGACCCTCATCGTCACGAATGAAGTGCGCATCATCAAGAACCCGCACCTCCTGGAGGTCCTGCGCGCCAACCCGAACCTGTCGGCCGACAACCGGCGGCGTTTGAGCGAGCTGGAGCGCGACTTCGTCGGCAAGGAGCAGATGAAGGTGCGCGAGGCGCCGGCGGCCGAGGCGCCCGCGGAGGCTCCGGTCGCCGGGGCGGAAGGCGCCGAGGCGCCGCCGGACGGGGCGCCCGCGCCCCCCATGACCGAGGAGGAGGAGCGCACCTATGAAGACGCGCTGCGCAAGTCCCCGACGTTCCAGAGGGTCATGAGTATGAACGTGGCCGAGCGCGTCCAGCTGGCGATGAAGGGAAACGCCGAGGAGCGGGCGATCCTGGTCCGCGACACCGCCAAGATCGTGGCGGTGCAGGTCCTCAAGAGCCCGAAGCTGTCGGACAACGAAATCACCGGCTTCGCCCGGCTGCGCAACGTCCACGAGGAGGTCATCCGGGCGATCGCCTCGCGCAAGGACTGGACCAAGAGCTACGCCACCGTGCACGCCCTGGTGCGCAACCCCAAGACGCCGCCCGGGCTGACCGTGCAGTTCCTGCCACGCCTCGGCACTCGGGATCTGAAAGTCGTCGTGGGCGACAAGAACATCCCGGAGCTGGTGCGCCGCCAGGCGCGCAACATGTTCCTGATCAGGACGCAGCCGCCGAAGAAGCTGAAGAAGGCGGCGCACTGATGCGCCTGCTCAAGTCGGCGCGCAACCTGCTCGGGAACTACCAGCTCAAGTCGGGTCTGTATCACTACTATCGCGGCGAGGCGAAGCAGGCGATCGAGTTCCTGACCCGCGTCCTGCAGACCCCGGAGACGCCGGAGCCCGACCGCCGGCTGGCGATCTACTACCTGACCCAGACCCACATCGCCGCCGCCGAGAAGTCCGAGGAGCAGAGCAACCTTGAGGCCGCCGTGCAGGGGTACCGCGACGCCCTGGCGCTGACCCCGGACTATCCCGACATCCATTTCCGGATGGGGGCCCTGTACGCCCGGTTCGGGCTGAGCCTGGAGGCGATCGAGTGCTACCGCCGCGCGGTGGCGATCAACGCCGGCTACCTCGAGGCGCGCGTGCAGCTCGCGTTCCTCCTGCTGTCGACCGGCCAGGCGGAGGAGGCGATGCGGGAGTTCACCGCCGCCCGCGACCTGTCGGTGCGCGCCATCGAGGAGCCGTTCCAGAAGGCGCGCGAGGCCATGGCGGGCGGCGACAGCCGCGACGCCGAGGAGTGGATGCGCGAGACCTTCCTGCGTCGCCCCGAGAGCTTCGCCTTCCACTACCGGCGGGCGCTGCGCTCGCTCGTCGAGGGGCAGCTCGAGCGCGCCGTCGAGGATTTCCGCCAGGCCAGCCAGTTCAACCCGAACTTCGCCGACATCCACAACTACATCGGCGTCGCTCTGGGGGAGCTGGACCGCTGGGAGGAGTCGATCGCCGCATTTCGCAAGGCGCTTCTGGCCAATCCGGAGTATCCTTTCGCCCGTCTCAACCTGGCGTTCGCCCTGTCCGAGGCGGGCCACGAGAAAGAAGCCGTCGAGGAGCTCCAGGCGATCCTGGCGCTCGAGCCGAACAACGAGCCGGCCGCCGCCAGGCTGAACGAGCTGATGGCGCCCAGGAAGGAGAAGGAGAGGACGCGTGTCCAGGGGTAATCCGGCCGGCGGCGAGGCGCACGCGCGCCTGTCGATCGCGACGGGCGGTCTGTCCGACGTCGGGCGGCGTCGCAAGTCGAACGAGGACTCGTTCGCCATCTCGGAGGACCGGCACCTTCTGATCGTCGCCGACGGCATGGGCGGTCACGCCGCCGGCGAGGTGGCGTCGCGTCTCGCCGTCGAGTCGATCGAGCGGCACATCTCCGGGAGCGACCCGCGCAAGGAACCGACCGTCCCGGCGTCGTTCCGCTCCCCCTCCGTCGACGAAGCCAGCCTGCCGGCACCGGCGCGCCGCGTGCTCAACGCCATCCGGCTGGCCAACCAGGAGATCGTGCGCTCGGTGCGCAAGGACAGCAGCATGCGCGGCATGGGGACGACCGTCGTGATCGCCCTGATCCACGGCGCGCGCGCCTTCATCGGCTCGGTCGGGGACAGCCGCGCCTACTTGGTGCGCGACCGCGATCTGCAGCAGCTCACCTCCGACCACACCCTCGTCAACGAGCAGGTGCGCGCCGGCGCCCTGAGCACGCAGGAGGCGCGCCGCCACCCCGCCCGCAATATCCTGACCCGCGCCGTCGGCAGCCAGGAGGAGGTCGAGCCCGACCTGGTCGAGCAGGACGTGCGCGCCGGCGATCTGCTCCTGCTCTGCTCCGACGGCCTGACCACCATGGTCGACGATCCCGACATCCTGAAGACCGTGCTGGCCCACGACGGCGATCCGCAGGCCGCCTGCGCCGCCCTCATCGCGCTGGCGAACGAGCATGGCGGGGACGACAACGTCACGGTCGTGATCGCGCGGGTGGGCACGCCGACGCACTGACGGCACCCGTCTTCGACCTCCACTCGCTCGCAGCGCTCCCCCTCGACGACCATCTATACTTGGGCGGCGGCGGACACTTGCGGGGGCGTTGGTGCGCATCCTCCAGACGAATTTCCATCGCGGATGGGGCGGGCAGCCGTCCCGCATCCTGATGATGTCCCGCCTGATGGCGGCCGGCGGCCATCAGGTGACGATCGCGGCGCCCGGGGACTCGATGCTGGCGGGGCGGGCGCGCGAGGCGGGGCTCGAAGTGCTGGACGGGCTCGTCTTCCGGAAGCCGAAGTTCCTGCTCCACGCGCTGCGCGACGCGTCGCACCTGGCGCGGCACCTCAAGGGAGCGCCGTACGACCTGATCGACGCGCACGGCTCGCAGGATCTGTGGACCTGCGTCGCGGCGCGCCGGCTGGCCGGCTGCAAGACGCCCCTGGTGTTCACCCGGCACAACACCAAGCGCGTCCGGGCGCACGCCGCCAACCGCTGGCTGTATCGCCGGGTCGATCACCTGATCGCCGTCAGCCGGAGCGTCCTGGAGCGCTACGAGGCGCTGTTCCGGGCGGGCGCGCTCGAGCGCTCGCGGGTCAGCGTGGTGCAGTCGGCCTACCTGCCGGAGCGCTTCCATCCCGGGGTGGACGGGCACCCGCTGCGCCGCCAGCTCGGGCTTTCCGACGCGGCGCCGCTGGTCGGCGTCGTCGGCCGGCTGGTGGCCGACAAGGGTCAGGACGATTTCCTGCGGGCCGCGGCGATCGTCCTGCGGCGCCGGCAGGATGCGCGTTTCCTGCTGGTCGGCACGGGGTCGCTCGAGGCGGCGCTCAAGGAGCTCGCGAGGGCGCTCGGGATCGCGCCGGCCGTCCGGTTCCTCGGCTTCCGGGACGACGTGCCGGAGATCACCGCCGCCCTGAACGTGTCGGTCCTGCCTTCGATCGATTGCGACGCCTCGTCCGCCGTCCTCAAGGAGGCTCTGGCGTGCGGCGTGCCGGCGGTCGCGACCACGATCGGCGGCGCCGGCGAGATCCTGCGGGACGGCGAGACCGGTCTGATCGTGCCGCCGCGCGATCCGGCGCGCCTGGCCGAGGCGATCCTGGCCCTCGTCGACGACCCGGCGCGGGCCCGCGAGATGGGGCGGCGCGGCAGCGAGGACGTGGCGCGACGCTTCACGCCGGACCGGCTGGCCGACGAGACGCTGCGGGTGTATGAACGTGTCGTCCGTGCCGCGCTTGCGGCGCCCGCGGCGCGATGGTAATCTGCCCTATCCGGATACTGGAGCGGAGGTGACGCCGGTGATGCTGACCGTCGGAAGCAAGGCGCCCGATTTCAAGGTCAAGGACCATCTCGACCGGGACGTCCGTCTGTCCGATTTCAAGGGGAAGACCGTCGTCCTGTGGTTCTACCCGAAGGCCGATACACCCGGCTGAACCGCCGAGGGTTGCGGGTTCCGCGACCTTCAGGCCGAATTCGACAGGAAGAACGCCGTGATCCTGGGAGCCTCGTTCGACACCGTGCAGGAGAATGCCGCCTTCGCGGAGAAGTTCCATTTCCCGTTCCGCATGCTGTGCGATACGCGCCGCGAGATCGGCCTGGCGTACGGCGCCTGCGACGCGGCGACCGCCGGTTCGGCGAAGCGGATCTCGTACATCATCGGCCCGGACGGCGGCATCACGCACGTCTTCCCGAAGGTCGACGCCAGGAACCATCCGCGCGAGGTGCTGGACCTCCTCGCATGAGCGCTCCGATGCCGATCGAGACTCCGCGACCGATGCCGGACCTGGCGGGGCTGCGCATCCGGAGGGAGAGCGAGCGTCCGAAGCGGCCGCTGCTGCTCCTTCTGGTCGGCGCGGTCCTGGCGTCCGCGGCCGCCGTGGGGGCGTATCTCTGGCTGTCGTCGGCGATGCGCGCCGTGCACGTCGAGACGACCACGGCGGCGCTCCTCACCGAGGGGCAGGCGCTGACCGTGCTGTCCGCGTCGGGGTACGTCGAGGCGGAGACGCGCGCCGACCTGTCGCCCAAGATCACGTCGCGGATCACCGAGCTGCGCGTGACCGAGGGGACGCGGGTGAAGACCGGCGACGTCATCGCGCGCCTGGACCACCAGGATCTCGACGCGCAGATCGCCGAAGCGCAGGCGACCTGGGCCCAGGCGGCGGCCGACCTCGTGCGGCAGCGCAGCCTGTTCCACCAGGGGCTGGCGCCACAATCGACGCTCGACGCGGCGGTGGCGCTCGAGGCCTCGACCCGCGCCAAGGTCGACTACATCAAGGCGCTCCTCGACTACACCGTGCTGCGGGCGCCTTTCGACGGCGTCGTGGTCGCCAAGCGGGCGCACGTCGGCGAGGCGGTGTCTCCTTTCGGCTCTCCGGGGCAGGGCTCGTCGAACGGCGGGGCGATCGTCACGCTGGTCGATTTCTCGACCCTGTACGTCGGGGTCGACGTGAACGAGTCGAATCTGGGGCGGATCCGCTCGCGCCAGCCGGCGGAGATCGTCCTCGAGGCGTACACCGACCGGGTCTACAAGGGGTACATGAAGCAGGTGATCCCGTCCGCCGACCGGCAGAAGGGGACGGTGAAGGTGAAGGTCGCGTTCCTCGACCCGGACGAGAAGATCCTGCCGGACCTGTCGGCGCGGGTGAACTTCACCAGCGAGTCGACCGGGACGACCACGGGTCGCACGCGGATCGAGGTGCCGAAGGCCGCCCTGACGACGCGCGACGGCAAGACCGGCGTGTTCCTGGTGCGGGGCGACCGCGCGGTGTTCCGGCCGGTCGTCGTGGGCGTGGATCGGAGCGCCTCGGCCGAGATCAAAGAAGGCCTCGTGGGCGGCGAGACGCTGGTGGCCGACGCCGGGCACGACGAGCTGGTGGACGGCGCCAGGATCACAATCGGCAAATGACGGCAACGCGGGAGGACTCGTGGCCAAGCCACTGATCGCAATCGAGCACGTCTCCAAGGCCTATCGGCGGGATTCCCTGAGCATTCCGGTGCTGGAGGACATCGATCTCACGATCGAGACCGGCGAGTTCATCGCCCTGATGGGGCCGTCGGGGTCGGGCAAGACGACGCTCCTGAACCTGATCGCCGGGATCGACACGCCGACGCAGGGCCGGATCAGCATCGAGGGACGCGCCATCTCGACGATGGGCGAGACCGAGCTGGCGCGCTGGCGGGCCGACCACATCGGATTCATCTTCCAGCTCTACAACCTGATCCCGGTCCTGACGGCGTTCGAGAACATCGAGCTGCCGCTTCTTTTGACGCGGCTGTCGAAAAAAGAGCGGCAGGCGCACGTGCAGACGGCTCTCGGCATCGTCGACCTCGCCGACCGGGCCGATCACTACCCGCGGCAGCTGTCGGGCGGGCAGGAGCAGAGGGTCGCGATCGCGCGGGCGATCGTCGCCGACCCGGTCATCCTGGTGGCCGACGAGCCGACCGGCGACCTCGACGCGCGCAGCGCGGGCGAGATTCTCGACCTCCTCAACAGGTTGAACACCGAGCATCGCAAGACGATCGTCATGGTGACGCACGACCCGCGCGCCGCGGCGCGCGCCCATCGGATGCTGCATCTCGACAAGGGCGTGCTGTCGAGCCAGGAGCCGGTCGCCGCCGACCGCTCGCGCGACGGGCGCACGTGAAATACTTCCGCTTCATCTGGAAGAACGTCTTCCGCAAGAAGAGCCGCGCCTTCCTGACCATGGCGTCGATCGTCCTGGTGCTGGTACTGATCGTCGTGCTGTCGTCGCTTCTGGAGGCGCTCGACTACGACACCGGACGCACCAAGGGGGCGGCGAACATCGTGGTGCAGCACGCCACCGGACTGGGCAACTTCATGCCGCTGGCGTACCGCCAGAAGATCGAGCAGATCCCGGGCGTGGTGGCGGTCGCCCCGCAGATCTGGTACGGCGGGATCTACATCGACGAGAAGCCGCAGAACTTCTTCGGCCAGCTGTCGACCGACCCGGAGGTCTGGGCCGTCGTCCACGACGACTACACGATCCCGCCCGACCAGCTCAAGACCTGGCAGGCGGAGCGCGACTCCTTCATCGCCGGCAAGCAGCTGATCGACCGGTTCCACTGGACGTTCGGCCAGAAGATCCAGATCCGGGGGACCTACATCCCAGGGACGATCGAGCTGGCGCTGCGCGGCGTCTACACCGGGCCGGACGAGTCGAACATCTTCTTCCACAACAAATACCTGGAGAACTCGTTCCTCGGACGGCTGGAGCAGACCGGGATCTTCTACCTGCGCACCGAGGCGCCCGACAGGGTGCCGGTAGTGTGCGAGGCGATCAACAAGATGTTCGAGAACAGCGACGCCCCGGTCAAGGCGATGCCCGAGAAGCAGTTCATGCTCCAGTTCACCGAGATGATGGGGAACGTCAAGCTGCTGTTCCGCTCGATCGCCCTGATCGTCCTGTTCACCGTCGTCCTGATCGTCGCCAACACCATGGCGATGAGCGCCCGCGAGCGGGTGACGCAGATCGCCGTGATCAGGGCGCTCGGCTTCCAGAGGAGCCAGGTCCTGGTGCTGGTCCTGTCCGAGGCGATCGTCCTGTCGCTGCTCGGCGGCGTCGCCGGGGTGCTCGGATCGTTCCCGTTCATGTGGGCTCTGATCGGGGCCATCAAGCACTCGCCGGTGGCGATGTTCGCCTACAACCTGAAGATCTCCTGGGCGACGCTGCTCACCGCCTTCACCGCCGCGGTCGGCATCGGCGTGCTGGCCGGGTTCGTGCCGGCGATCCGCTCGTCGCGCATCTCGATCGTCGACGGTCTGCGGCGGGTGGTGTGATGCGGATCCCGCTCAAGTACAACCTGCGCAACCTGGCGGTCCGCAAGGTGTCGACGGTGATGACCGTGTTCGGCATCGCGCTGGTCGTCACCGTGTTCCTCCTGGTGATGTCGCTGGCCGAGGGGGTGACCCGGACGTTCGCGACCAGCGTGTCGTCCCTCAACGTCGTCATCCTGCGGGTCGGGGCGGGGTCGGACGTCAACAGCTTCGTCAGCAAGGACCAGCACGAGGCGATCCGCACGCTCGACGGGCTGGCCAAAGGCGCCGACGGCCAGCCGCTCGAGTCGCCCGAGCAGGTCGTCCTGATCAACATCCCGAAGCGCGACGGCAAGAGGACCAACATCATCGTGCGCGGGGTCACGCCGGTGGCGTTCACGATCCGCGGGGACAGCGTGCGGATCGTCGAGGGGCGCATGTTCCAGACCGGCACGGCCGAGGCGATCGTCTCGACGCGCGCGCGCGACCGTTTCCCGGATCTCCGGCTCGGCGGGATCGCCAGGGCGGGCTCCGAGCGCTGGACGATCGTCGGCATCTTCGACGCCGCCGGCTCGCCCTACGACTCCGAGATCTGGGCCGACCTGCACAACGTCCAGGATCAGGCGCACCGGACGGCCGGGTTCAGCACCGTGGTGGCGCGCGCCACCGACACGGCGGCGCGCGATCGCCTGATCGCGGGGGTCAAGGGGGACCAGCGGATCAAGCTCGACGCTCTGGCCGAGAATGACTACTTCGACAAGCAGACGGTCACCGCCGCCCCGATCAAGATCCTGGCCTATTTCGTGGCCATCATCATGGCGGTCGGCGCGTCGTTCGGGGCGATGAACACCATGTACGCCCAGGTCTCGGCCCGCACGCGCGAGATCGCCACGATGCGGGCGCTCGGCTTCTCGCGGCTGGTGATCCTGGTCTCGTTCGTCCTCGAATCGGTCGCCCTCGGGTTCCTCGGCGGGCTGGCCGGCGGCGCCCTGGCCCTGGTCGCCGTCAATCTCTTCCTGACCGCGCCGACCGGCACCAACAACTTCGCATCGTTCTCCGAGATCCTGTTCAACTTCCGGCTCTCGCCGGCCCTGCTCGTGTCGGGAATGGTCTTCTCTCTGGCGATGGGTCTGTTCGGCGGTCTGTTCCCCGCCGCGCGCGCCGCGCGTCTCAAGATCATCAACGCCCTGCGCGAAGCGTAGGGTCGCGGAATGCCGAGCGCCGTCCCGGGGCTGGAGCGGCTCCTGCTGCGCAAATCCCAACTCGTCACATTGTTTGGGAATGATCTGCGCGCCATACCAGGGCCCGGCCGGTTCGCCGCTCGACGGCGGGATGTAAACGGATCTAGACCGGCAGCACCGAACGTTTGCGCGGCCACGAGCTCGTGCGCTTATGCCGCGCCGCCTCGAGCCGCCGGATGAGCTCGTCGCGCAGCTGGGTCGACGGGACAATCGCGTCGAC
>CAYLND010000143.1:0-9323 GCA_964384905.1 uncultured Acidobacteriota bacterium
GCGCCATCGCGCGTCAGAAGGACCACGGCGGCGACGGGCGGCGCCGCGATCGCCGGCTCGAGGGGCGCCCGCACCCGCGCTCGGGCCGCGCCGCCACCCACGTCAGGCCGCCTCCTGCGCGATCCAGTGGTCGTACCACCGGCTGAGGTTGTAGAGCGTCCAGAGGTGCCAGCTGTGATCCCGACGGCCCGCGCGGTGCGCCAGGAACAGGCGCTCGACGTGATCGTAATCGAGGAGATTCTCCTCGCGCAGACGCGAGCGCATGACGCCCTCGAGGGCCGGGGCATACAGATCGGCGCGCAGCCACTCCCGGACGGGCGCGCCGAACCCCTGCTTCGGCCGGTGGATGATCTCCTCGGGCAGGAGGCCCGTCATGGCCTTCTTGAGCAGGTATTTGGACTGCCCGCCCCGGATCTTGAGCTCGGTGGGGACGCGCATGGTGAACTCGACCAGGGCGTGGTCCAAGAACGGCACGCGCGCCTCGATCGACGACGCCATGGTGATCTTGTCGACGCGCATCAGCAGGAGCTCGGCCAGGCGGTTGCGCAGCTCCAGATAGACCATCCTCTTGCCGAAATCGTGGTCCTTCAGGCGATCACGCGCCCGACGGTCGATATCGAGGACGATGTCGTGCGAGCTCAGGCCATCGATGCGCCGACGCGCGTCCTGCGACAGAAGACGCCGCTTTTCCTGCTCCCGCCAGGCGATCGCCCCGCCCCAGAAGAACACTTCGTCCCGCGCCACCGAGCGCAGCAGATCCAGCCGCTCGCCGCCGCGGCGCAGCAGTGACGCCAGCCCGCGGGCGGTCTGGTACGCCGTCATGCGCAGCGCGCGCGGCAGACGCATGAGCGGCCGGACGTAGCGCGCCTGGTTGCGAAAGGCGCTCAGGTAATGCGCGTAGCCGAAGAACTGCTCGTCGCTGCCCTCCCCGACCTGCACGACGATCGTGCCGCTCTGCCGCGCCAGGCGCGCGACGAAATGCAGCGGCACGCACACCCAGTCGGCGATCGGCTCGTCCTGGTGGAACACCAGCTCCGGCATGAAGTCCAAGAGGTCGCGCCAGCCGATCGTGACTTCGTGGTGATCGGTCTTGAACTGGGCCGCGATCTTGCGCGCGTAGACGAACTCGTTGAACGACGGGTGGTCCTTGAATCCGACCGAGAAGGTGCGGACCGGTCGGTCCATGAGCCGCGCCATCAACGCCACGTTGGCCGAGGAGTCGAGGCCCCCCGACAGGAACACGCCGAACGGCACGTCCGCCATCATCCGCTTCTCGATGGCCCGCGCCAGCAGCTCGCGGATGCGCTCGGCGCAGAACGCCTCGTCGTCCGGGCGCTCGCCCGTCTCCGGCGCGGCATCGAGCGGGTCCCACCATCCGTCGATCCGGATGCTCCCCTTGCGATCGATGCAGAGACGGGTGGCGGGCGGCAGCTTGTGGACTCCCTGGAACAGGGTGCGCGGCGCCGGCGAGACGATGAAGGTCAGGTAGTGATAGAACGCGGCCAGATCGATGCGTCGCGTCATGCGCGGATGCGCCAGGATCGCCTTGATCTCCGAGCCGAACAGGAGGGTGCCGGGCAGCACCGCGTAATACAGCGGCTTGATCCCGATCCGGTCGCGCACCAGCAGGAGCTCGCCTCGGCGCGCGTCCCAGATCGCCAGCGCGAACATCCCCTCCAGGCGGCGCACGAAGTCCGCCCCTTCCTCCTCGTAGAGATGCACGAGCGTCTCGGTGTCGGTGCGCGATCGGTACGTGTGTCCCTTGGTCTCGAGCTCCCGCCGGAGGGGCGCGTGGTTGTAGATCTCTCCGTTGAACGTGATCCAGACGGTGCCGTCCTCGTTCGACATCGGCTGCCGCCCGTTGGGCGACAGATCGACGATCGACAGCCGGCGGTGGCCGAGACCGACGCGGCGATCGGCCGAGATGTGGACGCCCGCGTCATCCGGGCCCCGGTGCGTCATGGTGTCGCGCATCCGGATGAGGGTCCCCTCCTCCACACCATCCCCGCCCCTTCCGAACTCAAAAACTCCGCAAATGCCGCACACCGCCCGACTCCGTCATCTCGAACGAAGTGAATGACTTGCGAAAAGTCAATATAGTCTCCGGTACAGGCCTTGTCCACAAATTGACGCCCGCCCGGGCGCATCAGAAACGGAGCGCGGCGGAGTCTCCCTTCGCGCCCAGTCGGGCCGCGAGCCGGTCCCTCTCGGCCTTTGCGTCGAGCACGATTTCACGCGCGTAACTGCTGTCGGGGGTGTATCCGGCGAGGGCCGAATGGATTGCCTCGGCCGAGGCCAGTGAGGCCCGGGCTTCGTCCTTTCGACCCGACTCCAAAAGAATGGATGCCTCGAGAGTACGGGCCCGCAGGAAATTGGGCTCGAGACGCAGGGCCCCTCGGACCGCGGCCAGCGCCTCGTCCAGACGCTTCAGCTCGAGGAGCTGACCGGACAGCTCGAGACCCGGCAGCGGGTTGAGCGGCGCCAGACGCACCGCCTCTCCGTAGAGCGCCACGGCGCGCTGCGGCGCGCTGCGATCGCCGAAAAGGCTCGGGGCGAAGCGCGCGGTCAGACGCCCCAGGAGAAGCGGAAAGCGATAGTCGATCGGCTTCAGACGGAAGGCCTCCAGAAGATCGGTCTCCACGTCGGCGAAGCCGTCCGGCGTGAGGGGACCGGAATTGAGGATCGCCATCGCCAGGTCATGCCGGTACTCCGGCTGCAAAGGGTCGAGCGCCGCGGCGCGCTCCATCCCCGAGAGCCCGGCGCGCCCGAGCCCGAGAGCGGTCCGCGCCGCGCGATCCGCGAGGTACGGCAGGAGCACGGCGATCAGCTCCAGATAGATCGCCGCCGTCCCGGCCAGGGCGAGGGTCCATCCAGAACGGCGTCGCCGGACCACCTCCGGCGACGGGCTGCCCGAGCGCGCCTCGATCGCTTGAACCGCTCCCGTCGCGGCGCCGCCCGCGCCGAGCCGGATGGCGCCGAGCGCGACTCCCGCCAGAAGCGCTGGAATCATGGTGAGGGCGGGTCGCTCCTGGAGATCCTCGACACCCGCCTGCACGAGGAGGGCCAGGAGCCCCAGACCGGATCCGGCGAGCGCCGCCCCGATCTCCGTGCCGTCACCCTGCCGCAGCAGGAGCACGACCAGAGCGAGCGCCGCCGCGGCCAGGCCGAGCGCGGCCGGCAGGCCGATCTCGGCCGCCAGCGTCAGATAGGCCGAGTGCGCGCCGCTGAACGTGCGTCCGTAGAAGACGGGGCCGCTGCCGACCCGAAAATAGTGACGGGCGGCGACATGCGGAAACATGCCGGGACCATGTCCCAGGAACGGATGCTCGGCGAGCAGCCGCCACGAGGCGCTCCAGATCGACAGCCGGTCGTAGCGGTAGGGGTCGTCGGCGCGCCCGAAGCGATCCTTGAGGACCACGAACGCCAGCAGGCCGCACACGATCACCAGGAAAACCGTGCCGTAGCGCACGCGCCTGCTGCCGGCGCCCAGCCGGCCAACCCCGAAGACGAGAAGCACGGTGATCAGCGCGAGAAAGGCGCCGCGCGACTCGAGCAGCGTGATCCCCGCCAGGTTCACGGCCGCCGCGGCGCCCCAGAGAAAGCGCGCGCGCCGCGTGCCGGGAGCGAACGCCGCCGTGAGGCAAAGAAAGAAGCCCAACAAGAGAAAAGCGGCCAGGTGGTTCCGATTGAGGAACGTGCTGCCCGCCGCCGCGGCGCCGCCCTGCCGATAGCGGACGAGCGCCATGGCCGCCTGCAGCGAGGTGGATCCGACGATGGCGGCGCGCAGATGGATGAGCTCGTCCCGGTGGCCCACCGGCCCGAGGCCGGAGACGACGAACACCCCGTACGGGACGACGAGATCCCAGGCCCCGAGAGCGGCCGCGAGGGGATACGCCGCCCGCAGCGCGGAGCAGCCGGCCACGAAAAGCGCCAGGCCGCCGCATGCCGCCATTTGTGTCAGCGGATCGAGACCGGCGGCCGGACGCGACCGCGGAGATCGTCCGGCGACGATGCGGCCCAGCGTGTACAGAATCGCCAGCGTGTGGAGGATGAGAAGCCCGACGGGAGCCCTGCCGCCCTCGTGGAACGGCGCCAGGAGGACGATGGCCACCATCGTCGCGGTCAGAATCCGTCCCGTCATGGGAGATCTCTTCGGGCGGCGCCGGCCACCGGGCGGTAGAGATCCTTGAGCGGATAGAGGAGATGCGCCGCGCGCACCTCGCGGTAGGCGTCGGCCGCCTCGCCAGCCGCGTCGTGAAACCGCGATCGGGTGAAGTGCAGGATCGCCGACTCGGGATTGAGCGTGACGGCGCGCGTCGCCGCGCGCTCCCCCTCGGCGCGCAGGGCCGGGTCGCTCATCCCGTGGGCGAGGACCCACTGGGCGACGAAGGCCTGCGGCCCCTCGTCCTCGGGCCGGAGCCGCTGCGCGGCGCGCGCCAGCTCGAGCGATTCCCTGAGATCACCCGCCTCCGCCGCGGCGCCCGCCGACTCGACGAGACTCTGGCAGCGGGCGCTCACCACCGCCTGCGCCGCGAACGCGAGCGTGCCGCAGAACGCCAGGGCGGCGGCCAGCCGGCGAGCGCCGCCGGGTGTACTCCGACCGGTCGGCTCGCCCCTCTCCCCCAGACCGATCCCGATCAGCACCGCGGCCGGGATCGCCACCCCGGGCAGGAAGGCGGTGAAGTCGAGCAGGTTGTGCGCCAGGAAACCGGCCCCGCCGGCGAGCGCGGGCAGCGACTCGGAGACTGCCCGTCCTTCGACCCGCAGCGACCGTCCGACGGCCGCCAGAAGCGCCAGCAACGGGATGATGCTCCACGCGCCCCAGCCCGCCAGCGCTTGCAGATAGGAGTTGTGCGCGTAGCGCGTCTCGTTCATCCCGGGCCGGATGTAGCGCGGGTAGAAGGTCCCGAAGGAGCCGGGGCCGGTGCCGAAAAGAGGATGCTCCCGAATCATGCTGGCCGCCGCTCTCCAGTTGCCGACGCGCAACAGGAGCGGGTCGCCGCCGGGCATCGTGATCTCTCCGCGGCGGGCGTGCAGGAAGAGTGCCGACCCGGCGATCGCCGCGGTCACGACGGCGGCCCTCATCAGGGCGCGATGGCGCAGCGTGACGACCGGCGTCACCAGGAACATCGCGAGCGCGACGGCGACCAGCGCGCCGACCGAACGCGTCAGCAGGAGCGCGTATCCCTGGAGAAGGATCGCGAGCAGCGGCGCGGCACGACCCCGGAAGTGGCGCTCGCGCGCGGCCCACGCGCAGCTCAGCGGCAGCGTCAGGCCGAGGAACCCTCCCAGCGCCGCCGGCAGCGTGAACGGCCCCGAGGGCCGACCGGCCTCGAGCCGCGCCAGCACGTAGGCCGAGGCGTCGTCCGGCGCCGCGCGCAGGGCCCGCGCCTCGATCGGATAGGTGGCATGGTGCTGGACGATTGCCACCAGCGCCGTGAGGGCGCCGAGAGCGGCGAGAACACGCCACAGGCCCCGTCGCGCCGGCTCGTCGGAGGCGACCGACCGGCCGAGGACGGCCGCCAGGACGAGCGTGACCGCGTCGCTCGCCTCGTCGAGCGCGTGGACGCGACAGGCCGCCGTCAGGACGGCGGCCGCGGCGAACGGGAGCAGACCGAGGGTCCAGCCGGGAAGCAGGCGGGATGGGGGCGCGCGCCGGGTCAGCAGAAGGACCGCCGCCCCCGCCAGGATCACCTTGCAGCCGGCCCGCGAACCAGGGTGCACCTCGGGCGGCTCGAGCACGGCGAGGCACAGGAGAGCGCACGCCAGGGCGGCCAGGAGGAGGCGTCGCGCCGGCGGCGCCGCCGAGTCATCGGGCACGGTCGATCCCTCCCGCGGCCGGCCCGAGGACCGCCGCTCGGGCGCGATGCGGACAAAAAAAACGGGCGGCGCCCGATGGCGCCGCCCGCGGTGTTCTCGGCCCAGAGACGCTTAGGTCTGCGTCCCCTGCGGCCACTGATAGAACTGGCCGTTGGCGAACATGATGTCGCAGTTGAAGTCCGACGTCTGACCGCCGGTCTGCGTTCCTGCGATACCATCCTTCGCGACGCTGACGATGGTGTACTGCGCACCGGTCGCCAGGGACGCGACTTGCCAGGCGTTGTTCCACCCGTCGGTCGTCGGCACCGTCTTGATGTAGATCGGGGCCACGAACGCGCTGACGCAGGCGGCACCACAACCCGCGCCCGCCATGTTCTTCGGGTAGAAGTTGTTGTCCACCGCGTACGACTCGACGGCCGTTCCGATGGACCGCATGTCGGCCATCGTCCTCTTCTGCTTGCCCCTGTCGATCGCGTTCAGCAGGTTCGGGATCGCGATGGCGGCGATGATGCCGATGATGGCGACGACGATCAGGAGCTCGATCAGTGTGAAGCCTCTTTCCTTGCGCATCAGTGGAACCTCCTTTCGGCACCCAACTAGCAGCAAGCGGGATGCCACACCGATGCGTCTCTCCGATCGCCGTCGCAAGCCTCTCCATCACGTGAGTTTACCCGGCTGATTTCGACATTGTGGCCGCTCCGTCACGGTCGCCCGCGGTCCACAGTAACAACTTTCGTCAGGCTCGAGCGTGTCCGCTGACACTCCGCGTCAGCCCCCCGTGGCCGGCTCGCCTTGCCGCCCGCCGCCGGGCTGCGCCAGCGGGTTGAACGTCTTGAGAAGCGCCCATGCCCGGACGCAGCGCGGGTCGTCGCGCAGCTTCCTGTGGATCTCCTCGAGGAGCGGCCCGACATCGGTGTGCCCCGTGACCACGCCGGCGACCTGGTACCGCCAGTCCTCGGGCTGGATCGAGCGATACTCGTTCCGCGCGATGACCGCCTCGTTGTCCTGCGAGCGCCGCAGGAACAGCATGGCGTCGTCGTCCCAGTACACCAGCGCCCAGCCGTCCGGCGGGAAATGGTTCGCCGAGAAGGCGCGCTCCTGGACCGAGCCCGGTCGTCCGTCAGGACCCGGCAGGACGACGCGCTCCAGTGACGGTCCGTACCGGACCAGCGCCGCGTCGATGTCGTAGCGCTGCAGCATCGTCTGCCAGGCCCGCGAATCGTTCGCGGAGGCGAAGATGTCGCGCAGCAGGTCGGGGTAGACCTCGTTGCGCCCGTCGATGAACACGCGGTGGGTCGGGTAGCGCCTCCAGATCAGGTAGCCTCCGAAGCGGATGTCGTTGTACAGGTGACGGCCGACGTTCTCGCGCGCCACGAAGTCGACCGCGGGCGCCGGCTCGTTTCCACGGGCGATCCCGAAGCCCCAGGTGATCGTCGGCGGCAGCAGGGCGAGAGACGGCACGGAGACGAACAGGATCACCGCGGCGCAGACGAACCCGAGGCGGACGCTCCCCCCCGATCCGGCCGCGCCCTCCGCGGATCGATCCCTCCGCACGAGAGCCGCCAGCATCGGCTGCAGGCGGTCCGACAGGGCGCGGACCGGCCGACCCAGGCCATAAGGCAGGAGAACGAAAAACAGCCCGATGTTCCGCAGGTGCATCACCGACAGAGCCAGCAGGAGGAGGAGGGCGGGCGACGCCACAGGGTCGACCGATCGCCATGACGCAGCCAGGATCACCGGGACGACGCCGGCCGCCAGATAGAACAGCGGGAAATCGCCCGGTTGGGGATGGGCCCACTCGAGATTGGGAGAAGGAAGCGAAGCCAGGATGCGCGACACTTCGAACGGGACGGCGTAGATCGCGAAGCCGTACGGGTTGGCGCCGCAGGCGATCGCCGCTCCGATGGCGGTGAGCGCGAGCGGACCGGTGAAGCGGGAGCCGGACGCCGTCACGGGTCGGCCGGAGCCCGCGGTCAGCCCGAGCCGCTCGTCGACGGCGGTCGCCGCTGCGCCGAGCAGCAGGACCGCCGGGATCAGGATCGCCCCAGGGTGCAGATTGGCGCCGATCGCGACCAGGGGAGGCACGGCGGCGAGCAGGCGGCGGCGCCCGTCGCGCGCTCGGAGCACCAGGTGGATCACCGCGGGCAGGAGCAGGAGCGTCGCGATCTCCGGCCGGACATCGAGGCGGAACGAGGCGCCCACCAGCGACACCGAAAGAAGGACGGCGAGCCCGGACAGCGGGGTCTGCTCCCGGCGAAGATGCTCCGCGATCAGGAAGGCGAGCAGAAGAGACAGGGCGATCTTGACTCCGACGAGAGCGCCGGCGCCCAGGGTCGAGTGCGCCAGGTACGCAAGGACCTGGAACAGCCACTCGTGATCGACCCACGGGACTCCGGGGGCGGTGAAGGAGAACGGGTCGGCGCGCGGGATGCGGTGATCCTGGAGAATGATCTGGCCGGTCTTCAGGTGCCACCAGTAATCGTAGCTGCGGATCGGGCTCGCGGAGGCGGCAACGGCCAGGAGCGCCAGGAGCCCGAGCAGCAGGACGCGGTCCCCCGACGACAGGCTCATCGCCCGCTCCGCGCCAGGACGACGCCGGCGGCGCACGTCAGCGCGAGTCCCAACAGACTCGTCAGCGCGCCCGCCACGATACCGACCGGGCGATAGAGCATCACCACGGTGTGCTGTCCCGCCGGCACCCGCACCGCCCGGAACAGGCCGTCGGCTCGGAGAATGGGCGCAGCCCGGCCGTCCAGGAGCACCCGCCAGCCCGGGGCGTAGGCATCGGCCAGGACCGCGTAGGCCGCGCCGGCGGCGCGCACGGCGATCGTGATCCGCTCGGGCGTCTCGTCGATGATCCTCGCCTCGTCCTCCTGCGCGGTCCCGCTGGCGGCGTCGCTCCGGGGCGAGCCATCGTCCGCGGGTGCCTCCTCGATTAGCACCGCGCGATTCGGATCATACTCGGGGTCCGACAGGATGTCCGCGAGTGTGCGACCGGCGGGGAGGCTGCGGGCCGCGCTCACCAGCCGCAGACGCGGCACTATGTCGCGGACGCGATACAGCCGGAGCGGGGGACGGCTGAATCCGTCCAGGACCGGTCCGGCCTCGAGCCCGGGATCGTTCAGCGGATCGTACGTGAGCAGGTAGCCGATCCGGCAGGTCCTCAGGACTCGGACGCGGGCGGGGACCGGCAGCGCCTCGAGGGCGCGCCCGAGCTCCGCGCTCTCTTTCAGATCCATCCGATCGGTGGCTGCGTCAAGGGCCGTCGGGACACGATCGGCGTGACCGGTCCACAGGGCGTACACGAACCGGTCGTACCGGTAGCCCCACACCAGCTCGTCCGTGGTGCCCCAGACGCTCAGGCCGGCGGGTCGTGGCGCGTGGTACAGCCTGGGGGCGTCCGGTCCGTGATCGACGGCCGCGGCGAGCGGCGACGGCGACGTCAGCCAGCCGGGGGCGGCGGTGGAGCGCGCCGGGGCGGCCGCCAGGCACATCGAGGCCCC
>CAYLND010000144.1:0-9292 GCA_964384905.1 uncultured Acidobacteriota bacterium
CCCCCCCCGGGCGCCGGCGGGGGGGCTCCCGCTCCCGCGCCCCCGGGCGCGCGCTAAGGG
Source organism: uncultured Acidobacteriota bacterium (assembly GCA_964384905.1). Taxonomy (GTDB): domain Bacteria; phylum Acidobacteriota; class Polarisedimenticolia; order Gp22-AA2; family Gp22-AA2; genus Gp22-AA3. The sequence continues at coordinate 61 of CAYLND010000144.1, forward strand.
GCACGGGAGGGCCTGGGGCGGCGAAAGCAGCGCGCCGCGCAGCGTCTCGCTGCGCTTCGGCGTGGAGGCCGCCGGCAGATGGGCCATCAGCCGGTCCACGATCGCCTCGCGATCGAGCGTCGCGCATCCCCTGTCCGCGAGGACGCGCATCGAGCACAGGATCCACAGATACGAGCGCAGGCGCGACGGCACGTGCGCCACGTGCGCCTGGAGGAGCCGGATCTCGGATTCGAAGTCCGCTTCGATCGCCAGGACCGCCGCGCGGGTCTCGGGGTCGATCGGCAGGATCTTGGTCGGCTGGTCCCACGCGACCGACGTGCCCGCGATGCTCCGGCGCGCGAACACCGTGTGCGGCAGGAGCGTCGGGTCGGCGGCCATCGCGGCGCCCGAGAACGGGATGACGTAGGGATAGATGCCGACCTCGCAGCCCGCGGCCATCCAGCGGAACGCGTGGGCGACGGTCTCCGCCAGATCGACCAGCCGGCTGCCGGGCGACGTCAGGATGATGTCCAGGAACGGCGTGATCCCCACCTCCAGCGCGGCCGACAGCACCTCGGGGACGTGCGGATGGATCTGCGCCTTGTTGAACTCCTTCAGGACCGCGAGCGAAAAGCTCTCGATGCCGAAGCCGAGGACGCGGAATCCCGCCTGACGCATGATCGCGAGCTTCTCCCCGCTCATCGCGTCGACGCGATTGGTGCTGATGAATTGCAGATCGTCCGGAAGATCCCCGGAGCGCTTGGCCGCCCGGATGGCATCGCACAGCGGCAGGAGGCGATGATCGTTGCGGAACACGAAGATGTCGTCCTGGAAGATGACCGTGCGCACCTCCGGCTGGGCGCTGACGATCCGGCGCAGCATGGTCAGGCATTCCTCGGCGTCGAGGCGCGCGATGCGGGCCGTCGCCCCCTGCGCCGCGTGCAGGAAGTTCGTGGAGGAGCAGAACGTGCAGCCCATCGGACAGTAGTTGAGCGTGATCAACCGGACCGAGCGGATCTCCGACAGCCGCGCTTCCCTCTCGGCCTTCGACGGCAGCCGGCCGACGCGGTAGGCGCGCTCCAGCTTCTTCCAGTAGGAGCGGTACGGCATGCGCTCGTACGGAGTCTTCAGGATAGCGTCGCGCAGCGCCGGCTGATCCAGGGCGGCCTGCGGCAGCTTCTCGAGCCCCCCGTCGGCGCGCAGGAACGCCGTCCCCGGGACGGCCCGCGGCGCGCTCCCCTCCCGCAGGCGTCGGCCGATCTCGAGCAGCGGCCGCTCCCCCTCTCCCAGGACCACGAGATCGAACGGCGCCAGGCGGAACAGGTCGCCCGGCTTGAAGGTCGCCTCCATCCCGCCGCCGACCAGGAGCGCCTCGGGCCGGACCCTGCGGGCGAGATGCGTCAGGGCCAGGTCGTAGCGCAGCGTCATGCCGGTCGTGGAGAACCCGATCACGTCCCAGGGGCGCTCCCGCAGCCGATCCTCGAGCGCCTCCTCGGGTCTCCCGCCGGCGCAATTCGGATCGAACACCTGCACCGCGAAGCCGGCGGACTCCAAAACCCCGGCCAGCCGCCACACCCCCAGCGGAGGGGCGAGGAACGTGAACTCGCCGCCGCTCGGATCGTAGGGACCTACGAGAAGGAAAGCCGGCCGTGGAAGGATGGATTCGCCCTTGCTCGTCATCCTAGGGACCGTCGAGTCGCTCGAGGACTCCGCGCAGATCGTCCAGTGCAAACGGCTTCGATAGGCAGGAGTTTTTCACGCTGTCCAGGAACTCCAGCGTCTCCGGATTGACCATGTCCCCCGTGATGAACACGACCCGTCCGGCCATCTCCCGATCGTGCTCGTGCAGGTGCTTGTAGAACTCGATGCCGGTCATGCCGCCCAGCCGCAGATCGGTCAGCAGCAGGTCGTAGCGGCGCGCCCGCAGCTTCTGGAGCGCCACTTCGGCCGACGTCGCCGTGTCGACCTTGTGGCCGTCGAAGGTCAGGAAGGCGACCAGCATGTCCTGGATCGCCGGATCGTCGTCGACCACCAGGACGTCCCTCCGGCGGCTCGCCGGTTTCACCGTCCCCCCCGCCCAGACCGCGACCGCCGGCTCCTCGCGCGGACTCAGGACCGGCAGCTCGATGACGAAGCGCGCCCCCCCCTCGGGATTGTTCTGGGCGGCGATCGTGCCCCCGTGCTCGGAGATGATGCCGTGGCAGATCGCCAGACCGAGACCGGTGCCGACACCGATCGGCTTGGTCGTGTAGAACGGCTCGAAGATCTTCTGCAGCACCGCGTCCGGGATGCCCGGACCGTCGTCCTCGACGCGGATCTGAATCCCGATTCCCCCCCTGCGGGTCACGATACGCAGCGTGCCGGAATCCTTCTGCGAGCGCATCGCCTGCTCGGCGTTGATGAGCAGGTTGAGCAGAACCTGCTGGATCTGATGGAAGTCGAGGAGCGTGAGCGGAAGATCCGGCTCCAGATCCGTGTGCACCGTGATGCGGTTCATCTGGAAGTCGTGCACCTTGAGCTCGAGAGTCTTCAGCACCAGGCCGTTCAGCCCGAGCAGCGTGCGCTCCGGCGGCGTCTTGCGCGCGAAGGTCAGCAGATTCTTGACGATCCGGGAGGCCCGCATCGATTCGCTGGCGATCACCTCGAGCGCCCGGCGGAACCTGGGATCGGAATTCTGCGCGCTCAGCAGCTGCGCGTAGCCGGTGATGCTGGTCAGCGGATTGTTCAGATCGTGCGCCACCCCCGAGACCAGCTGGCCGAGAGCCGACATCTTCTCGCTCTGCAGGAGCTGCTCCTTCAGGCGCCATTCCGCGGTCGCGTCGCGCAGCACCGAGACCAGGTACGGCTCTCTTCCGGACACGGAGGCGATCGTATGGGACGCCACCGAAAGCGAGACGATCTCGCCGTCCTTGCGCCGGAACGCCATCGTCTTCTCGGCCGTCTCCTGTGCCGGCCGGAGATGCAGACCGAGGATCGAGAAGTGCCTGTCGATCAGATCGTCCGGCAGGAACCCCAGCACGCGCTCCGCCGCCTTGCTGACATAGACGATGTGTCCCGTCGAATCGGCCACGATCACGCACTCGCGAATCAGATCCAGGATCCGGGACAGACGGGAGACATCGTCCAGCGTGGCCGAGGACGACGGAAGGCTGCGGCGCTTCGACGAACGTGCCAAGACTCCTCCTTGCAGCCGGTGGCGGCCCGGCTTCCGAACATAGGTTCCCGATCACCAGTGTGCTACGGAGGAGGAGACCCCATGCGCATTAGGGTCAAGACCCTAATCCGGGATCGGGACCGGCCGTCCGGTCCGGGCCGCCACGGCTCTCGAGCCGCCCTCAGTCTCTGCAGCAGCGCTCGAGGAGCTCCGACAGACGCGCGAAGGCGAACGGCTTCGACAGGACCGCCGCCCCCGTGGCCACCGCTTCCTGGTGGATCGGATGCCGCTCGTCCAGCCCCGTGATGAACACGGTGCGCTTCGCCAGGTCTTTGTTGATCCGCTTCAACTGGTGGTACAGGAACACACCGTTGATATCCGGGAAGCCCAGATCGAGGATCATGCAGTCATGCTGGCGGGTCATCGCTTCCAGGAGCCCGTCCAGGCAGCCGCCCACCGGCGACACCTCGTATCCCTTGAACAGGAGGAACTCCGTGAGACAGTCGCGAATCATCGACTCGTCGTCCACCAGGAGGACCCTCTTCGGGCGACCGGAGCCGGGCGCCGGATTCGCGGACCGCTTGCGACCCTTCGTGTTCGACATCGGACCTCCGCTCATGATTCCAGCTCCAGCTCGCGCAGCGCCGCCAGCACCTCCGAGATGCGGCTCGGCTTCAGGAGTACCGGGCAGCCCTCCTCCCGCATCAGCCCCAGCTCCGGGTATCGATCAGCGGCGCCCGTCAGAAAGGCCACGCGGCGCGCCAGCTCCGGGCGGCGCGCCTTGAGCCGGTAGTAGAAAAGGATCCCCGTGCTGTCCGGGAGCGAGAGGTCCAGGAGGACCAGAGAGTGCCCGCCCGTCGCCACCTTCTCGCCCGCCTCGCGGCACGTCCTCGCCGTATCGACCTCGTACCCATGGCAGCCAAGACCGAGAGCGAGCACCTCCCCGATCGCGTAGTCGTCGTCGACGACCAGCACGCGGGGCTTCCTTTCGCACAAGGCCTGGGGCAGGCCCCGATCGCCCTGACCCCGTTTCGCGAGCACCGGCTCGAGCAACGCCTGGAGTGTCATCGTCCTTCTCACCTCCATCAGAATCTCAATGTGTAATGTACTAGTATATGTAATAATAATAAAATATCAATGTAGAAAATATTATATACATATGCATACATTTCGGACAATTGCAACATTGAAATGCCCGGCGCCAAGCGTGGCGTGGGGCAGCGCTGGTGCGGGTGGGATACTCCTGACTGGTGCAGCGGGTACTTCGGACTGGTGCGGGGGGGGGTACTCCGGACTGGTGCGGGCGGGATGCTCAGGACTGGTGGGTGGGCGCTCGCGGCTGGCGCGGGCTACCCTCGCTCCAGGGCGTCGCGCAGCGCCTCGCAGACCCGGTCGATCTGGTCCTCGGTCATCTCCGGGTAGAGCGGCAGCGAGAGGACCTCGCGAGCCGCCCGCTCGGTTACAGGGAAGGAGCCCGGCTTCAGCCCCATTCCCACATAGCACGGCTGCAGGTGGAGCGGGATCGGATAGTGGATGCCGGTCTCGACGCCCCGCTCCAGAAGAGCGGCGCGCACACGGTCGCGACGCGACCCACCCCCGGATGCCCCCGGCACGCGGACACTATAAAGATGATAGACGTGGGTTCCCCAGGGCATTTCGGCCGGCAGAATCAGGGGCGCCCCGTCGCGCCCGGACCGGCCCCCGCCAGCAAGACCGATCTCCGCGAGCCGCCGCGTGTAACGGGCCGCCAGCGCCCGACGGCGCTCGTTCCAGACGCGCAGGCACTTCAGCTTGACACGCAGGAAGGCGCACTGCAGCGCGTCCAGCCGGCCGTTGTACCCCTCCTCCGCGTGGACGTATTTTTCCGACTGCCCGTGGTCGCGCACGCGCCGGATGCGCTCCGCGATGTCGGCGCGCTCCGTGGTCACCATGCCCCCCTCGCCGCAGCCGCCCAGGTTCTTCGTCGGGTAGAACGAGAAGCAGCCCGCGTCGCCGAGCGCGCCCGCCGAGCGCGTGGCGCTGGCGCCGACGCCGCGGTACTGAGCGCCGTGCGCCTGGCAGGCGTCCTCGATCACGCTCAGGCCGCGCCGGCGCGCCAGGTCCAGGATCGGCTCCATGTCGGCCGTCTGGCCGTAAAGGTGCACCGGGATGATCGCCCTCGTCCGTGGCGTGACGGCGACCTCGACCTGCTTCGGGTCGAGCGTCAGCGACTCGGGGTCGATGTCGGCGAACACAGGCCGCCCTCCGACCTGGCCGATCGCTTCGGTCGTCGCGATGAAGCTGAACGGCGAGGTGATCACCTCGCTGCCCGCGCCGACCCCGGAGGCGATCAACGCGAACCGGAGCGCGTCGGTGCCGCTCGCCACCGCGACCGCGTGCGGCACGCCGCAGAATGCCGCGAACTCGCGCTCGAACCCTTCGACCTCCGGCCCGCCGATGTAACGCCCCGAGGCGAGGACGCGCTCGAACGCCGCCTCGATCTCGCGCCGGAGATCGGCGAACGTCGCGCCCAGATCGACGGAGGGTACGCGGACGGACGAACGAGCGCCGTCGCTCGCGCCTGCCTCCCGCGAGCCGGCCGGCCGCGAAGCGCCCTCGCCCGAACCGATTCCCCGCCGGCCGCGTGCGCGCGTATCACCCGCGGACGATCTGTCGCCGCGAGATCCCTCCTCTTGCGATCGGCGTGAGGCTCCCATTCGGACTCCGCGTGGGCGAACGGCAGATTGTGAGACAGCCGCCGGCCCAAGTCAACGGCGCGACCCGACCGGCGCCGTGCCGGCCGGCGCGACCCGACTCGATTGTCAAAGAGCGCAGGCTCTCGTGGCGGCACCCGCTGCCGGGATTCCGCGCGGGGACCGACGGCTGCAGAGCCTCGGCTCAGGCGATGCTTCCCGCCTCGGATGGCGCTTCCCGGTTCGGGCGATGCCTTCCGCCTCGGACGGAGCCTTCTGGTTCGGGCGATGCCGTCCACCTCAGACGGAGCTTGCTGGTTCGGGCGATGCTTCCCGCCCTCGGACGACGCCTTCCGGCTCGGGCGATGCCATCCATGTTAGACGACGGCTGCGGGCCCAGGCGGCGCCTTGCGCCTCAGCCGGAGCCCGCCACCCCGGGCGAGGCCCGCGGGACGTACGGCCGGCGCGAGGTCACGATCGTCTCTCCGAAGTAGCGCACCAGCGGCTCGCCGTCCGGACGGACGCCGAGGTCCCACCAGAGAGACTCGGGCGCCCGACCGAAGCAGCGCACGCGGCCGGCATGCAGCCCCTCCTGGTGGTGGCCGACGCACAGCGTAACCAGATTCTCGTCGTCATCGCTCCCCTGCTGCGAGCGGAACACGATGTGGTGCTCGTTCAGGCCGCTCCGCGAGGTGCAGCCGGGCGCCATGCAGCGCCACCCGTCGCGCTCGAAGATGCGGTAGCGCCGCTTCCATTGGGGGTCGTCCGGGTTCTCCCAGGTGTCGCGCAGCACCCGGACGAAGCGAAGGAGGCACTCCCAGTCGTCGAGGCGCGCCCGGGCCGAGGCACGACAGGCCCGCAGAGCGCTGTCCCAGAGAGCCGCCACGTCGAGAGGCGCCCAGAAGACGATGCGCCGGCACGCGTGCCGCCCCGCTGGAGCGTCGCGCTGCGGGGCAAGAACAGGCAGGAACGCCGAGGCGGGTTGCGGCGCCGACGTGAGCGCTGACGTGTGCAGGGATGCCGACCCGTGGGGGGATGCCGAGGTGTGGAGGGACGCCGGTCCGGCGGGGCCGCTTCCGGCCCGGCCCGTAGGCGGATCCTCGGGCGGCAGCGGAAGGGCGCCGACGTGTGCCGGATTTGCGCTCTCCATCTCGCAAGAGACCACGGCATCTTCGAGACGGCGCACGGTGACCCGGCGCGCGAATCTGATCCACCGGCTCTCCGAGGCGGGAGCGACGACGCGCGCCAGGAGGCGCGCGTGACACCAGGTGATCAGCCCGCGCCGGTAGGCGTCTTTCAGAAGCGGCAGGCGGCGCAGCCGGCGCTCGAGCGAAACCAGATAGCGTGCGCGCCGCGGCGACATCGGCAGACGCTCGTCGATCCAGTCGTCGAAGCAGCCGAAGCCGAGCTCGCGATACAGCCGCGTGGAAGTGAACGCCGCGAGGAGACGCCCCTGGCGCCATGCGAGCGACTGCCGCAGCCGCGCCAGCCGGCGCATCCCGGCGTCGAGGCCCCACGCGTCGGACCGCTCGTCCCCGCTCGACGCGGGTGTCTCGCCCAGGATCGTGTCGACGTCGGCCGCAGCGCCGAACGAGGCGAGCGCCTCGCGGACCGCATCGCACGCCTCGCTCCACGCCGCCGCATCATATCGATCGGGCTCGGATCCGACGGACATCGGCTTGCCGGCGACCTTGGCGGCCGCGCGCGACAGGCTTGCCGTTTCCTTCGGCCTCGCGGCCCGAGCGCTTTCCGGCGACACATCGGGGACTCCGGAGAGGAACTCGGCGGCCAGGTACTCGGCGCAGCGCCACGCCGGCTCCTGCCGCCCGGCGACACGCCTGACCAGATCGAGCGTCCAGTGCCAGATGGCGAAGACGGGCGCAGGCGCCGCGAACGCGAGAAGGCACCCCGGCTCGTCCTGCTCGATGCCGCCGCCGGCCACCCGGTCGTCCACGGCGAGGGCCTGGATCGGGGCCGGTGCACGGTCAGGTGCAGGCGAGGTCGCTTCGTCCGCGCGCGGACCCATGACATCCGCCGCTCCTGGCGGCTCGCCGGAAAGCGGGGCTGCGCGGGCGCGTGCCACCCGGATTTCCTCACGCAGGTCAGCGACGGACAGATGCCGGGCGCGGTCCAGCCAGAACGCCTCGGTCGCGTCGGTGGCCACGGTCGAAAGAGCCTCGACCTTCGAGAGCGATATCTCTCCAAAGCGCAGCGCCTCACCGACATGGGGAAGGGACACGACGACGCGTTCGAGCCGCAGGATCGCCTGACACCTGCGGAGGCTCATCCCGAGGCGCTCCGTCAGGTAGTCCCCCAGGCGCACGTATCCCAATAAACGATAGAGACGCCCCGCGCTCAATCGCCGTAGATCCGCCGCCAGGCGGCGCTCGATGAGCTGACCCGCGCGAGCCAGCCTGACGAGGTTGCGTTCGAGGAGGCGGGCGGCAAGAAGGCGGCACTCGCCCGCTGGCGGAGATTCCGACCGCGATCGGACTCGGCCGGACAGCCCCGGCAACGGACCGCGCGCGGGCGGATCGTCCGACCAAGGACCAAGAGGAACAGTGGACGCTAAAGCATCGACGCCTGACCGGAGCACCGGAGCCTCCTTCCAACGGGCCGGAGGGGTCGACGCGGGCAGGTGTAAATATATCGAAGTCGAGAACCGACGTCAACAGATTTTTTCGCAAAAAAACCGGGCCGCCGCGTCGAAGGCACAGGTGCTGGCGTCCAGCCTCAGGCAGCAGCCTCGGCGGGCCTCGTGGTCACCGGTGGGACTCTCGTTCTTTATGACCCTAGCGGGAGGCGCACCCGGAGCATTGCACGGAAGAGCCACGGCGCGCCAGGCGCGCCCCGCCGCGGCGTGTCACGCGTGCCCCGCAGCGGCACACGCGGCCCATGACGCGGCCGGGGTTCCCGAGGACCAGCGCGTGGGCCGGCACGTCCCGGGTAACCACGGTGCCGGCGCCGATCATGGCCCAGGTCCCGACCGTGATGCCGCAGAGAAGCGTCGCGTTCGCCCCCACCGAGGCGCCGCGCTCCAGCAGAGTGGAGCGCACCGGGCCGCGATAGATCTTGCTGCGCGGCCGGAGGTCGTTCGTCAGCACGGCGTTCGGACCGAGAAACACATCGTCCTCGGCCACCACGCCGTCCCAGACGGCGACGCCGTTCTTGACGGTGACCCGATCGCCGAGCACGACGCCGGTCTCGATGAAGCAGTGCTCTCCGATGTTGCAGTCGGCTCCGACGCGCGCTCCGGACATCACGTGCGCCCAGGCCCAGACGCGCGTGCGCGGGCCGATCGCCGATGTCTCCACGAGGGCCAGCGGGTGCTTGTAGAACGCGCCATCCGCCACGGGCGCGCCCGTCTTCCCCGCGCGTGCCGGGCGAGCGGCCGCGCCGGGAGGCCGGCGAGCGCCTGCTCGGCGCG
>CAYLND010000145.1:0-9266 GCA_964384905.1 uncultured Acidobacteriota bacterium
GCGCCGCCGCGACGCGCGGGAGCGGGCGGGGCCGGCGCCCCCCTAGGGGCCGCGTCTTGCGCCCCCGCGGGGTCTGGTGCTAGATTCATACGTCTGTTTGAAACGAGCGTTTTGACCTTCCGCGGAGGGCGCTTGAGAGCGGCTCGAGCGGCGGTTCGATCCGGTCCCCGCCATCGCAACGGCACCCGGGAGCGTCTTCTCGACGCGGCCGAGAGATTGTTCGCGGCCCGCGGTTTCCGCGCGACCTCGGTCCGCGCCATCACGTCCGAGGCCGGCTGCAACGTCGCGTCCGTCAACTATCATTTCGGCGGCAAGACCGGGCTGTATCGCGACATGTTCCGCCGCCGCCTCGCGGAGCTTCGGGAGCAGAGGATCTCGAGCATCCGTCTGGCGATGCTCCGGGCGGGCGACGGCGCCAGCCTCGAGCTGCCTCTGCGCGCCTTCACGACTTCCTTCCTCGAGCCCCATCTCGGCGAGAGCGGCGGACGGCGCTGGATGAAGCTGACCTCGCGCGAGCTCCTGGATCCGCATCTGGCGCCGGGCACCTTCCAGCGCGAGATGGTCGAGCCGGTGCAGAAGGCCCTGACCGAGGCGGTCCGTCCCGTCTGCCGGGGTCTCGACGCGCGGGCGGCCCGCCGCTGCTTCCACTCCCTCGTGGCGCAGCTCGTGCACGTCGTGCAGATGCATCACGCCCCCGGCGCGATCCGCGGCGGACATCCCGACGATCTCGCCCTCGGGGCGGTCGTCGATCACATCGTGCGGTTCTCGGCGGCCGGGTTCCGGGCGCACGCGCGCCGCGAGCTCCCCGGGAGGGTGTCGTGAGCCGGGGCATGCGGCCGGACGACCCGGTGTCGCGACGACCCTCGCCGGCCCTGCGGGCGGCGCTCCTGATCGCCGGGCTAGCCGGGCTTCTGGGCTCGCCGGGCTGCGTCCACCGGATGTCGGATGGGCGCACCGCGCCCGGGACCTCGCCCGGGCCCGGCGCGTCATGGGCTCCGCCGCCGGAGGACCTCGCGCCCGCTCCGGCCGCCGCTCCGACGGCCGCGATTCCCGGCGACCTCCTGAAGGCGGCGCAGAACTGGGGCCTGAACGATCTGATCGACCTGGCCCTGCGCACCACTCCCGAGACGCGCGTCACCTGGAGCGCGGCGCGCTCCGCAGCGGCCGCGCTTGGGGCGCAGCGCGGCGCCTACTACCCGACGGTGCTCGGCCAGGAAGTGACCAATCGGACCAAGGGCTCGGCGGTCGGCGGGCAGTTCACGTTCCTGACCACGAACAGCGAGCCGTCGCTCGTGCTCACCGATCTCCTGCTCGACTTCGGGACCAGGAAGTCGGCGGTGGAGGAGGCCCGGCAGGCTCTGCTCGCCGCCGATTGGACCCACAACGCGGCGATCCAGGACGCGGTGCTGCGCGTCGAGCAGGCGTACTACCAGTACCTGAACGCGCGGACGCTGGAACGGGCCGAGGCCGTGGCGGTCAAGGAGGCGCAGACCAGCCTGGACGCCGCCACCCTGCGCCACGACGCGGGGCTCGGCACCGTCGTGGACATTCTGCAGGCGAAGACCGCCCTGTCGCAGGCGCAGCTCGCTCACGAGACGGTGCAGGGGCAGATCCAGATCATCCACGGCGGTCTGGCCACCACCCTGGGGCTGCCGGCCAACACGACCTTCGAGGTCGAGATCCCCGAGCAGGAGGTCCCGCTGCAGCAGGGGACCGAGGAGGTCGAGCGCCTGATCGAGCAGGCCCAGGCCCGCCGCCCCGACCTGGCCGCGGCGCGGTCGCTGGTCCTCAAGTCGGAGGCCCATGTCCGTCAGATGAAGTCCCTCGACCGGCCGTACCTCAACCTCAATCTCAACGGCGGACGGATCTATTACGTCCCCGAGTACAACCATCAGGACATCTACGGCGCGGCGCTCACGCTCACCATTCCGGTCTTCAACGGCCTGACCTACCAGTACAACGTGTTCAAGGCGGAGGCGGACGCCGCGGCCGAGCGCGCCCGGCTCGACACGCTGCGACAGCAGGTGGTGCTGCAGGTGTGGAACAGCTACTACAACCAGAAGACGGCGACGCAGAGGGTGACGACCTCCCGCGACCTCTTCGAGAGCGCCCAGAAATCGTACGAGGCGGTCTCGGCCCGGTACCGGGCGGGCGCCGGCAGCATCCTCGACCTGCTGTCGGCCGAGAGCGCCCTGGAAGGAGCGCGGGCCCAGGAGGCCCAGGCGCGCACCGACTGGTTCCTCTCGGTGGCGCAGCTGGCGCACGATACCGGCGGCCTGTGGGCCGCGAAGGAGGGCGCCACGGGGGAGGCGCCATGACGGCCGACGCCCGCGGACGCATCGTCCCCGCGCTCGCGATGATCGTCCTGCTCGCGGGGTGCGCGAGGACGGCGGAGACGACGTCGCCGCAAGGCGACCCGGTGCCGGTGACCGTCGGCGCGGTGAGCCGAAAAGACGTGCCGATCCAGATCCGCGAGATCGGCACGGTCGAGGCGTACTCGACCGTCGCCGTGAAGGCCCAGATTGGCGGCGAGCTGATCGACGTCGGCTTCCGCGAAGGGCAGGACGTGCGCCAGGGCGACCTGCTGTTCCGGATCGACCCGCGCCCGTACGAGGCCGCGCTCAAGGCGGCGCAGGCCCAGCGCGACCGGGACCAGGTGCAGCTGAAGACCGCGCGGGCCGACGTGGAGCGCTACCAGGACCTGGTCAAGAAGGATTACGTCACCCGGGAGGAGTTCGACCGGATCAGCACCAACGCCGCGGCGCTCGAGGCGGCGGTCGCCGCCGACAAGGCGGCCGTCGACAACGCGGCGGTGCAGCTCGAGTACTGCACCATCCGTTCCCCGATCGACGGGCGCACGGGCCAGCTGATGGTCCACAAGGGGAATCTCGTCAAGGCCAACGCCGATACGCCGATGCTGGTGATCAATCAGGTCGATCCGATCTACGTGTCGTTCTCGGTGCCCGAGCAGAATCTCGCCGAGATCAAGGCCCGCCGTTCGGCGGGACGGCTCGAGGTGCGGGCCGGCGTGCCGGACAGCGGCGACGCGCCGCTCGTCGGCTGGCTCAGCTTCGTCGACAACGCCGTGAACGACACCACCGGCACCGTCCTGCTCAAGGCGACCTTCGCGAACCACGATCGCCGGCTCTGGCCGGGACAGTTCGTCACCGCCAGCCTGCAGGTGGCGATCCGGCCGAACGCCCTCCTGGTGCCGACCCAGGCGATCCAGACCGGGCAGCAGGGCTCCTTCGTCTACGTCGTCAAGCCCGACCAGAGCGTCGAATCGCGCGCCGTCACATCGGGGCCCGCCGTCGGCCAGGACACGGTGATGGAGAGCGGCGTGCGGGAGGGCGAGCAGGTGGTGACCGACGGCCAGCTCCGCCTGGTCCCGGGCGCCCGGGTCACTATCCGGAGTGGAGCGTCGGGGGGGACGGAATCGCCGGCGGCCTCGCCGTCGACCGCGGACGCGCGCTCATGAACATCGCGGAGACCTTCATCCGCCGCCCGGTCATGACGACCCTCGTCATGCTGGCGATCCTGATGTTCGGGGTCATGGCCTACCGGCAGCTGCCGGTCAGCGACCTGCCGAACGTCGACTTCCCGACCATCGCCGTCACCGCCAGCCTGCCGGGGGCCAACCCGGAGACCATGGCCTCGGCGGTGGCGACGCCGCTCGAGCGCCAGTTCACGACCATCGCCGGCCTGGATTCGATGGTTTCCACGAGCGGTCTCGGGACGACCCAGATTACGCTGCAGTTCAACCTGAGCCGCCCGCTCGATGCCGCCGCGCAGGACGTGCAGTCGGCGATCGCCAAGGTCGCCTCGCAGCTTCCCCGGGACATGCCGAGCCCGCCGACCTACCAGAAGGTGAACCCGGCCGACCAGCCGATCCTCTATCTGGCGCTCACGTCGCCGACGCTGCCCCTGTACACCCTCGACGAGTTCGGCGAGACCAACATGGCGCAGCGCATCTCGACGGTGAGCGGCGTGGCCCAGGTCCAGGTGATCGGGGCGCAGAAGCACGCGGTCCGCGTCCAGGTGGACCCGCGGGCGCTGGCGACGCGCGGGATCGGCATCGACGAGGTCTCGAAGGCGATCCAGGACCAGAACGTGAACCTGCCGACCGGCACGCTGTATGGAGCGCACAAGGCGTTCACGGTCCAGGCCAGCGGCCAGCTGACCGAGGCGGCCGACTACCGCCCGCTCATCGTCGCCTACCGCAACGGATCTCCGGTGCGCCTGCAGGAGCTGGGCCGCGTGATCGACAGCGTGGAGAACGACAAGACAGCCGCCTGGTTCGGCACCGCGCGGTCGCTCGATCGCTCGATCATCCTGGCGATCCAGCGCCAGCCGGGGACGAACACCGTCGAGGTCGCGGCGGCGGTGCGCGCCCTGCTGCCGACGTTCCGCAACGAGCTGCCGGCCGCGGCGTCCCTGCACATCCTCTACGACCGCTCGGTCTCGATCGAGGCCTCGGTCCGGGACGTCAAGTTCACCCTCCTCCTGACGCTGGTCCTGGTGGTGCTGGTGATCTTCCTGTTCCTGCGCAACCTGTCGGCGACGGTGATCCCGAGCCTGGCCCTGCCGTTCTCGATCGTCGGGACGTTCGCCGTCATGTATTTCCTCGGATACAACCTCGACAATCTTTCGCTGATGGCGCTGACCCTCTCCGTCGGCTTCGTCGTCGACGACGCCATCGTCATGCTCGAGAACATCGTCCGGCACCTGGAGATGGGCGAGCCGCCCCTCCAGGCGGCCTTGAACGGGTCGAAGGAGATCGGATTCACCATCCTGTCGATGACCCTGTCGCTGGCCGCGGTCTTCATCCCGATCCTGTTCATGGCCGGTCTGGTCGGCCGGCTGCTGCACGAGTTCGCCGTGACCATCGGCACGGCGATCCTGGTCTCCGGCTTCGTGTCGCTGACCCTGACCCCGATGCTCGGCAGCCGGTTCCTGCAGCACGCGAAGGACGAGAAGCACGGATGCCTCTACAACGCCACCGAATCGATCTTCGAAGCCTCGCTCCGCGTCTATCGATCGAGTCTCGCGTGGTCTTTGCGGCACAAATGGGTGAACCTGGCCGCCCTGGCCGTGGTGCTCGCTCTCACCGTCGTCTTCGGCGCCCGGATCCCGAAGGGGTTCCTGCCGAGCGAGGACAACGGGCAGGTCCTGAGCTTCACCGAGGCGGCCGAGGGGATCTCCTTCGACGCCCTGGTCGAGCACCAGAAGAGGCTCGCCGCGGTCGTCCAGAACGAGCCGGGGGTCGAGGCCTTCATCGCGAGCGCCGGCGCCCGTGGCAGCACCAGCAGCAACCAGGGTCTCATCTTCATGCATCTGAAGCCGCGCAGCGAGCGGCCCTCGGCCGAGGAGATGGTCCAACGACTGCGGCCCAAGCTGTCGCAGGAGCCGGGGATGCGAGCCTACGTCCAGATCCCGCCGACGATCCGCATCGGTGGCAGTCTGACGAAGAGTCTCTACCAGTACACCCTGCAGAGCCCGAACACCGACGAGCTGTACCGCGTGGCGCCCCTCCTGGAGACGAAGATGCGGTCGCTCCCCGGGTTCCTCGACGTCAACAGCGATCTGCAGATCAAGAACCCAGAGATCGACGTCGACATCCAGCGCGACAAGGCCGCGACGCTCGGGGTCACCGCGGCCCAGATCGAGGACGCCCTGTACGACGCCTACGGCTCGCGCCAGGTCTCGACGATCTACGCGCCCAACAACGAGTACCAGGTGATCCTGCAGCTCCTGCCGCAGTATCAGGCCGACCCGGTCGCCCTGTCGCTGCTGTACGTCCGCTCGTCGGGCGGCTCGCTCGTGCCGCTCAACGCGGTGGCGGGCCTGAAGCCGTCCCTCGGTCCTCTGAGCGTCAACCATCTCGGCCAGCTCCCCTCGGTCACCATCTCGTTCAATCTCAAGCCGGGCGTCTCCCTCGGCGATGCGGTGAAGTCCGTGAACACGGTCGCCCAGGGGATCCTGCCGCAGGGCGTCACGACGAGGTTCCAGGGAACCGCTCAGGCGTTCCAGGCCTCGACCGCCGGTCTCGGTCTGCTCCTGATCATGGCGATCCTGGTCATCTATATGGTCCTCGGCATCCTGTACGAGAGCTTCATCCACCCGATCACCATCCTCTCGGCCCTGCCGTTCGCGGGGCTCGGGGCGCTGCTCACCCTCTACTTCACGGGGACGGAGCTGTCGCTCTACGCGTACGTCGGGGTGATCATGCTCGTCGGTCTGGTGAAGAAGAACGGCATCATGATGATCGACTTCGCGATCGAGGCGCAGCATCAAGGGGCGAAAACGCCGGAGGAGGCGATCCTGGAGGCGTGCGTCGTCCGCTTCCGGCCGATCATGATGACGACCATGGCCGCCCTCATGGGCACGCTGCCGATCGCCTGCGGGTTCGGCGCCGGGGCCGAGGCGCGTCGCCCGCTGGGTCTCGCCGTCGTCGGCGGTCTCCTGTTCTCGCAGATGCTGACGCTGTACGCCACGCCGGTGGTCTACGTCTATCTGGAGAGATTCCAGGAGTGGCTCGGCCGCTCGCCCGCCCCGGCACCCGCCGCGGCCCGCGGACAGGAGCCGGCCGCGGTCGGTGTCGCGGCCCGGATCGTGGAGCCGTAGGAGCGGTCCTACCGTCCCTTGCGCAGCTCGAGGAGGACCATCTTGGCGATGGTCTTCAACGTCTCGAAGACACCGGTCCCCTTGGCGGCCACCGCGTCGAACACCGGCTCCCCCTTGCGGACGAGCTGGCGCTTCATCTCCTCGGCCGGCAGGGCCGAGGGGAGATCGCGCTTGTTGAGCTGCAGGACGTAGGGGATGGAGCGCAGGTCGTACCCCTGCTCCTTGAGATTGAGATCGAGGTTGCGCAGGCTCTCGAGGTTGGCCTCCATGCGCGCGGCCTGCGAGTCGGCGACGAACACGATGCCGTCGACCCCCTTCAGGATCAGCTTGCGCGAGGCGTCGTAGAACACCTGGCCGGGGACCGTGTACAGGTGGAAGCGCGTGCGGAAACCGCGGATCTCGCCGAGATCGAGCGGCAGGAAATCGAAGAACAGCGTGCGGTCGGTCTCCGTGGCGAGCGAGATCAGCTTGCCCTTCGAGTTCGGGTTGGTCTTCTCGTAGACATACTTGATGTTGGTCGTCTTGCCGCCGAGACCGGGGCCGTAGTAGACGATCTTGCAGTTGATCTCGCGTGCCGCGTAATTGATGAACGTCATCGGATGAGCCCGGCTGCCTCGTCGGACCTCAGTCGCTGAACAGCTTGTCGATGTCCTCGTCGGTGATCTCCGCGAACGGAGATCCTCCCGCCGCGGCCTTGCGCGGCGAGGCCGACTTCTTCAGCATCACGTCCAGAATCGCGGCCAGCTCCGTCGAGCCCTTCTTGACGCGGAGCCGGACCAGACCCAGCGACGACCGCTCGTCGAAGATGACGACGAGAATCACCCGCCCGCCGACCACCGAGATGTGCAGATTGTCCCGCTCGCCCTCGTGGAACAGGACGGAGAACTCCTTCTCGCCGATCAGACGCGCCAGCGAGTCGGTCGCGGCCACGTTCCCCGCGGCCAGCGAGGCGAGCGCGGTCGTGTCGATGGCGTTCAGCTCGCCGTTCGCCGCGATCTGCTGACCGTTCTTGTCGACCAGGAAAACGACCTTGGCGTTGCACTCGGCGCGCAGGCGCGAGATCACGTCACGGATCTTCGTGAACTCTTCTTCGTGAAGGACCAGGTCCGTACCAGGCATGCAGCGGATCCTCGGCTACCCCTGCCGCGCCGGAGCGTCAGCCCGATGACAGACGGATGCCGGCGCGTGTCAATATGGGGCAGTCCACCCCAAAGATCAACGGCCCCCCGGATCGGGGAACGCGCGCGAAGCGGATCCTAGTCTCGGGGGAGATCAATCGATTCCACGTGAATCCGCCCGGCCGCGGCGCGTGCGGCCGCTGCGTCATCCCCGACGAACCGCCCGCGCGGGATGAACGAGAATCCGCACGGAACGTCGGGCGACAGGATGTCGCGGTCGCGCAGGTCCCGCTCGTCGATCGGGAAGAGGCGGCAGACCTTCGGCTTGATCTCGTGAATGGTGCAACGGACCGGGGCCGAGCGACGGTCGAGCAGCGGGCAGGTGAACATGAGGTTGCAGCACGCGCCGGTGCGGTCGCAGTGGCCGACGCGCCGCGCCAGGCTCTCGCGCACGTACGCGGGTCGGAAGTGCGCCAGGTAGAAGCGGCGCACCTTGCCCCATCCGAGGGTGGCGCGCTCGTGGAGCGTCAGACTCGAGGGTTTCCTCACCACCGTCCCCGGCGTCGTCCGCGGCCGTGCGCCTCGCGGTCGACCGACCGTCTCAGGAGCGCGCCTCCAGAAGGTAACGGCGGCGCACAACCTCCATCCCTTCGTTGGCGAAGAAGTTGGTCAGGATGCGGGCGGCGTAGTCGGCGGCGGCCGCCGCGGTCGCCCCCACCCATTGCTTGGGGAGGGCCGGCGATTTGGGGTCGAAGCGGTTCATCGTCCAGAAGGAGCCGTCCGGCAGCCGGATCTGGGCGATCCAGTGCCCCGGCGCCTTCTCGACCAGGATCGTGTAGGTTTCGTCGGTCTTCTGCCGGGTCCGCACGGTGTACTCGAAGGCGGTCTCCTGCGCCATGGCGTGATCATTATACACTCCGGGCCGGACGCTCCCGGGAGCGGCGCGCGCTCCGCGGGATCCCGCGCGGTGGGGCCCCTGCCCGGCTCAGATCGACAGCGTCTCTCCGAGGCCCGCGGCGCGCGCGCGCGCCAGGACGACGGCGGCCGCGGCGACGTCCTGGACCCCCACGCCGGTCAGATCGCACACCGTGATCTCGCGGTCGCTGCGGCGACCGGGGCGGAGCCCCGCGGTGATCTCGCCGAGCTCGCAGGCGATCCGGCTCTCGGCGATGACGCCGGAGGCGACGGCGTGGTGGATCTCGCCCAGACGAAGGCATTGACTCCGGCTGTCGGCGACGATGAGGTCGGCGCGCTCCAGGACATCACCGTGGAGCTCCCGCTTGTCGGGGCCGTCCGAGCCGACCGCGGTGACGTGCGCCCCGGGAGCGAGCCACGCGCCGCGCACCAGCGGCTCGCGGCTGGCGGTGACCGTGACCACGATGTCCGCCCCCTCGACGGCCTCGCGCACGGAGCCGGCGACGGTGAGGCGGCAGCCGCGCGGCATCCCGGGGTGACGCTCCAGATCCTCGACGCAGGCGCGGGCGGCCTCGGGTCGCCTGCCGTAGACGCGCGCCTCCGCGAACG
>CAYLND010000146.1:0-9152 GCA_964384905.1 uncultured Acidobacteriota bacterium
CGGCAGGAAATCGAAGAACAGCGTGCGGTCCGTCTTGGTGGCGAGGGAAAGCATCTTCCCCTTCTTGACGTTGTCGGGAATCGATTCGTAGATGTACTGGAGATTAGTCGTCTTCCCGCAGAGCCCCGGGCCGTAGAAGACGATCTTGGCCGTCAGCTCGCGGGTCGAATAGTTGAAGAGAACCATCCGTTCTCCGCTGGCCGGCGAATATAGCATCCGCTCCGAGGGGTGTCAACGCGAGGGCCGGCTGCGTCGGAATCCCAGGATGACCGGCGTATGCCGCAGACCGAGACGGGAACGCAGCCGTCCCGACAGGTAGCGGCGGTAGGGCTCGGTGATCTGACGCCCGTTGCCGAACACGATGAACCGGGGGGGCGTTCCGCCCGCCTGAGTCACGTAATAGAAGCGCACGTCCTTCCCCCCGTCCGCGGGGGGGTGTCTGGCCGCGACGGCCTCCTGAAGGGCGCGGTTCAGATCGGCCGTGCTGAAACGCCGCCGGCTCTCCTGGCGCAGCAGGTCGAGGGTCTCCAGGAGCTCGTCGATCCCCCGCCCGCTGAGCGCCGACACCGGCACGACGGGGATGTAGGGGGCGAAACCGAGCGCGCCGCGAAAGGCGTCCATTCTGGCCCGCAGGGAACGCCCCCGCACGCCCAGGAGATCGATCTTGTTGGCGGCCAGGACCGCTGGAGATCGCTCCTGCCCGATCAGGCCGAGGATCGCCCTGTCCTGATGCCCGACCTCGCCGCTCGCATCGACCATCGCGATGACCAGCTCGGCCTCTTCGAGGGCGGCCCGCGCCTTCAGGACGCTGACGCGTTCGATCTCGTCGCCCCGCCGGGCCCGCCGCCGGATGCCGGCCGTGTCGATGATGCGATAAGTGATGCCGGCATGATCGAAGCGTGCGTCGATCGGATCGCGTGTGGTTCCCGGTCGCGGCGCCACCAGGGCACGATCGTTGCGCACCAGACGGTTGAAAAGCGACGATTTGCCGACGTTCGGGCGCCCGACGATCGCCACCGGGATGCCAGTCTCCGGCGCCGTGGCTTGGCGTTCAGGCAGGAGGCCACGGATCCGGTCGACGAGGTCGTCCATGCCCCGGCCCTCCTCGGCCGAGATGGCGATGACATCCCCCAGACCGAGCCGGTAGGCTTCGAACTGATGTCCTTCCAGGCTGGCGGCGTCGATCTTGTTGGCCACCGGGATGATCGGTTTGCCGGAAGCCCTCAGCACGTGCGCCACCTCGGTGTCCAGCGGCGTGATCCCGGCCCGCGCGTCGACAAGGAAGAGGATGACATCGGCTTCTTGTACCGCCTTCAGCGCCTCCAGTCGGACTTGTTGGGTGAGATGGTCGCTGGTACGGGTCACCATCCCGCCCGTATCGACGATCGTCACTCTCGTTCCGAACAGGTCGCAGGAGGCCTCGTTTCGGTCGCGTGTAGCGCCCGGCCGATCCGACACGATCGCCTTCCGGCTCCCGAGCATGCGATTGAAAAGAGTGGACTTCCCGACATTGGGCGCTCCGATGATGGCGACTACGGGAAGAGGCACGCGGGCGGGCTCCTGGGGTTCGAGCGCAAGTTGTTGAGACCGAATGGAATATAGCACAAGGCCGCGCAGTGTGGTCTTGACAGTCTGAATCGTAGCTGCCTATAATTTCAGCAACTTACGTCGGTTTGCCGTAACACTGCACGGGAGGCCGGGGGATGATCAAGACCGATATCATTAATAATGTGGCGAAGAACGCCGACATCACGCGCGTCAAGGCGGTGGTTGCCGTCGAGGCGATCCTGGACGCGATGAAAGAGTCGATGCGCCGCGGTGAAAGGATCGAGCTGCGCGGCTTCGGCGTCTTCCAGGTCAAGCCGCGCAAGAAGGGCATCGGACGGAATCCACGGACTGGGACCGAGGTCCGTATTCCTCCCGGCAAGACCATTCGGTTCAAGCCCGGCAAGAACCTGCGCAATCTGAGGTAACGCCGCCGGACCGCCCTCATTCCCCGGCGCTCGGCTGCATCGGCGCTCCGGGTTACAATGCTCTCTCCGATGGAAAGCGAACCGCAGCCCATCGAAGAACCGAGCTGGAGACCCGAACGCTTCGTGGCGCTTCCCGCCGTGCGGGTCGCCCGCAGGCCGCTCCCTCCGGGCGTCAACATCGCCTGCTTCCTGGTCACAGTGACAACCACCCTCGTTGCCGGCACCCTCCTCACGCTCGATGTCCCGCTGGACGACCAGTTCTTCGGCGTCCTTAAAGATGTGCTCCTCACGCCCTCTCTGTGGCTCCTGGGTCTGCCCTACTCCGCGAGCCTCATCCTGATTCTCGGGGCCCACGAGATGGGGCACTATGTCGCCTGTCGTTACTACGGGATCGATGCGTCGCTCCCTTTTTTCATTCCCGGCCCGCCGATCATCGGAACCTTTGGCGCCGTCATCCGGATCCGGGCTCCCTTCACCAGCCGCCGGGCCCTGTTCGATATCGGCGTTGCCGGCCCGATCGCCGGATTCGTCGTCGCCCTGCCGGTCCTGGCGTACGGGTTGTCGCACTCCACGCTGCTGCGCCATCCACCCGACCGCCACGGGATCACCTTCACGACCTGTCTGTTGCTCGATCTGGCCCTGCGGCTATTCTTCCCCGGTCTGGCTCCGGGGGACTCGGTTCACATCGACCCGGTGGTGGTGGCGGCGTGGGTCGGTCTGCTCGCGACCTTCCTCAACCTGCTTCCCATCGGACAGCTCGACGGCGGGCACGTCCTCTACGCCATCTCGACCCGGATGCACCGCGTGATGTCCCGTCTCGGGATCGTCCTTCTCATCGCCGGTGGCGTGCTGTTCGGCGGCGAGCATCTGATCGTTTTCGGGGTCCTGTGGGCGCTCATCGGCACCCGGCACCCGCCGCTCCCCGAGGGCACGGAAGGGCTCGGCGCGGGACGCATCCTGGTCGCCCTCCTCGCGCTCGCGATCTTCGTCCTGTGTGTCATTCCGCAGAGCCCGGTCCTGTCGTGATCGATCCATAGGGTGCGTCGCGCCCCCTGATCTCCACCCGCCAGTCCGACGCACCATCCGTCGAGGCGCCGACCGCGCCGTCTCGCTCCGTCGTAAGGATCGTGACACCGGCCGCCGTCAGTCGCGCCAGGACGTCCGCGCTGGGGTGACCCCAGGGATTGCCCGCCCCCACGGAGATCAAGGCGAGGCGCGGGTGGACCTCGTCCAGGAACGCGGGGGACGTCGATGTCCTGCTCCCGTGGTGCCCGACCTTCAGGACATCGGCGGAGAGCGCCCGACCCTCCCGGACGAGCGTCGACTCGAGCGCGCCCTCGAGGTCGCCGGTCAGGAGGACGCTCCGGTTCCCGTAGGTGAGGCGGAGCACCAGCGAGTCGTTGTTCGAGGCCGGGCCCGTTCGTGCGACGCCGGGCCCGGGATTGAGGATGTCCACGATCGTCGAATCGATGCGCAGGCGGACGCCGCGTCGCGGAGAGACAACCGGAACCAGGCGTTGATCCGCCAGGCGACGCAGCTCCTCCACCGCTGGCTCCCCAGGTGGCATGCGCCCCAGCCAGACGGCGCCCGGCGAGAACTGCCTGAAGACCGCGCGTGCCCCACCGATGTGATCGCGGTGCGCGTGCGTGACCGCCAGGAGGTCGAGCTTCAGGACTCCGAGGGCCCGCAGGGCAGGCGCGACGACCTTGGCACCCACATCGAACTGCGATCGGGCGAACCCTCCGGCATCCACGAGCATCGTGGTCCCCCCCGGAAAGCGCACCAGGATGGAATCACCCTGACCCACGTCGAACAGCACGACCTCCAGCCGGCCGCGCGGGCGATCGAATCGACCCGCGAGAAGGGTGACGACGACCAGGACGACGAAGCCGACCCAGGCGAACCGCCGCACGACCCGCCCTCCAGTGCCCATGGCCACGACGGTCACCAGCCCGAAGAGGACGAGCGCTCCGCGCGGCGGGATGACGTAGACACTGCCGCCGGGAGCTGCGGCGCAAAGACCGCACAGCCCCACGAGGGCTCGCAAAAGGGTCTGACACAGGGCAAGCAGGCCGCCGGCGAGCCTTTCCGCGCAGCAGGCGAGGGCGCCCGCCGCGGCTCCGAGCACCAGAAGCACGCTGGCGATCGGCACGGCGAGCACGTTTGACACCAGAGCGATCGGTGTGAGAGTCTGAAAATGCCGCGCCGTGACGAGGCTTGTTCCCGCGAGGGCGGCTCCGGAAACGCGCAGGGAGGCCCCGATCAGCCTCAGAAGGAGTCGAACCACGACGGCTCCGCGGCCGCTCTCACCCCCGCCGGAAGGCGTCGACGCTCGGCTCCCGTCACCCGGTGCCAGCATCAGGATACCGAGCGTCGCCGCCAGGCTCAGCTGGAATCCGGCATCCTGGATCCAGAAAGGGTTCGCGAGCAACAGGAGCACCGAGGCCGACGACATCGCCCCGATGCCGGAGGCGCGTCGATGCAACGCTCCGCCGCCCAGGTAGAGAAGCGCCATCAGAGTGGCGCGCGCCATGGATCCGCTCGAACGAGCGATCGCCCAGTACGCGGTGACGGAGATTGCGAGCAGCCCCCGGCGCGCGCGCGGATGCAGCGGGAGCGCCCGCAGGGGGGCCGCCAGAAGCGCCACCACCAGAGCCACATTGAAGCCGGAAAGCGCGACGATGTGGAACACGCCGGCTTCCACGAGCGTTTCCTCGAGATCCGACGGCAGCTCCTGGCGCTCGCCCAAAAGAAGCGCAGACAGGAAGGACGCGGTGGATTCGCCGTCCGGTCCCGCGGCCCTGAAGAGGGACGAGACCACGCGCCGCCGGACGGCCGGCAGGATGCCGCACAGGTTGCGCCCGTGACCCGGAACGACCCGGATCAATCGCCAGCTTTTCACGCTTCCGACGAGATCGATCCGCTCCGCCTTGAGGTAGGCGCCGTAATCGAAGGCGCCCGGGTTTTGGAAGCTTCTGGGGGGCCCGATCCGGGCCGTGATCTCGAGAGACTCCCCAGGGCGCAGCCTCAGCTCGGAGGGATTCTCGGGAACCGGGAACGTCAGGCGGGCGATGACCGCGCGAGGCACCCGCCCCCGGCGGCCCGAGACCGTGAATCGGGTCAGCCGGACCACCAGCGCGGCGCGCCCCGCGGGAAGAGTCTCGACGTCGAGAAGACGGCCCTCGAGCGTGATCGGTGTCGCCCCGAGCTCCACGCCCTGCGCGCGCCACGCCTCGAGAAGAGCCGGGGTTGGATCGCAGGCGAGATGGGTCGCGGAGGCCGCCGTGGCGAGCATCAGAAGGAGCGGCACATCCGCCGGGAAACCGCGTGCCCCGGGAAGCCGCGGGGAAAGCACGAAGGCCAGGAGAACCAGGGCACAAACGATGGCGGGCCAGTCCCGCAACGCACGCTGGGGGAGGGCGGTACCGGCGGCCCAAGCCCCGGCGAGCAGAAGCGCCCTGTGCCCCGACGCCGAAACAGACCGGAACGTGCTCGAGGACACGGGTCCTCAAAGGCGGGAGCGGCTCTCCGTGCGGGGCGATGATGTTAGCGCGCGCCACGCTCGGGCGCAAGCGTCAATGCGGGGTCACTCGAACAGGGTCAGGCGGGGCAGCCCGCAGGCCTCGCGCAGGCTCCGGGCCAGTCGGGATGCACGGGTGCGCTCGGCGGCCTCCGGTGTCATGCGCCCGGCCACGGCTCCCAGCGCCTCCGCGACGACTTCCTCGAGACGGAACAGCCCCTCGGGCGTCAACGAGTCGCGCGCCACGCTCAGCATCTCGTCGTCCAGGCCGCGCAGGCGATCTTCGAGTCCCTGCAGCTCGAAGACGCCGCTCTTGATGTCCCGGCGCAACACCTTCAGCTCCGCGGCGACGCGGGCCAGGCAGCCGACGAGACGATCCCGCCCTGCCGCGGAAGCGGCCGCCATCGCCTCCCGCACCTGGCGGTGCAGGCGACCCACGTGCCGCGCCATCGCGGCCACGCCATCGTTTTCTGACACGCCCGGCGCCGGGCGCCCGGCCTCGATCGCGTGCAACGTGCTGAAAATCCGATGGAGGGCCAGGACCTCCTGCCGGCAGTACGACAGCGAGTTGATACGCCGGCCCGCCGGCGCCCGCCGTTCGAACGAGTCGAAGACGTTGTCGATGCCCTGGAGGACCACCCGGAGAGGTATGCCGCTCTCCTTCCATTCTCCGATCAGGCTCCAGTCACGCGGCGACAGGAGCATCGCGGCACCACGTCGGCGGACGAATTCGTCTTCGATGGCGCGATAGTACGGATCGGCGGAGTCGCCCCGGTTCATCGATTCCGGTCGTGGATGATGCGCAGACCCTCGAGCGTCAGATTCGGGTCGAGATCGTCCAGGAGCGTCCGCAACTCGGCCTCCAGATGAGCGGCCAGACCGCCGGTCCCGATGGCGCGCGCCGGCTCGCCCATTTCCTGGCGCATGCGCTCCAGGATTCCCTGCACCAGCGCGATGTAGCCGTAGAAGAGACCCGCCTGGAGGCTGTGGGTGGTGTTGCGGCCGATGACCCGGGGAGGACGCCGTATGTCGACCCGCGGCAGGCGCGCCGCCCGCTCGAAAAGCGCCTCCGAGGAAATGGCGAGACCGGGCGCGATCGCGCCGCCCAGGTACTCGCCGCGCGACGAAATCGCGTCGAAGGTCGTCGCGGTCCCGAAGTCGACGACCACTGCGGCACCCTTGTAGCGCTCGTAGGCCGCGACGCCATTGACGATCCGATCGGCACCCACCTCCTGAGGATTGTCGTACAGGATGGGCATCCCCGTCTTGACACCCGGCTCGACGAACAGGGGCTTCATCTTGAAATAGGCCCGGGCCATCGCTTCGAGGACGCTGTTCAGGGGAGGCACGACGGAGGCGATGATCAGCGCGTCGATCGCGGCGACTTCGATGCTGGCGAGGGACAGCAGGTTGCGGGCCAGGATGCCGTATTCGTCCACCGTCCGATCGCGCACGGTCGTCAGGCGCCAGTTGGCCACGAGACGCGTCGCATCGTACACGCCGAGCACCGTGTTCGTGTTGCCGACGTCCATCACCAGAAGCATGCCGTCTCCTCCCGCCTCAGGGCCAAAGAGCCTCCACGATCTCCCCGAACGGCACGCGCGTCCGTCCTCCACCCGGCGTATCGAGCAGGAGCGCCCCTTCGTCGTCGACGCCGGCCACCGTCCCCTCGCATGGTCCGTGAGGCCCCTGGACCGTCACGCGGCGTCCGCGCGGCACGGCCGAGAGCGTCTCCCATTCGCGGAGAAGGTCGGTCGGCCGGCCCGCCAGAACCCGAGCGTATCGCCGCTCGAAGCCCTCCAGAATGGACGCGAGGAGTATCGCCCGGTCGGCGCGGGCGCCGGTCTCGATGCGCACCGATGTCGCCCGGTCGCGCACCGCCTCGGCGAAATCCTGGTCAAGCTGGTTGACGTTCACGCCGATTCCGATCACCATCTCGCGGATGCAGGGGTCGGAGCCGCGGGTTTCGCCGAGGATCCCCGCGACCTTGCGCCGACCCACGACGACGTCGTTCGGCCACTTGATACCGCTCGCGAGACGACAGTTGTCGCGCAGCGTATCGGCCACGGCGACGGCCGCCGTGAACGTGAACAGTGGCGCCCTTGTCGCCGGCACCTCCGGGCGCAGGACCAGAGAGACGTAGATCCCCAGACGGGCGCGCGACTCCCACGATCGTTGTCGCCTCCCTCGACCGCCGGTCTGCTCCTCTGCCAGCACGAGGGCCCCCTCCGGCTCTCCCGCCGTGGCCAGATCGAGCGCTTTGTCGTTGGTCGAGCCGATGGTCGGATAGTAGAAGATCCGATGCCCGAAGACCGCGGAACGCAGGTGGCGTTGCAGCGCCGCCGGCGTCAGGATCTCCTCCGTCTGTGCGTCCTTCAAGCGGACTCCACCTCCAAGGCCAGGTCGGCGGCCCGCACGGAATGAGTCAGAGAGCCCAGGGAGATGCGGTCGACCCCGAGCGAGGCCAGGAACGGGATGTCTTCTTCGCGCACGCCACCGGAGACCTCGAGAAACGCGCGCCCGCGGGAGGCGGTCACGGCGCGCTGAAGCGTCGCGCGGTCCATGTTGTCGAGAAGAACGGCGTGGGCGCCCGCCCCGATCGCCTCCTCCATCTCCTCCACGGTCGACGCCTCGACCTCCACCGGGCCCACGCCCCGCTCGTCACCCGGTCGCGCCCGAAGCACCCGGTCGACCGCCTCCCGCACGCCGCCGGCGAGCCGCCAGTGATTGTCCTTGATCAGGATCGCGTCGTAGAGACCGGAGCGGTGGTTCGTCCCGCCTCCGATCCGCACCGCGTACCGGTCCAGGGCACGCAGTCCGGGGGCCGTCTTCCGCGTATCGGAAATCTGGACGCGCGCCGAACCCGCCAGGGACACTGCCCGTCGGGTGGAGGTGGCGATCCCCGACATCCGCTGCAGAAAGTTCAGCGCGGTCCGTTCCGCCGCCAGAATCGAGCGCGCCCGGCCTCGGACGAGCGCGATCCGCCCGCCCGGTCCCCGCTCCTCCCCATCCCCGCAGAGCGCCTCGAACTCCAGGGCGATATCGACCTGATGAAAGACCTCCTCGGCAACAGGCAGACCGGCGACGACCAGACGCTCGCGCGCCGTCAGGACGCCCCGCGCCATCGCCCGTGCGTCAATCACGAGGCGTGACGTGACGTCGCCGGGTCCGAGATCCTCCTCCAGGGCGGCGCGAGCAACGCGCCGCACGATGTCCATTTCGATCATGGGAGAATCGATTCTCCCACACGCCTGGAGAGAGGGTCAACCGATCGTCCGGGTCGCAGGCGCGTCCAGCGGATGTGCCCCAAAGTGAAACATGCGTGGTAGTTCTCCACGCACGCGCGGCGGGCATCCGCCCGCTGCATGCCCTCCGCACGCATGCGGCGAGAGCGATTGCCCGTACCGAGATCGTTCCATAACGTGATTGTCTGAGGCCGTTGCCTTCATCGCCTTCCTGAGACTGACGTGGGCAATGAAAGCGCTGGCACGATGGTTGCTTTGGTCGTGTTCGGGTCGCATGAGGGCTCGACCCGACCCGTCACGGAGGAAACGCACGAACGCCGACTCGCGATCGCTCGAGCGGCGCGGCAAACTCGACCCCGTTCTAGCCCGGATTTCTCACCATAGACGTTGAAAGGGCTGTTCCCTTTCAGGCAT
>CAYLND010000147.1:0-9127 GCA_964384905.1 uncultured Acidobacteriota bacterium
CACGACCGCCGCGTCGCGCCGCGCCAGATGCCGGGCCGCCACGGCGCCGGCGGCGCCCGTCCGCTGCTCGGTGATGAAGCCGTTGTCGAGCAGGAGCGCGGCGGGCGCGCCGTTCTTGGCGTCGAACACCAGCACCATGCCGTCGTTCTGGGGCAGCCCCCTGGCCGGGTTGTCGTAGAACCCGGAGGCGATCTTGACCGCGTAATGCGGGCCGTCGCGCAAGTGCCCCGCCTTGACGTGAATTTCTCCCCGGCTCTCGGGAACGTCGAGGCCGATGACCGCGGGCAGCTCGGCCCGGCCCGTGGCGTAGGCGGTGAACGCCTCCTCGACCGCCTGCATGCAGGAGTCCGGGTCGAGCAGCCGGCGGATCTCCGGCTCGCGCAGGATCAGAAGGGCGCGGCTCATCGACGTCACCAGGGTACCATCGCGCGCGGCCGTCGCGCCATCGGAGCGCGCCCCGGAGGCCGACCCCGCCGCGGAAAGCGCGTCCGGACGCGCGCTTTACAGGGATCGCGCGGCGCTGCTATCCTGCGCCCGACCCGAGCAGGAGGAGCCGATGCGCATCGAGCCGTTCCGCATGGAGAGGATGCAGTCCACCTACGAGAACTACGTCGAGTACAACCTGTCCGAGAGCGGAGTGCATCCGATGCGCGCCAGCGAGCTGCTGCAGGCGGCCGGCGGGGCCGACCGGTTCCTGGACGTCGAGCTGGGATACTGCCAGTCGAACGGCACGGAGCAACTGCGCGACCGGATCGCGGCGTTCTACGACGGCGCGACGCGCGACGCGGTGCTGGTGACCAACGGCGGCAGCGAGGCGAACTACGCGGCGCTCTGGTCGCTCCTCGAGCGCGGCGATCGCGTGGCGTTCATGATCCCCAATTACCTGCAGACCTGGGGACTGTCGCGCGCCTTCGCGGGCCGGACCGACGTGTTCCGGCTCGCGCCCCGGCAGGAAGCCGGTCGGACGCGGTGGGCTCTCGATGTGGAGGGCCTGCGGCGGGCCGTGACGAAGCGCACGCGGCTCATCCTGATCACCAACCCGAACAATCCGACCGGCGCGGTCCTCGAGGAGGCCGAGATGGAGGAGGTGGTGCGCGCGGCGCGCCGCGCCGGCGCCTGGATCGTCGCCGACGAGATCTATCGCGGAGCCGAGGTCTCCGGGCGGACCACGCCCACCTTCTGGGCGCGTCACGAGCGCGTGCTGATCACGTCCGGTCTGTCGAAAGCGTTCGGCCTGCCCGGTCTGCGCATCGGCTGGGTGGTGGGGCCGCCCGCCGCCGTGCGACGGTTGTGGTCGTATCGCGATTACACCACCATCGCCCCCGGCATGCTGTCGGACTATCTGGGGCGGATCGCGATGGAGCCGGCGCGCCGCGAGGCGATCTTCGCGCGCACCCGCTCCATCATCCGCGCGAACCTGCCGGTGCTGGAGCGCTGGATCCGCGGCCACGACGACCTGTTCGACTACATCCCCCCGCAGGCGGGGGCGATCGCCTTCCTGCGCTACGCTCTGCCGATCGGCTCGATCCCGCTGGTCGACAGGCTGCGCGAGGACAGGTCGGTGCTGGTGTGCGCCGGCGACCATTTCGGCATGGCCCGCCACCTGAGGATCGGTTTCGGATCCGACGCCGATTACCTGCGGCGCGGCCTCGCCCGCATCGACGAGACCATCGACGCGCTGCAGACGCGGCGCCCGGCCGGCGCCGCGGCCGGCGCTAGGAGAGGGTCCCGGCAGCCCTCTCCGTCTCGATGAGCCGGCCCGCCTCCCGACGGGCCTCGTCCAGGTCGGTCACCTTCCCGTCGAGCTGCAGCTCGTAGATCGACTTGGTGATGCGGCCGATCGCCGGGCCCGGTCGCAGGCCCATCTCCAGGAGGTGCCGTCCGAGGAGAAGCGGCGCGGGGGGACGGGTCGCGACGCGGAGCGCCCGCGCCTGCGTCATGAACCATTCCTGCGCCTCGGTGGAGAAGTCGCCGGTGCGCCCGAGGCAGTCGGCGCGCGACACCCGGTACAGCAGCTCCGGCTCGAGCTTGCGCGCCAGGCGCCGGAACGCGCCCTCCCCCACGCGCTCGCGGTCCTTGAAGTAGTGGCTCGGCGTCAGGTGATGCGCGACGAGCTGGATCACCTGCTCGCGCAGGTCGTAGCCGTGCAGGGTATGGATGTTCAGCCGGTCGAGGAAAGATCGGGTGGGCGCGATGCCGGCCTCCTCGTGCTCGTACGACCGGATGCGCCCGTCCACCACCGCCGTCGTCGCCGGCTTCCCGAAATCGTGGCACAGGACCGCCAGGAGGACCGCCAGCGTCTTCTCCTTCGGCAGACCATGGATCTCGTTCTTCGCGATGTCGATCGCCATCAGGGTGTGGGTCCAGACGTCGCCCTCCGGATGCCATTCCGGCTCCTGCGCGCAGCCCTGAAGCGCGCCGAGCTCCGGAAACAGGCGCCCGATCACGCCGAGGCGGTCGGCCGCCTGCAGCCCGAGCGAGGGCCGCTCGGCCCGAAGCAGCAGCTTCTCGATCTCGCCCCAGACCCTCTCGGAGGGAAGGTCGGAGAGGTCGATCCGGCGGCAGAGATCGGCGGTGAGTGCCTCGATGTCGAACCGCAGCCGCGCCGCCAGCTGCACCGCGCGCAGGACCCGGAGGCTGTCCTCGACGAAGGTCGCCGGGTCGACCGCCCGCAGGAGGGCGGCGCGCAAGTCGTCGCGGCCGCCCCAGAGATCGATCGTCTCGTCCGTGAGCGGGTCGAACAGCATGGCGTTGATCGTGAAATCGCGACGCCGCGCCGCTTCCCTCCACGATAGATCGGGATCGCCCGTGACCTGGAACCCGCGATGACCTGCGGACACCTTCGTATCGCGGCGCGGCAGGCTGACGTCGATCTCCATCCGCGGAACCGCATCGCGGCCCGCGTGACGTGGCACCAGCTTGTACACGGCGAACGCCTGGCCGACCAGCCTGACCTCGCCGAAGCGCCCGAGAACGGGCGCCAGCCGTTCCGCGGGCAGGTGGTACACCTCCAGGTCGTACTCGCCCGTGGCGGGGAAGCCGGGCGTCAGTCCGAGGCGCAGACTCTCGAGGTCGCGCACCCAGCCGCCCACGAGGAAGGCCCGGCCACCCTCGTCCCGCACGCTCCTGCACAAGGCCAGCACCAGCGGATCGACGAGGTCCATGGTTCCAGTATACGGGAGGCCGGCGACCTCCCCGCGCCCTTGACTCCCCCGCGCCGGAACTTAACTTTGAACCGATGCGCGCGGGAAACGTGCGCCAGGACCGTGGTCGGCCCCTGGATCGCCGTCGGTTCGTTGACACCGGCGGCCGAGCAAGCGGAAAGGCGGGCATGGAGCGGGTCGCGGCAGCCGGGTCGCGGGCGGGAGCGGTTCTGGGTCTCGCCTTGCTCGCGACCTCCCTCGCCGCCTGTCTGAGCGAGCCCAAGGAGCCGCTTCGCCTCGGGGTCAACGCCTGGCCGCCTTTCGAGCTCCTGTACCTGGCGCGCGAGAAGGGGTTTTTCGACGCCGAGAAGGTCGACGTCGACCTGGTCGATTTCTCGTCGTACACCGGCATCCTCAAGGCCTATCACCAGGAGAACATCGACGGCTTCCTGGCCACGCTGAACGAAGTCCAGATCGCTGACAACTTCCACGACCAGCCGGAGGTGATCCTGGTGGTCGACTACTCGTACGGCGGGGACGCCCTGGTGGTGCGCCGCGGGATCGACGATCTGAAGGCGCTGCGCGGCCGGCGGATCGCCTTCGAAGAGTCGGCTCTCGGCTCGTACGAGCTGGAGCGGCTGCTCCAGATCGGCGGCCTGCACGAGGACGAGGTCGTGGCGATCAGCCGCCTCCCCGAAGAAGCGGAGCACGATTTCCGCAAGGGAGCGGTGGACGGCGTCATCACGTACGAGCCCGGTCTGGGACGCCTGCTGCGCGGCGAAGGAGCGCGCGTCCTGTTCTCGTCGCGCGACATCCCGGGGGAGATCGTCGACGTGATGGCGATGCGTCCCTCCATACTGGACGGTCGAGGCGAGGACGTGCGCCGGGCTCTGCGGGCCTGGTTCCGGGCGGTCGCCTACATGGACGGTCATCCCGAGGCGGCCGCCGCGGAGATGGCGACGCGGCAGCACGCGACGGTCGGGGAGTTCCTGCTGGGTCTCCAGGGGGCGCGCGTTCCGGACCTGAGCGAGAACCGCGGGCTCCTGGGGAGCGGGCACCTGCCGGGTCGTCTGCATGAAACGGCCGGTCGCCTGGGCGAGTTCCTGGTGCGGCGCGGCCTGACCAAGAAGACGGCGTCGCCGTCCCGTCTGATCCGTCCCGAATTCGTGGATTCCCTGTAGGCCCGATCGTGCGCCGACTCCTGGCTCGATTCCCGATGTCCACCCTGATTGGCTTGGCCTTCACCCTGCCGGCGATGATCATCGCCGGGTTCCTGCTCTTCTACCACTCGCTGGGGGCCCGCCAGTTCCTGGCCGAGGAAGGGGTGCGCTACGGAGACATGCTCGCCGACCAGCTGCTGTCCGCCTCGCAGCGCCTGCTGCGGCTCGGGTCGCAGTCGGCGGTGCAGGAGGTGATCGAGGAGACCGGCAGCAAGCGCTCCGTGGTGTACGTCGCGCTCATGGGCAAGGACGGCACGGTCCTGGCCAGCAGCCGGCGCGACTGGATCGGCCGCCCCGCTTCGTGCATCCCCGACCCGGACTTCGCGGCCCTGGCGGCGGCCGCCACCGCCACCGCCCAGCCGCAGCATCGCGTGGTGGACCACGGCCGGCGCATGATCCTGGTCTCGCCTCTCCTCCTCGAGGGGGTCAACCCGAACCTGTACAACCTGGGCGGCCTGCTGTGCCTGAAGGTCGACCAGGAACGGCAGCTGTATGCCATCTACGCCGGCATCGTGAAGCGCGGCATCGTGTCGGCGCTCGGGATCCTCCTGATCAGCCTGCTGCTGCTCGCCTGGGCCCGATCGAACCTGGTGCAGCCGATCCTGCGGCTCGCCGCTTTCGCGCGCTCCGTCGCGGCGGGGGCCGTGGTCCGGACCCCGCACATCGTCGGCCCGCTCGAGGTGGCGCAACTGACCGAGGATGTCGGGCGGATGGTGGAGGATCTGGCGCGCCAGCAGGCCGCCCTGAGCGACTCCGTCGAGCGCCACCGCCGCCTCCTGGAAGGGGCCTACGACGCCATCCTCACGGCGGACCCGGAGACCGGGCGCATCCTGGAAGCGAACCGCATGTTCTGCAGGCTGTTCGGCTACCAGCCGGAGGAGATCCACGACCTCACCTTGAGCGACCTGCATCCCCCGGACGAGCGCGCTCGGCTGATGGAAGCCTACAAGGCGGCTTCGGTGGCGCCCGAGCACGGCGGCTTCCACGGTCTTCCGTGCGTGCGCAAGGACGGCGAGAGGTTCCTGGTGGACGCGAGCGGCGGGCCGATCTCCCTCGAGAACCGCACGGTGACCGAGTGGATCCTGCGCGACACCACGGAGCGCCGGGCGCTCGAGGACCAGCTCCGGCAGGTCCAGAAGCTGGAGAGCGTCGGGACGCTCGCGGGCGGCATCGCGCACGACTTCAACAACCTGCTGACGGGCATCCTGGGCTATACCCGCCTGGTGAAGGGCCGGCTGCCGGTCGAGGACGCCAACCGCAAGAAGCTGGAGCTGATCGAGAAGTCGGCGATGCGCGCCGCCGAGCTGACCGCACAGCTCCTGACCTTCAGCCGGCGCGCCGCCACCCGTCAGGCACCGACCGACCTGAACGACACCGTGACGCGCGTGGTCGAGGACCTGCGCGGCAAGATGCCGCCCGCGATCGAGGTCGTCTTCGAGGGCGCGGCCGACCTGTGGACCGCCTCCGCCGACGTCGGGATGCTCGAGCAGATGCTGCTGCACCTGTGCGCCAACGCGCGGGAGGCGATGCCGCAGGGCCGGCTGCTGATCGCGACCGCGAACCGGACGATCACGGCCGCCGATCGCCAGACCAACCTGGAGGCCCGACCGGGACGTTTCGTCACCCTGACCGTCAAGGACAACGGGCGGGGCATCGACCCGGCGATTCTGCCGCGCGTCTTCGAGCCGTTCTTCACCACGAAGGGGCTCGGGCAGGGAGCGGGCATGGGGCTGGCGATCGTGCATGGGGCGGTGAAAGGGCATGACGGATGGATCGAGGCGACCAGCGAGCCGGGACGCGGCTCCTGTTTCGTCGTGCATTTCCCGGTCTGGGACCCCGAGGTGGCCGCCCGACGCGTCGCCACCGCATCGCCGTCGGATCTCCTGGAGCGTCTTGCGGGCGTCGCGCCGGCGCGCCGTGCGGCGTCCGATCCCGCGCCGCCGGGCCGTTCGGGTCCGCAACGCACGGTGCTGGCGGTGGACGACGAGTCGACCGTGCTGGCACTGGCGCGGGACATCCTGGAGATGCACGGCTACAAGGTGCTGACCGCCCGCAACGGCGAAGAGGCCCTGCGGGTATACGGCAAACACGCGGGCGGCATCGATCTCGTCCTGCTCGATCTGACGATGCCGGTGATGGGCGGTCTCGAGTGCTTCCGGCGCCTGCGGCAGATCGACGCGCGCGTCCGCGTCCTGGTCAGCAGCGGCTTCTCGTCCGAGAGCACCGCCACCGAGATGATGCGCGACGGGGCTGTCGCCTACGTCCAGAAACCGTACGACATCGACGCCCTGGCGCGCATCGTGAGGCAGGTGATCGACCAGGCGCCCGGACTGGCTGTGGCGCATCCCAACTGACCGGCGTCCCGCCGTCTTAGGACTTATGCGACCGGGCCGCGGCGCTCATACACTCTATGGGCTCCCCGGATGAACGTCGCCGCGGTCCGCCCGACCCGGCCGGGACAAATCCCGTCATTCCAACGATCCGGACAGTGAGGGAGTCAGGCCGTCCCGAGACCGCGCGCTGGCGCGGCGCTTGCAGTTCGCGGGCGAGCGAATCGCCCCATGCATTGCAACGAGAAAAGGAGTGACCTCTTGAAGCGTCGCGCCATCGTCCTGCTGGCCATCGTTCTGGCCGTTCTGCCCTGGCAAAGTCCCGCCTGGGCCCAGGGCTGAGTCCTCATCCGTCAAAACGCGCCCGTGTTCGGCGCGTCCGCCGATCCTTATCTCAAAGCCGGGGAGTGGCTGTTCGGGACCGCCGCGCGCGGGCTGCGGTCGCACGACCACTACAACGGCACGGTCGAGCAGGTGCAGAGGCAGGACCTTCACACTTACGTCATCAACAGGCAGTACTCTCTCGATCTGTCCGGCACGTACGCCCTGACGCGCCGCTTCAGTCTGGCGCTGGCGGTGCCGATCGTGGAGGCCTCCTGGTCGATCCCCCTCCCCGTGAACTCCACGGGGCAGCGCAGCGAGCAGAACGCGCGGGGCATCGGCGACGTGACCGTGACCGGCCGCTACTGGATGTTCGATCCGGACGTCCACACGCGCGGGAATCTCTCGCTCGGCCTCGGCCTCAAGGCGCCGACGGGAGAGGACGACGCCAAGGACACCTACCCGGACCGTACCGGGACGTCTCCCCGGAACAAGGCGGTCGACCAGTCGATCCAGCCCGGCGACGGCGGCTGGGGAGCCGTGGTCGAGATCAACGGCTTCAAGCGGATCGGACGCTTCTCGTACTACGGGAGCGGCACCTACCTGATCAATCCGCGCGACACCAACGGGACGCCCTCGCTGAGCGTCGGGCTCGCTCCCGGAGGGGTGGTGACGCCGGCGCAGGCGCCGCGCGCCGAGAACTCCGTTCCCGATCAGTACGTGCTGCGCACCGGCATGGCGTTCGGTCTCGGGAAGAGCCCGTTCGCCGCGGCGCTGGGGCTCCGGATGGAGGGCGTGCCGCGCTACGATCTGAGCGGGGCGAGCCACGGGTTCCGACGCCCCGGCTACGAGACGTTCGCCGAGCCCGGCGTCTACTACTCGCGCGGCGCCGACACCTGGTCGCTCAACGTTCCGATCGCCCTGAAGCGCAACCGCCGCCCCGATCCGTACACCGGCAATCTCGGCGACGCGACGTTCCCGAACCACATCTACCTGGTCTCGTACACGCACCGCTTCTCCCCGGGTGGGACGACGACGGCGCCGCAGACCCGGGGGCCGGCCTCTCCCGGGAGCGCTCTGGCGGCCGACACGCCCGTGGCGTGCGTCGAGCCGTCGTTTGACTCGTCTCAGGGGACGCCCTAACATAAGGGGCTCGAGTGCACCGAATCCACCGCCGCCGCGCGCTTCCGCGCACGCGCCGGACGCCACGGGGGCGCACCCCCGGGTCACAGGGAGGTTCCCATCATGAAGAAACTGGCCGCCCTTCTCGCCGTGCTGGTGCTGGTGGCGCTGTCGGCCGCCGCGGCGTGCGACAAGGACAAGGACAAGAACGCCAAGACCCAGGCTGCCGTGTCCGACCCGTCGGCCGGGTTGCGCGAGGTGGCGCTGACCGGTTATCTGACCGACTCGTACTGCGGGGCCGCCAACGCCAACGCGAACGGCAAGGGATGCGCCCTGCGCTGCATGAAGAAGGGCGCGAAGGTGCAGCTCTACGCCGACGAGAAGCTGTATACGCTCGACCGGACGAGCATCGCGGACGGCCAGATCGGAGTGCCCGTGAAGGTCACCGGAACGCTCGACGAGGGAACGGGAACGATCAAGGTCGCTTCGATCGAGACCGTGAAGCAGGGCTGATCGATCGCAGTTGATTCGGCGGGAACCCGGGGGCCGCGGTAACGCGGCCCCCTTTGTTTTTCCCGGGGAGAGGTCGTTCCCGGCGCCTTCCGCGCCGGCCGCGGCGCTCCTCCCTGTCCGATGGCCTGCCGCCGGCGTGCGCTATAGTGGGCGGCGTGAGCGAGGCGGCAGGCGGCGTCCCGGCGGGACCGGGCTCCCGCGCGGGGCGGGCGCCGGGAACGGGTTGGAGCCCGGGCGTCGGGTGGCTGACGGGGGTCGCCGCCGCCGCGGCGATCGCGATCAACCTGGCGGAGCTGGGGGCGATCACGGTGACGCAGCGCGGCGTCGCCGAAGAGACGAGGAGGCTGCTGCGCCTGGAAACCGGCGCGCGCGCCGGCGCGCTCGAGAGCACGCTCGCTTCGACGCGCGCCGATCTGGCCTTCTTGACCGGCTCGCCTGTCTTTTTCGGACTGGAATCGGCGCTCGTGTCGCGTGACCC
>CAYLND010000148.1:0-9067 GCA_964384905.1 uncultured Acidobacteriota bacterium
CGTCGGTGGCCGCTCGGCAATTTGACCCCAGTCAGGATGCCTCGGTCGAACCATTTCTGGACCGTGTAGGGGGCAACCCCCGCCCGCCGGGCGGCGGTCGTTGTGGTGAGGTACCGTGCTCCTCGGGCTTGGGGTGGGGGACGCCGCATGAGGCAGACCATTGTCAATAAATGGGCTAGCGACGGCAAGTCTGAGACGACTTGCCGGGGTATGGCCGGCTGGGCGCAGGTGCGAATTTGGCGAACCCAGAGTTGAAATCGCTTTGGACTCGCTGTACAGTTAGCGCCATGTCCTTGGCTTGGATGCAATATCAGCAGGCAGTAGACCT
Source organism: uncultured Acidobacteriota bacterium (assembly GCA_964384905.1). GTDB lineage: Bacteria > Acidobacteriota > Polarisedimenticolia > Gp22-AA2 > Gp22-AA2 > Gp22-AA3. The sequence goes on from CAYLND010000148.1 coordinate 329, forward strand.
CCATCACAAGGGAGCTCCTCGCGAGTCGGGAAGAGGGCGCGTCTGGTTGGTCTACGACGTGGTTCGCCAGCGGTCGAACCGGAGGGTGGCAATGTGCACCCTGCTCGCGGCAATTCTTGTCTGTCCTTCGTGGGGCATTGCGGCATCGGGGCCGTCAGACACGGTGCATCGAGTAGTCGAGACGCTGAGGAGGCAGGCGAGGGCGATCCGGTCGCAGTCGGTCGTCCAGGACACCGTGACCACGGAACTGCGCGGGGGAGTGGTGGTTTCCGAGCAGCACGATACCGCCAATCTCCTCTTTAGGGCTGACCTCGGACGGATTGTTCTCGATGCCGAGGCGCCTGCGATTCCCGCGGTTGGTGACGGGAAGATGCCCTCGCCGCCAGATCACTCTTGTCGATCACGGCAGGTAATCCAGCAGTCGTCGGCGTTCCCAGAGTGGCTACGGAAGTTTTCCGATACCCTCTCCTCCGCGCGCTGTCAGGTCTCGGCGTCCGCGGAAGGGCGAGTCGTGTCGGTCCTCGGAAATTCGCCTTTGCGGGGACAGGAAACAGTCGCGGCACAGATTACCCTTGATCGACACGACTTGCCCGTTCGTCTCGTCACTTTAGGGAGCCACCAAGAGGTTCTCGACGAGATTCTGGTCAAGTGGAAACGTCACTCCGTAGGTTGGGTGCTCGAGGGCGTCACCTACGTCCATCACAGTGTTCTGAACGTGGTGAGGCGAGAGGTGACGTATCGTGACTTGCGAATCAACGCACCATTGGCCTCTTCGCTGTTCGAACCATGAGAACTTCCCGCCTGACTCTCCTGATCGTGACGGTTGGTTTCGTGCTGTTCCCCGTGAGCAGCTTTGGGGCAGCCGCCACCATGCCGGACTGGGGGATGATGCGCGGGGGGCCTGGGTTCTCGGGCTACCAAGCGACGTCCATGCCGTCGTCGCTCAAGTTTGCGTGGAAGAGCACCGCTGCGCCGGGGGCGCCCGTCACTTTGGGAGGGACGGTCTTTACATGCACCCCCAATTCTCCCGCACCCTACGGGACGATCAGTGCGCGAGGCATGAGTGACGGTCAGATGGCCTGGGCGGGAGGGGGACAGGATGTCGCGGTGTTCGGCCTCGCTTCTCGGCAACCTGCGGTGGAATCCGGCAGTAAGGGAGTGAGCTTCCTCTACGTGGCCGCGGAGGACGAGCTTGGACGAGCGGTAGGAGAGGGATTCGATCCAGTGAGCGGGAACCGGCTGTGGGTGACGGCCGTGCCATGGAGCACGGTCATCGCTCCGATCGGCGGTGTAGATGTCAACATCCCGTTCCCGGGATTTCCGGCATTCTTCGGGTTCTTGTGGCCGTACAGCGCTTGCTGTGGCTATCCTTCATGGTGCTGCCCGGGGGCGCCTCCTCATGTTCAACGTCAGGGGTTGGGCATGGTGCTGAACGGGGCGACAGGCGCCTCCAACAACAACTACGCGGTGTCGCCGATTGAGAACGGGCGAGCCGTCGTGTTCGGGAGCACGGCGTACAACATCCACGAGTTGGAATACTGGCCACCGTATTCCTGCCCGTATGCCTATGCGGCAGGGTGGTGCTGTTCCTTCCCCGCGCAGAACTACAATCCCTACTACAACCGGTTCCAGATGGTGGGAAACAAGACGCCGGCGTTCACGCAGCTCACTCCGACGGTTGTGGCGGTCGACCAAACCCCCTCTTCCTACGTGGAGCCGTGCACCAAATCCCAATACTTCGGTCCCGGAACCAACGCAGGGGATATTGGGCTCGCGTCGACGGCGCACTTGCTGTCCCTGAACGGATCCCAGCTCTCGGCGCGTGATCCAGCCTCCACCAACGGGACTCTCGCATGGACGGCCGCCTTCCCTGTCACCGCGGATCGCGACCGGGTCGCAGCGGGCAATGGAGTCATCGTCGCGATCAATGCGGCGACCCACACAATTCTGAAAATCTCGGACAGCGATGGGTCCCTCCTGGGCTCAACTGTCTACGACGCCTCAATCAGTGTGACCAGTGCGGTTTCACTGACGAATGATGTGATCCTCTTTGGGGACAGTGACGGGGCGGTCCATATGATCGACCTGCCATCTCTGCGCGAGCGCCAACGTCTCGTGTGCTCGAAGTCGCCCGTTGTGGGCGACTTGGCCGTCGTGGGAAGCGAAGTCCTGGTCGCCGCAAACGACGGGACGATCGTGAAGCTGAGTTGGAGTGGAGCGGGTTGCGAGGCGCGCAGCTCCGGCTACCCCCAGAATGGGCATCAGGCCATCGGGCCGGGCGGTGTGAACACGCTCAGCGGCAACATGGTGTTCACGGTCCAGGACCTTTCCATACCCTTTGCCGGTCTTGCGATCAACCTCTTCAGGACGTACAACAGCCAACAGGCCAAATCGACCAGTCTCTACGCGGCGAGCGGAACCGTCGCTGCCGGGAATCCGGCCGTGAGTGGTACGCCGTTCTTCAGCGCTCTGGGGCCGGGCTGGACTCACAGCTACCAGGTCGCAATGCGCGCCCAATTCGACAAGGCCAGTGGGAGCACGCTCTTCGTGGAAGAGCGCGGCGATGGCCGGCAACTGGGGTACACGCGGAGCATGAATGGAGAGGTGTTCTCGCCTCCCGGTATCACCGAGAGTTTCACGATCACAGGGGCCGGGTGCTTTTTCAGTGGCACGTCGACGGGCATCGGTTTCCACCTCCGCAAGAAGCGGGGTCTGGTCCGGGAGTTCGACGGGCAAGGGAACCTGAGTCGGATGGAAGACACCGACGGAAACGTCCTCGCTTTCACGAATACTCCCGCGGGTGCATTCAAGCCGGGAGCGGGCGGCAGCCGGCTGGTGGCGATCTTCTACGCGCCGGCCGGAAGCGCCACACTGAGTTGCTTTCCGATCCCTCTGTCTGGCGCCACCGTCTTTCTTGATTACGACGCTCAAGCGCGGTTGTCGGCGGTCAGGGCGCCTGACCCTACCGGAGCAAAAACATACACGACCACATACGCTTACGATGCATCGGGCAGGCTCACCTCGGTGACGGCGACGCCGTTCTACCAGTCGCAGTACGTCTACGACACGTTCGACCGGATGACCTCGAAGACGGAGCCTCGCGCGCAGCCGGGCGAGAAGCGGCTTTCATTCACGTATGACCCGGTAGGCCGGATCAGCACCATCGCCAAGCTCGACGGCACGCGGCTGGCCGCCTATTCCTATGACATCACCTATACCGGTGGGCTCCAGACCGTGGTGGATCTCTTCGGGACGATCCAGACGTCCCGGACGACCTACACCTACGATGCCTGCGGCGGGGTCCTCAGCGAAGTCAAGGACGCCTTGGGAGGGAAGACGAGGTACACCTGGGACGCGAACTTCAACCAGGTGTCGGTGATCGATCCGAATGGGCACTCGACCACCTATTTCTACGACGCGCGGAACAACGTGATCAGTCAGGTGGACGCGCTGGGCGCCTCGATGTTCTTCGACTACGAGCCGATCTTCAACCGGATCACTCGGAAGGTGGACGCCAACGGCAACGAGGTGCGTTACGCCTATGATGGCGCCGGCAACCTGACATCGACCGACCAGATCGTCAAGGCGTTCAACGTCTCGCCGTTCAATGAGCCTGCAACGGTGTTCACCGAAAGCCACACCTACGATGGCCGGGGACTGCGTCTCTCGACTCGCAATGCGTCTGGCCAGCAGACCTTCTTTGGCTACGACGTCATCGGCAACCTCACGTCGGTGGCGCGCCGGCTCGTGACCGGGCCCGCGACCTCGACGGACTTCATCACGACCTACGAGGTCGACAAGTGGGGGCGCCGGACGGCCGAGATTGACGCGAATGGTTCGCGAACGGAATATACGTTTGACCTGGAGGGTCGAACCACCCGCATTCGGTATGGGGTCATTCCGGCCAGCACGGTCTTCCTCCAGGAGGTGGCATATGACTACGATCCGCTGGGACGGCTGATTCGCCAGACCGGCGCCTGTTGCAGGGTCACGAACTATACCTACGACGACCAGGATCGCATCGTGCAGGTACAGGATGCGCTCACCCACACGACAACGCACACCTATGACCGCAATGGCGAACTGTTGACGACCAAAGATGCCAATACGAATGTCACGTCGTTCTCGTATGACCCGCTGCACCGCCTGACCCAGGTGACCGACGCCGCCAATGGCGCGGCGGCCTACACCTACGACTCTGTGGGGAATCTGCTCACGGCGACTGATCCAAACAGCCACACGACGACCTACGACTACGATCCGCTCAACCGTCTCAAGCTGGTGACGTACGGTGACCTGACGCAAGAGAGTCGCACCTTCGACGCGGTGGGCAATCAACTGACGAAGACTGATGCCAAGGGGGGCGGAACCACGCGGACCTACACCTACGATTCGCTGAACCGGTTGCGAAAAGTCACGCTCTCCGATGGGACGCCTTCACAGTTCTTCGCCTTTGACCCAGTGGGGAATCGGACGCGCGCATCGACGTTGGTGGATGGGGCCGCCTACGACATCACGGATGCCTTCGATTCTCTCAACCGGCTGACGCAGGAAAACATCGGCGTTGCGAGCCAGACGCTTGCGTCCAAACTCATGGGCTACGACAAGGTTGGTAACCGGCTTTCTCTTGTCGTGGACGCACCGACGACGGGGCCGGTCGATTTGGGCATCAGCTATGCCTACGACGGCATGAATCGGACAACAAGTGTGACGGGACCCGGCGGCGTCGCTTCCTACTCATACGACGAGAACGGGAACCTTGTCCGAACCCAAATGCCGAATCAGATCGCTGTCGAGCGAGAGTACGACCTGGGCAACCGGTTGACAAGGTTGCGGAATCTCCGCCAGCCGTCGGGTGCCGCGATTAGCTACTTCGAATACACCTACGACAACACGACGAACCGTACGGTGATTCGTGACCAGATGGGGTTGCATCAGTACACCTACGATCCCATCTACCGCCTGACCCAGGCGGTCGAGCCGGGCGTGGGGATTCAGGCCTTCGGGTACGACCCGGCGGGGAACCGACTGACCCGAACCATGACGGGCTTGGCGACGGAGGCTTACAGCTATAACTCGGTGAACGAACTGCAGACCGTCCAAGCCGGCGCTGCGCAGACCACATATACATGGGACGAAGCCGGGAACATCGCGTCACGAGCGTCTCCCGGCGCAAAGACCGACTTCACGTTCGACGGGCTGAACCGCCTCACGTTGGTTACGGGCTCCAGCACCACTGTCTCCTACGGGTACGATCCGTCTGGTCAACGGGTGGAGCAGCGCACCAACGGAGCCGAAACATGGTTCGTGTTCGACGGTTTCAGCGTGGTGATGGAACTAAACGCGGCCAAGAAACCTTTGGCCGTTCTCGTTCCTGGTGTCTCAAAGACCCGCCTCGATCTCACCTCTCCCTTGACCGAGTACTACCTGTTCGACGGCTTGGGCTCGGTGGTCAACCTCACGGACTCAGTAGGGAACCCGACCCAGACTTACCGCTACGATCCGTTCGGCCGAACGCTGAACGTCAAAGTGGATCCATTCAATCGGTACCGGTTTGTGAATCCCGCCCACGATGATTTCACGGGGCTTACGTACATGAATGCCAGGTGGTATGACTCGCTCCTCGGGAGGTTTATAACCAGGGACCCAGAGGGGGCACGGCGGCCTACGTCTGTCTCCAACTGCAACGTCACACGGGACACGGGAACCCCGGACGCGCCGAGTTTGCGCTCGCAGAAATACGGCGCGCCTCTTTCGCGTCAGGCAGCCCCTCAGGCGGGGAGTATCGAATCCACGCAGGCGTACGCCTTTTACACGTACGTAGACAACAACCCGCTCAACGAGACGGATCGCTCAGGTCGGAAGGAGGACGAGAAGAAGGAGAAAAAGAAGGGGCCTTGCGAAGGTGAAAACCGCGTTGCGACGTGTGATGCCAAATACAACGTCGATAGGTGCACGGCTGGATGCACCAATGGTGAAGCGGATGGTAGCGACCCGGATGAACTGAGACGGTGTGGGCATAAGTGTCAACGGTGTCACGAGTGGTGTCTGACCAACGAGAATGTGTGCAAGGAGGGTTGTGCCGGTCTGGATGGGCACGAGTATCCGGGGAAAGGCACGAAGGAGGAGGAGAAGCCTGAATATCAGGAAAATCTGAAACGAACAGGCGGGCCAACTGGATCTGTTCCTGCTCCCAAGCAAGCCCCAGAGGGGGCGTCTGGTGGGTCTGGCGGGTCGACCGGTGGAGGTGGGAGCTTCGGGGGAGGGGCATCATTCTAGTGAGGATACCCAGACTCCCTTCCGCGCTCTCTCTGCTGATCGGACTCGGTGCGTTCGGCGCAGCGTATTGGTGTTTCGACAATGTCATCCTCTATTGGGTCCCTGCGGGAGGGCCCCCAGTGAGCGTACCGAGCTGGGCGTGGCTTTCAGCATGGGCTTTGATGCCCGCGCTGTTGGGAGTTTGGTGGTACGAGAAATCATCCTTGAGAACGAATGGTCTTCCTGTGATTCCGGTGTGGGCGCTTCTCGCCGGGTTTGGCACGTGGGCCGTTGCAGGGTTCGTTTGGGATGAAGTGGGGCGACTTGTCATGCCGGATAGTTTTCCTTCTGAGGACCCACGCAAGGCGTGGTTCTTCGTCTCTGCCCTTTGGGTCCCCGGTTTTCCCGCCGCTGTCTCTTCTTACTTCACTCGGGGAATGGGGGCTTTCTGGGCCGTCGCTTGGATCTTCATAGACTTGGTCAAGGCGGGCGCAGAACTGGCGTGGGTTGTGCGAGACCACCCGTCTGGCCCTGAGCAGGGGGTTGCCTCGCAGGTGATTCGTCTTCTGCTTGAGGACCGGATTGTCAGCATTGCGAGTCTGGTTCAGTTGGCGATCGTGGGGATGGTATCTCTCATGGCCGGCCACCTTGGCCGTTTGCGGATGGAGGTTCGTTTCAGGGGAAGACTTCTGTTGATCGGTTTGAGTCTTATCGCGGCTGGTCGTCTGTACGAAGCCTTGATGCGAAACGGGTCTCATCTGTGGGACCTCCTCGCTGGCGTGCGAGACCAAGTTGGATACCTGAATACTGTGATCCTTGCTGTGGGTGTCTTCTTCGTTGGGATCAGCGGCAGGATTTCCGGGCAGGGGAAGTGGAAGATCATCTCGGCGTTGGGTCTATGGTGGGGCTCATGGTTGATTGTCGGCGGCAACGTGCTGGCGATCTTGGTGCACGGGGTGAACCTTCCATTGGGGGGCGCGTTCGTGCTCATCATGGGTGGGAGTTTGATCCTGCTTGTATCGGAAAGTCGAAAGCTTGTGAGGCAAACTGAAGGGGCCGTTCGTGCTGCGTGAGGTCTCGCTGCCTTGGTCCGGCGAAACAGGACGAAAGGGTAGCGCTCGCGCCGGTTCATTGCTGTTGCTGGCCATCTTTGCCACCGTGCTTGCGATGCTTGCAGTGACGATATTCTCTTGTTCATCTGATAGAGGATCTCGTGAGCGGACGGAGATCCTTGCGAAAGCGCGAGCCCGGCATGGGCCGCCACCGGTCAATGCTGCCTTTGAAATGAGCTTCTTCCGGTGGCAGTTGGTGTCGGCAAGGTGGGAGACGCTCGGATCGGCGCGGAAGTACCACTCACATAGCTATCTTCCCGGCAACTGGCCAGTTGGTGCCGCTGAAAATTGGGGATGGTCGCGTGCTGCTGGAGTGATGGCCGAGCTAAGTCCGACGGTTCCGCAACTGCTCGAGGTGGGTGATCTGGAACTCAAAGGGAATTTCGCGATTTTCCATTCAAAGACTCGACTAATAGGTCGAGCTGATGCGTTTTGGAAGGAATGGAGACTTCAGCTTAGGGACAACGGCATCTTATGGCCGTGCCGGTCACTCCAGAGTGAAGTAGGCGTAGACAGGAGGACTGGAATGTGGGTATGGACGCTGGATTCCATTGACGGACGTTATGCCAGACTGAGGGTTCGGAGCAACCTTCCGAGCGATGCGATTGATCGGATTCGGAGGAATGAGGGCTTCTCAGTCGTGGCATCTCGGGCAGAACTTGAACGAGGAGTGTCTTCTTGGTTCAAGGAAGCCCCCGATTTGAACGTGGCGGCACCCTGGCTCGTCAATGAGTTGAAGATGTCGGACACCAAAGATGAAGAACTCCCCGGAGGAGTCCGCCACAGCACGGGGTGGCACCAATGACGGCGGCAATCGTCACGGTTGTGGCCGCATGCCTATTGCCTTGTTCTGGTGTTTGGGCGGGGGAGTGGCCGCAAATACAACATGATTCCAAGAAGACGGGCGCGACTTTCACTGAGCAGCTCCAGCAGCTAGCTCCGAAATTCGACCTCGGTCTGCGGGCTCCCGGAACGGGGACGGTGTTCAACATGGCAACCGCCGTCGTTGTGGGCGACACGGTATTTGTCGGGACGACCGACGGCGCGGCCGTCGCAATAGCGCGGAGTAGCGGGATCGAGCGGTGGCGCGTTCAGACCGGGGGAACGTTTCGTGGATCTGCGGCGGCCACGGATGGACTCGTCTTCTTCCCCTCGGACGACGGCGTGTTGCGAGCCTTGGATATCGGTTCAGGGGGAACTGAGGTATGGCGAGTGGATGCCGGAAGTCCGATCACAGGCTCACCGATGTTTCTCACCGCAGGAGCGGAGCTGAGGGTCTTCTTTGCGACCACGGGAGGCAGGCTGTACTGCGTCAAGGCAGCAGACGGGACATTGGTATGGAGTGCTTCGACTTCGGGGGCTGTCTGGG
>CAYLND010000149.1:0-9027 GCA_964384905.1 uncultured Acidobacteriota bacterium
CCGGGTCGGACGACGCGGCCGGCGCCGCGCCGCCGGCGGTCACCTCGGGAAGCGGCAGCGTCTCGAGGCGGTCGATCCGCTGGCTCAGCCCGGCGGTCATGACGGTCATCCGCTGGTTCATCTCCTCGGCAAGGCGCGCCGACTCGGCTTCGACTGTCCGGCGCAGGGCGCGGGCCGACGACTGGTAGGAGTACAGGGTGATCGCCCCCAGCGGCACCACCGCCAGGAGCAGGAACGCGAGCATGAGCTGGGTGCGCAGCCTCATGCCGGGGAGAATACCACCCGGTGGCCGCCGGCGCCCAGCGTCGCGACGTAAAGTCGTGTAAAAAGGGGTCTCCGCCACAGGGTGCTCTGATTGACACTCCGGCGCGCGTTTGGCTACCATGCACCGGCTATCTCAGCGAACGAGTTTGGACAGCAAGGCCAGTGACGGTGGCGTCGCAGGAGCGCGCGTCCCGGGACGTCGCGCCCGGGACGCGCCGTCCGGAGAGACCACTCGGCGTGGGCAGGAGCGTGAGGCTCAGGCTGGAAAGCCGCATCGGCTACGTGGATCTCGTCCACGAGATGGCCGAGGGCATGGCCCGCGGCATGGGCTTCGAGAAGGGCGCCGCCCTGAACATCGGGCTGGCCGTGCGCGAGGCGGTGATCAACGCGATCAAGCACGGCAACGGCATGGACGCCGCCAAGCCGATCGAGGTGAGGTTCGAGCAGGAGGACGATCTGTTTCGCGTGCGCGTGCGGGACCAGGGTCCCGGCTTCGACTGGTCGCACACGGCCAATCCACTCGATCGCGAGAATATCTTCCGCACCAGCGGGCGGGGTATCTTCTTCATGAGGCACTTCGTGGACCGCGTCGCCTTCCAGCGCCGCCGGGGGAAGGGGACCGAGGTGGTTCTCGAGAAGCGATTCGATGCGGCCGGCCGGGCCGGCCGCGGCGGCGAGATCATGAAGCGGAGGAAGGGATGAAGGCCAGCGTCAGGCACCACGGGAAAGTCACGGTCGTCGATCTCTCCGGCAAGATCACCATCGGCGACGGCGACATCAAGCTGCGCCAGGCGGTCAACGGCCTCCTGGACGAGGGACGCAAGAACGTCATCCTGAACCTGGGCGGCGTCTCGTACATGGACAGCGCCGGTATCGGGGAGCTCGTCGCGTGCTACAAGCGCGCCCGTGAGAAGGGCGCCAGCCTCAAGCTCCTCAACCCGAACGGCAAGGTGCAGGATCTGCTCATTCTGACCAAGCTGCAGGAGATCTTCGACATCTACCGCGACGAGCGCGAGGCCCTGGCCAGCTTCTGAGCGACCCGGCGCGCCCCGCCACCCGCGGTCGGGCTTGACGCGGGACCCCGAGCAGGAGTAACAAGGACCCCTCGTTCGGGGACGCCACGACACCGGCCCCCTGACCCTCGTCCGCTTCCCTCGCTCTGGTGTCGGGCAACACCCACGAGACACGCAGGGAGGGCACCCATGACCGGACTGAACTGGTTGCGACGCCGCGGCCCCTGTCACATCGAGACCCGCTCGATGGCCGACTGGCAGGTCCTGCACGTGCGCGGACGATTCTTCGCCGGGGAGCCGGAGAAGAAGTTCCTCGAGACCGTGGACGGCCTGCTGCGGACGGGGGTGCGCCGGGTGATCGTCGACCTCAGCGAGTCGCTGCTGTCGGACGAAAGCGTCGCGAGCGCGGCGACCGAGGCGTATCACAAGGCGCGCGAGCAGGGCGTCGACATGCGCTTCGTGGTGCAGCCCGGAAGGGCGGGCGGCTTCTACCACATGGCCGGGCTGGAGATGACCATCCCGACCTACTCGCAGCTGCACGGCGCCATCGAGATGTGATCGATCCGGGCGCGCGCCCCGCGTCCCGTTCAGCCAGGGAAGCGCTTCTTCAGGTCGGCGAGGAAATTGAGCGCGTCGATCGGGGTCATCGCGTCGAGACGCGCCTCGCGGAGGGAGCGCACGACCGGATCCTCCGGCGGGGCGAACAGGCCGAGCTGGGCGGGAGACGCGGCGGTCGCCTCCCCGTGACCGCGCGCCAGCTTCGGCCGGCCGTCGCGCGACAGCTCCTCGGCCTCGAGGTTCGCCAGGACCTCGCGGGCTCTTTCGATCACCTCGCGCGGCAGGCCGGCGAGGCGTGCCACGTGAATCCCGTACGAGCGGTCGGCCGCCCCCTCCAGGACGCGGCGCAGGAAGACGATCGTGTCGTTCCACTCCCGCACGGCCATCGTCAGATTGCACACGCGCGGCTTGAGGAGCGCCAGCTCGATCATCTCGTGGTAATGGGTGGCGAACAGCGTCCGGGCCGCGACCGCCGGCGCGTCGTGCAGGTACTCGGCCACCGACCAGGCGATCGACAGACCGTCGAAGGTCGAGGTGCCTCGTCCGACCTCGTCCAGCAGGATGAGCGAGCGGACCGTGGCGTTGTTGAGGATGTTCGCCGTCTCGATCATCTCCACCAGGAACGTGCTCTGGCCGCGGGCGAGATTGTCCGAGGCGCCGACGCGGCTGAAGATGCGGTCGACGAGACCGATCTCGGCCTCCGCGGCGGGCACGAACGAGCCCGCCTGCGCCATCAGCACGATCAACGCCACCTGGCGCAGGTAGGTCGATTTGCCGCCCATGTTGGGTCCCGTCAGGATCAGGATCTGGCGGCTCTCGACGTCCATCAGGCAGTCGTTGGGCACGAAGCGCTCCCGCTCGAGGAGACGCTCGACCACGGGGTGGCGTCCCTCGACGATCCGGAGACGCAGCGAGTCGTCCACCCGGGGGCGGCGATAGCCCTGGAGGGCGGCCGCCTCGGCGAGCGCCGCGAGCGCGTCGAGGGTCGCCAGCGCCCGGGCGGTCGCGCGCAGCCTGGAAGCGGCCGCCGTGACCCGGTCACGGAGGGCCACGAAGAGATCGTACTCGAGCGCTTCGATTCTCTCCTGCGCCGTCAGGACCCGGGTCTCGTACTCCTTCAGCTCGGGGGTCGCGTAGCGCTCGGCCCCCACCAGCGTCTGCCGGCGCTCGTAGTCGGCCGGCACGGCCCTGCGATGCGCGTTGCCGACCTCGATGAAGTAGCCGAACACCCTGTTGTAGCGCACCTTCAGGGAGGGAATGCCGGTGCGCTCGCGCTCGCGCGTCTCGAGCGACGCCAGGTAGGCGCGGCTGTCGCGCCGGAGAGCGCGCAGGTCGTCCAGCTCAGGGTGGCTGCCGTCCCGGATCAGACCGCCCTCGCGCACCGTCGCCGGCGGGTCGTCGGCCAGGCTCTCGAAGAGCGGAGCGTGCAGATCGGCCAGGACGTCGACGCCGGCCATCACCTGCTGCAGCGACGGGACGGTGAGCGCCGCGGCGTACAGGGCGATCTCGGGCAGGACCCCGAGCGTGTCGCGCAGGGCGACCAGATCGCGCGCCGTCGCCGTGCCGAGCGCGCAGCGCGCCAGGAGCCGCTCGAGGTCGTGCACGCGCGACAGGTGCTCGCGGATCGCGGCGCGCTCGGCCGGCCGCTCCAGCAGGAACTCCACCGCGTCCAGCCGATCCGAGATCGCCGCCGGCGACAGCAGCGGGCGCTGGATCCAGTCGCGCAGCAGCCGGCCCCCCGGGGCGGTCTCGGTCCGGTCGAGAACCTCGAGCAGCGTGCCGTCGCGCCCACCGTCCCAGGCGTTCTGAACGACCTCGAGCGTCCGGCGGGTCGTCGCGTCCAGGATCATGGCGTCGCTCGGCTCGTGCCAGACGATCCGCGTGACGTGCTTCAGATCGGCCTTGTGGGCCTCCTCGAGATAGTGCAGGAGAGCCCCGGCGGCGCCGACCGCCAGCTCGCGCCCCTCGACGCCGAAGCCGTCCAGGGAGGCGGTGCCCAGCCGCCCGGACAGCGCCCGCGCCGCGGTGTCCGGAGCCATCGTCCAGGCCGGCACGGGATGGGCCAGGACGCCCGCGAGCGCGTCCTGCGGCAGCAGACCGTCCAGGGGGGCGCCCTCGCGATGCAGGATCTCGCGCGGGCGGTACAGGGCGACCTCGCTCGCCAGGTTGTCGGCCGCCCCCGGGCCGCGGTGCTCCGCCAGCCGGAAGTCGCCGGTCGACAGGTCGAGGTAGGCGCAGCCGCTCTTGGGCCCGCCGCGCGCCGGCTCGCCCTCCCACAGGATCGCCGCGATGTAGTTCGGCTCCGACGCTTTCAGCTGGGACGGGTCGGTGACCGTGCCGGGAGAGACGACGCGCGTCACCGCGCGCCGCACGATCCCCTTCGCCGCGCGCGGGTCCTCGACCTGGTCGCAGATGGCGACGCGGTAGCCGTGGCCGATCAGACGCGCGACGTATCCGTCCGCGGCGTGGTAGGGCACCCCGCACATCGGCGCCTCGTTCCTGGTGCCGCGCCCGCGCGACGTCAGGGTCAGCGACAGGGTCTTCGACGCCACCAGCGCATCGTCGTAGAACATCTCGTAGAAATCCCCCAGCCGGAACATCAGGATCGCGTCCGGATGCTGCGCCTTGATGGCGCGATACTGGCGGAGCATCGGGGTCAGGGTGTCCATGGCGCTCCTTGACATTCGGAAGGGCGGCCATTATAAAACAACGGCTCCAACGACCCGCTCTGGCGAAGGAGTTCCTGCCCGATGACCCCCGATCCGATCACCGCCGACGAGGCCCAGGTGGCGCCCGAGGATCTGAACGAGGAGGACAAGGTCATGCTGATCTTCTCCTACCTCTGGGTCCTGGCGCTCGTGCCGTTCATGGTGACGCGGCGCGAGTACGTGCGCTGGCACGCCAAGCAGGGGCTGATCCTGTGCGGGGTCGCCTGTCTGGTCTTCCTCGGGGTGATCTTCGTGGGCGCCATCCTCGCGACCGTCTCGCGCGTGTTCGCGTGGCTGTTCGCGTTCGGCCTGATCAATCTCGTGCTGCTCTACCTGGCGGTCGCCATCGTATGCGTCATCAAGGCCATGCGCGGCCAGCGCTGGGCCGTGCCCTTCCTGGGCGACCTGGTCGAGAAGATCTGAGCGCTCGATGAGCGAGGCGATCCAGAACGCCATCGCGGCCCACGTCTGGTCCGGCCTGCTGCTGGTGGTCCTGCTCGCCTGGCTGGAGTACGTGTTCCCGCCGTCGCCGGGCGATTCGACGATGCTGTTCGCGTTCTTCCTCGCGGGGCGGGGGACGATGGCGCTGCCGGCGGTCGCCGCCGCGGCGCTCGCGGGAAGCGTGCTCGGCGCCATGACGGCGTACGCCATCGGCGCGCGGCTGGGCCGGTCGTATTTCTTCCTGCGCTCGGCCTGGGCGCGCCAGGAGCTCGCCCGCATCGAGCGCTGGTACGCGCGTCACGGCGCCCGGTTCCTGATGGTCAACCGTTTCCTCCCGGGGGTGCGCGGCTTCTTCCTGTACGCCGCCGGCATCACGCGTCTCGGCGCGCGGGCCGTCCTGGTCCACTCGACCGTGAGCAACGTGCTCTGGGTCGCGCTTCTCGCCTGGGCCGGAACGAGCCTGGGGTCGACGTGGGAGGAGGTGCGGGTGGTGTTCCAGCGCTACGTCTGGGGGATCGCGGCGTTCCTGGCGGCGTACGTCGTGCTGGCGATCATCAGGGCCCGGCGGCGGTCGGCCCCGCTCACGCCTTCTTCTTGATCTGCGCCTCGATCCGCTTCAGCTCCGCCACCCGATCCGGCTGGTCCGGCCGCGCCTGCAGCGAACGCTTCAGGTACTCGGCCGCGCGCTGCAGATCCCCCTTCTGCTCGTAGGCCTGCGCCATGGAGTTGAACAGCGCCGGGCTCGGCGATCCGGCGCGCTCCGCGCGGTGGAAGTACTCCAGCGCCTTGTCCATGTCGCCCTTGATGGCGTAGGCGGCGCCGAGATTGAACAGCGCGAGGGGATTGTCCGCGCGCAGCGCCAGCGCCTTCTGGTAGATGTCGATCGCCTCGTCGATCTTGCCCTGCTTGACCCGGAGGCTGCCCAGGTTGACCTGGAACTCCGGCTCCTTCGGCGCCAGCCCGACGGCGGTATGGAACGACAGCTCGGCCTGGTCGTACCGGCCCTCGCGCATGTAGACCTGCCCCAGCCAGTCGTGGTGGATGGCGGAGTCTTTCTTCTTCTCGAGACTCGCCACCAGCAGGCGCTCGAGCTTCATGATCTTGGCCGGATCGTGGGTCGTCTGGTACATCACGTACAGGCGGCTCATCGGCTCGGGTGAGGTCGGATCGTCGTACAGCGCCTCCGTGTACTCCCGCTCGGCCTCGTCGGGTTTGCCCTCGGCCTGCAGCACCTCTCCCATGGCGGCGTGCATCAGGGCTTCCTTGGGGCTCGCCTGGAGCGCACGCTCCGCCAGGGCGCGCGCCGAGGACGGATATTTCCGGCGCAGGTAGTCGACGACGGCGTTGAACACCACCTGGGGCGACGGGTTCCCGACCTGGAGCCCGTCGTCGGAGATGCCGCGGGTGATCAAATCGGCCGACACGAGCGGGCCGAGCCGGCGCGCGATGTTCGGCGAGAGAATCTCGTCGGCGTTGAAGCCGCGCGCCGCCGTCGCCACCGCCTCGCGCATCCGCTCTTCGATGTAGATCTTCGCCTCGCGCCCCGCCCGGCCCTTGTGAAACGTCAGCACGTCCGACGCCGAGGCGTGACCCGAGATGCGCGCCGGCAGCTTGAAGCCGGCGTGGTCCTTGGTGACGACGTCGATGCCGCCCTCGATGGTCACCGGGGCGGTGTCGTAGACGTACAGGTGCTGGTACAACGGCACGCGCACGTGCAGGCCGGGATCCAGACGGGTGGCGGCTCCGCCGCGGGCCTCCAGCACCGCGCTGCGACCCGCCGGCACGTAGACAATGGTCGACACCGCGGCCAGGAGCAGGGCGGTGACGGCCCACCATCGTCCGCGCTTGTGGAACATGATCTCCCCGCTGCTGCCGGTCCGGGGCGTCTGCAACGCCGCGGCCGGAGCGGCTCGTGAGCGAGGCGCGAGTCTAGCGTACGCTCCGATGCGAGTCAACGCGCCGCCAGCGACGGCGCGGCGGGGGCGCTTCGGGTAAGATCGCGGCGTGATCATTCGAGGGCGCGTTCCGTGGCGCTTCTTCGCGCTGCTGATGATCGCGCCGATGTTCCGTGGCTCGGCCGCTCCGGTCGCGCGGGCGGCGGGGGCGGCCCCGGTGCCGGCCGACGCCGTCAGCGAGGCGCGCAGCGTGGAGGAGGCCCTCGACGGCGTCAAGGGCTTCGTGGCCTCGTTCACCCAGACGGTCGAATCGCCGGGGCTGCCGCGGCCGCAGGTCGAGAAGGGGACGGTGTACCTCCTCCGTCCGGGCCGGATGCGCTGGGACTACGAGATCCCCCGCGGCAAGCTGGCGGTGGCGGACGGGCGCAAGACGTACGTCTATCTGCCCGAGGAGCGTCAGGTTCTCGTGGCGCCCCTCGACGCGGAGGGGACGCACACCGGCTTCTCCTTCCTGCTCGGCCGGGTCGATCTCGTCGGCTCCTTCTCGATCACGTGGGGGCCGGGCCCGGAGAAGGGGCCGCGCCCGCTGATGCTGACACCGCGCACGCCGCGACCGGAGTACCAGCATCTCCTCGTCAGCACGGGACCCGACCACCTGGTGCGCGGGCTCACCGTGGTCGACCCGCTGGGAAGCAGGGTCATCTACCGCTTCGACCACATCCGGCTGGTCGATTCGCTGGATGGCGATCTGTTCCGGTTCGAGGCGCCGGAGGGGGTCGAGATCGAAGAGGTGGCTCCGCCGTGAGGTCCGGTCGCGGAGCCCGGTAGGGGCCCGGCAACCTTGCAATGCCGTTGATCACGGTGCTAAGATCGCCGCCCTTTCCGTCACTCGGAGGACGTTTCCGTGGCGTCCGAGAGCTCCTTCGACATCGTCTCCAAGATCGATCTGCAGGAGGTCGACAACGCCATCCAGCAGGCTCTCAAGGAAATCCGTCAGCGTTACGACTTCAAAGGGAGCATCGCCGACATCCGCCGCGAGAAGGAGATCCTGCAGCTCGTGGGCGACGACGATTACAAGCTGCGCGCGCTCACCGAAATCCTCATGCAGAAGATGGCCGCCCGGCGCGTTCCAGCCAAGGGGCTGACCTTCAAGAAGCCCGAGGAGGCGACCGGCGGGAGCCTGAGACAGCAGGTGGTGCTGCAGCAGGGCATCCCGCAGGAGCAGGCCAAGGAGATCGTCAAGATCCTGAAGACGAGCGGGATCAAGGTGCAGGCGGCCATCCAGGGCGACCAGGTGCGCGTCAAGGGCAAGAACAAGGACGATCTCCAGACCGCCATCAAGAAGCTGCGCGACAGCGCCCTCGACTTCGACATGCAGTTCACGAACTACCGCTGACGGAGAGTTCGTGCGACGGCAGACCTCCACGGCACGGAACGGGACGGCGCGACGCGTCGCCATAGGAGCGCTCCTGGCCCTGCTCGTGTCGGCTCCGTGGCCGGCGCGCGCCGCCGGGGCGGCGGAGACCATCAAGGTGCGCGGCCGCGTCATCGAGGAGACCGGCGACGGCGTGCCGGCCCAGATCGTCCGTCTCCTGAAATCGCGCACGTTCCTGAAGCTCGGCGGGCTGCGTTCGCTCGACCAGAGCGTCGAGGAGAGGCGCGCCACCACCGATGCGCTCGGCTTCTTCGAGCTGGAGTGCCCCGCCGATCCCGGTTTCCCGTACTACTACCTGCGCTTCTACGACCCGAAGGGGTTCGATGCCGTCAAGTACGTGCTTCCCGAGGACCGGGACATCTCCAAGCGCGTGCGCCAGGGAAGATCGGTCGACGTGTCGGTGTCGCTCAGACAGCAGGCCGACTGGCCGAAGGTGAAGGCACTCATCGACCAGTACACACCCGCGAGCCCGGTGGGGCAGGTGCTGCGCTCGCTCGGCCTGCCGTCGAGCCGCGCGGCCGAGGGTCCCGGCAGGGAGCTGTGGACCTACGAGCGCGCCGGCGTGGCCTACCTCGTCGAAGGCCCGAAGGTCATCGAGACCCGGTCGCTCCCGGGCGGCCCGCAGAGCGCCCGGGATCACGCCGGGAAGGACGTTGCGACGCCGGCGGTGCGGGTGGACGGCCCATGACCGATCTCGCCTCCGGCGTGAAGTC
>CAYLND010000150.1:0-8909 GCA_964384905.1 uncultured Acidobacteriota bacterium
GCGACGGAGGGTGCCGATGTTGCGACCCTCACGTTACCATCCGCGTCGAGCGGCAGGTTCCCGACCGCGACCGTCCCGCCGACCGCCTGAACCGCCGGTAGGTTCCCGACATTCACCGTTCCACTCACTCCTTGCACCGCTGGGAAGTTCGTAACCTCGACCTGCGATGGCGTGCGGGTGATGGCCTCCGGTCGCAGGCGCTGCGCTCGTGGTCCGTCAGCCAGCAGCACAGTACCGAGCAACGCGACGGTAATGCCCCAGATCCTGATGCTTCGCATGGATCCCCTCCTCTGAAGGTGGATGGTGTTAGGGAGGATCTACCGCGAAGCGGGGTCAGATGCAAGGGAGGACGAGCGACCGACAATCGCTCCCGGGACATACCGGGACAAGGGATCGCGGGAGTTGCGGGGCATTGCGCGATGGGCAGCGGGGCTTCAGAGGGGATGACCGCGCCAAAGAGCGGCGCGGCAAGCCGCTGGACGACTTAGGCGGTAGCCCTCCTATGCCGGGCGAGAATCCCTGAGAATAGTAGAGATTCAATGTTGCGTATTCGGATCCGGCGCGGGCAGCGTGACTACTGCCGCCCGGAGTGTTTCTTGCTCAATCACCGGGCAATCAGCCTCCTTGTCGAGCCATAACTCTAAGTTGACGTAAGTCGCTTCTCTGAACATCGCTGACGAAAGTTGGCCGGGTGTCGCCGTCGAGCGTTGTGAGGATTCGTGACGTGAAATAGCGCGGCAGGTCATACCCGGCGGTTGGCTGCCCTTTGAGGATCGCCGTGCCGCTGTGCATCCTTGGGGTTCGGTGTTCGCCCCTTCTCTCGATCATGAGGACCTTGGGTCTGGCGGTGTGCTGCCGCATCAAGTCGATCTGTGAATTCAAGCGAGCGCGCTCGTGCTGATCGAGATCATCGAGCGCTCCTAATTTAGCTTGCGCGAGGATGGCTTTGCGAACACACGTTCCGCCGGAGCTGACCGAAGCTGTGATCGCAAGATCGGCACCCGACCAGCTCTCGGCCGCCCCGGGTCCGAGGGCATCAACGTTAGTGGTCTCGATCACGACCGTTCCATCTGGTCCCTCACATACCTTTCCCTGCAATCGAGCCAATAGGGCTGCGACGTAAGCGGGCTCCTGATTGAAGCGAACGGGCTCAACCGCCTGAAGTGCCCTAGCGACATGCTCCCGGACTTTCCGTCTGACGGACTCTGGGAAGTTGAACCAGTGCCTCACGGCCGGTGCCTCTTGATTGCGAAAGTAGACTGCGAAGGCCTCTGCCCCGTGCCCGATCGATCCGAAAGAACAACCGCTCCGCCAGTCATGAATTTCTGTCCGTCTAGGTGTTCCCGGGAACGCATTCGGCGTCCTTCACTCCGGATTTCGCAACTTCCACCCTGAATGCCTCGCACATCGTCGTGGCCAGTGGCTTTGGAAGATCCCAGAACGAGATCTGGGTCAGATGTCCAGTGAGATCAGTGAAGACGAGGTATGTGTTCATCACCGGCGTTCTCGCGCGGATGTTTCTCAGTCCAAGTTCCTCGTCGTCATTTCCTATCGGCTCGCAATGGTGAGTAACCTCCTGCGGACGTTTGTCGTCGCCGAAGCAGAACCATTCGGCAGCGGCCATCCCCACAGCCTTAGATTTCCCGATGGTCTCGCAGGAAGATTGATCGAGGTCGAAAGTCGATAGTCCGATACGGAGCTTGTGATCTCGTCCGCTTTTCCCCTTCACGGATTTCCAACACTCAGACATCGCCATCCATTTCTTCCCCGAAGGTGGAGCCGCGCGGATCACCGAGTCACGAAACACGACGACAGCGGCGAACAGGAACAGCAGTTCGCGTGTCCGCATCTGGAGACCCCCGCGTGGAGTGAACCCACTTGACTTAGCTGATTCTACCTCAAGCGGCTCACTCCGATCCCAAAGAGCAACCCCCCGAATCCCTCGCGGGTGGGGGGCGCCTCATGCTAACGTGTGCCGCGTGACTACGCCTCCAAAGTCCTACTGCGTCGCCAAGACGACCGGACCCCCTGCCCCCGGAACCATCAGGCCGATCTACGAACATATCGATCTGGAGAACGCCATCCGGTTGAGGCAGAGGCTCGACGAATCGCATCCTGATCAGCAATACGCCGTCTTCGATGAGACCATCGGTCTCATCGCGGAAGCTCTGGTCGTCGACGAGAGCGGGCTGACGAGGAGGAGGGAGTAAACGAGCAACCCCGACCCATCGCTGGATCGGGGCGCCCCGGGAGAGCGGGGGGAGCTACGCCTGCGAGGACATGCTGACCGGCTTCCCCTTCGCGGCCTTCTTCGGCTTCGGCTCCTTCTCCTTCTTCGCGACCTTGGGCTCCAGCTTCAACCCGATCGTCTTCCACAGGATGAAGGCCCACAGGCTCATACCTGCCTCCCGCGCGGCCTTGTGGATCTGGTTGTAGACCGTGTCGGTCCCCGCCGCGATCGCGATGATCCAGGTGGGGTTCTTCTTCTCGCTCATGTGCTGCCTCCTTGAGGATCGTGCGTTCACTGCTCCCCCCGATACATCGCAAGCGTCGGTCCTTTAATACTTCCCCAGAACATGGCGCAATCGCCCGCCCGAGGGGTCCCGGGGGTGACGTACATGGACCATCTGGAGGGGAAAGTCGAGTCAATTATGGGCACGCGCCTCGGGTCGGGACCAGGATGACATCTTCGGTATGGGCCAGATTCTGCTGGACGAATGGCCTCCAACCGATCATGTTTGTGTCCCGTTCAAGGCATGGCATGGCGAGGCGCGGTCTGGTCTGGCGGGGCAGGGCTTGGCAGGCAAGGGGGTGAGTGAGTCGTGATCCGTCGAAGCCGAAGCGGCTGGCAGATCTGCGAACGCGTCCCGCCTACCCGCGCGGGCAAGCGAGTCCGCAGGTGGTTCCCGACCTTGATGGACGCTGCGCGGTTCCTCGAAGGCGCTGAGGCCGAGAGCAAGCCAGAGGACCTCGGCCCCACGATCAAATCGTTCAGCGAGATCTTTCTCCGCAGACACCCTCCTGCCGTGCGCGATCCGCTCACTTACAAGAGCAACGTGAGCCTCCTCTTCGCGGGCCTTGGCGGCGAGACCAAGCTCGGCTCCATCACCCCCGGGATGATCGAGGACTTCCGGATCGCCCGGGTTACGAACGACCATGTGAAGCCCTACTCCGTGACCCGCCAGACCGCTTGCCTCTCGGCGATGTTCTCGTGCGCGGCGAAGTGGGGTGACTGGAAGGGACCGAATCCCGTTCGCGGCACCGAGATCCCCCCAGAGCCCCCACCGCGTGACCGCGTCTTCTCAGATAGCGAGGTAGCAGCGCTCCTCAAGGCCGCGTCGAGCGACCCGATGATCCATGCTCTGATCGCGTGCGCGCTCTACACCGGCCTACGGCGCGGATCGTTGCTGACCCTCCAGCACGATGATCTCAGAGATGGCTTCGCCGCGATTCGGATGGAGAACATCAAAGGCGGTCGCGGGCTTCGTGTTCCGATCCATGAGGATCTCAAATCGATCCTCAACGCCCTCCCCCGCCAGGGACCCTGGGTCTTCCACCGCAATGGCGCTCTCCTGACCGCCGACCAAATCCGCTTCGCTTGGTCACGCGTCTGCAAGTGTGCGCGGGTCATCGGGCGCTTTCACGATCTGCGGCGCACCTTCGGCACGACGGCGATGGAGCGCGGGGTCGGGATCGGGATCATCCAGCGCCTCCTGGGGCACCGGCAGGCGTCAACGACGGCGGGGTACCTCCATGCCGGGGATCGCGCCCTGGTGGAGACGCTGCCCTTCCTGGGGCCTCGTCGATCGGCAGCACCACCGGACGGTGATGGACACGGGGATCACGATGAGCAGGAGGTGTCCAGTCCCGATCCGAAGCAATCGGATTCAGACGGCAGGGCCTGGGGGAGATCATCGTCCGTAGTGCGGACACGTCGCGAGATGTGGGTGGCGCGCCCGGAGGGGCTCGAACCCCCGACCACCGGATTCGAAGTCGCAGTCTGATGTACCTCATTAGCGTCGGACACGTCAATCCTCCTATGTGGGGTCGATTCCCCAGGCCAGACTGCCGCGCCGGTAGCATCGGATCAAGGGCAATCCTAGCGATGACGAAAAGGTCATCCTCCCCTGAACTTCGCTCCCACCAAGGATTTCGTAAGCATTGCCCTTGACTCGTCTCGTCGGGGAATGTATCTTCCGCGGTGCAGGAATGGTGTGACTGGTGGGAACGTATCCCGGCTCACATGCGCTGTCGGATGGGCCTGGAGCGACCGTCACGCCGCGGAGTAAGAAGTTGAAGTTGAATCTGTAGTCCCCCGGACGACGATCCGACAGCGTCTCCACAACAACTGAAGTTCGCGCGCAGACCTGCCCGATGAGGTGGTGTCTGCATGGAGGCGCCGCATGTCGTCGAAGCACACGTCCGACTATCGTCAACGCCAACCTTTGCCCGCTGGTTTCCCCCCGCCGCTGTTGAACCGATGCCGATTCGACCTCGCAGAAGTCATGGCGTGGCTGCGGTCGCGCAATGGAGGTGGCCGGTGAGCGCCCCTTCGAAATCTCAACGCACCGTTTACGTCTCCCTTGGCGACTGCATTACCGAGATGACCGTCACGCAATGGAAGGCGCTCAAGACTTCCCTCGACCTGTGTTCGACTCGTGAAGAACAGATCGACACCGTCGAGCAGTGGCGGGAATCCGGATTCGACAAGGTGAGCCGATGAGCGCAGCTACCGAACAACAAGAGGTCAAGGCCCCCGCCCATCAGCGGCTGCTCGACCTCGTCATCGGTCTTGAAACCTTCGTCGCTCAAGATGGGGCTGGCTACGTCGTAGCCATGCGCACCATCGACGGAAAGCAGGTCCGCGAATGTCTACCCGTCCGCTCGACGGAATTTTTGCGGTATCTGAATCACCGATGGTTTGAAAGCGAAGCGACGACTATCGACCGCCGGGCCCTTGATCGCGTGCGAGACACCTTTGACGCTATGGCGCATGGCAAGGGGCGCGAAGATGTCCACATCCGCTCGACTATGCACAACGGCCGGATCTACATCGACCTCGCCGACAAGTTGGGCCGCGCGATTGAAATTTCGGAAGCAACCATCCGCGTCCTCGACTCATCTTTCGTCCCGGTCCGTTTCGTGCGGCCGAAGGGAATGTCTCCTTTGCCTGAACCTGACCTGACCGGCTCCGTCGAGGACGTCGAACGGTTCATCCCGCCGACGCTGACCCGCAACCAGAGAATCCTGATCAAGGCCGCTTTCGTCGCGGCGGCTTACCCTTCTGACAGCTACTACCTCATCGTCCTCGAGGGCGGCGAGGGGTCCGGCAAATCGACGGTCCTCGTGCTCATCTCCACCGTCGATCCCATCGCGAACTCCCCGGGCGGGCTCAAGCGCAATGAAGACGACTTCATGATCGAAGCGTCAAAAACGCGCATCTTCCGCATGGACAACTTGTCGAAGCCGATTCAAGCGTGGGTCAGCAACCTGATTTGCCGCTTGACGGGCGGACTCGGCGCCGGCTATCGAAAGAAAGCCAACTACACCGACACCGACGAAGTCATCATCACGGCGTTCTGTTCGGTGATCGTGAGCTCGATCCCGCGGGTTGTAGTGAAGCCCGACGCGCTGGATCGCGCCATCCGGATCATCTTCCCGAAGTGGAAAGGTCCGCGGATTGGGCCGAAGGACATGAAGAAAAGGTTGGCCGCGGCTCAACCGAAAATTCTCGGCTGCTTGTGTCGCGCGCTCCAGGCGGCTCTCCGCGCGGACGAGGGCATCGATCTGCCGTCTGAAATCCGCATGGTGGATCAGGCCCGGATCGCGATTGCGGCCGGCGAAGTCCTCGGGTACTCGCCGCAGGAGTTCATGGACGCTCATGTCGTGAACATCCGGGACATCAAGCGCGCCACCATCGAAGACGCCCCGTTCGGTCCAGCGCTACTCGCCGTCCTCGACGAGCGCGGTCCGATGACCGAACCTGCGTCAACGGTCCTCGGTTGGATGCGGGACAAGGCCGACGAGGACGACAAGGTCGATCAGTTCTGGCCCAAGACCGGGAAGGATCTGACCTACGCCCTGATGCACGAGTACCGGGCGTCGTTGAGGGGCAGCGGATGGGACGTCTCGACGGACCGGGACGCGGCGCAGCGGATGCTGACCTTCGAACGGGTCGAACCCGAATGACGCATGACGATCAAAAACCTACCCTTTGCCTTACTTCTCCTCTTCCCATTGAGGCAAAGGCTAGGAAGTTCAGCGTCATGCGTCACAGGTGCAGGGGGGAGCCCCGGCAGATTAGCGCGACACGCAGGTTTTCGCCCCGATATCTGCCCTTCTTCGCGCCCGCTCGCCCCGGCCTGGCCTCGGTTCATCCATCCGATGCTCGCGCCTCGACGCATGGGGGATCAGCAGGCAGGCAGACACAATCTGTTGGGACGCCTGGAGAGGCAGCGCAACTCGTTGAGCCACCTGAAGTCGGTAGAAGCAGCCGACGTCCAGAGCGGGGCGGGGGAGTTCGAGAAAAATTTCTGCGATCCGCTCTGGTCGGCACTGCGGACTCCTCCGGCGTTGCGGAATTTCTCCAGAACTCGCGACACGAGATGAGGATTCTCGTCAACCTCGGGAGAGACCGTGAGTAAGAGGCGACGATTTCGGACGAATTGGGTTGATTCTCGTAAGCACCGAACACTCTCTTCTCCAATGAGGGGGATGTGTGACCATCGACGACCTTTGCACCGACGACGAGCCGCCTAAGCCGCGCCGGTTCTACATCGCCAGGGACCGCAAGAAGTTGGCCGGGACCCTGGAGCAGCGCTTCTCTCCCGGGCGTCGTCTCATGGCTGTGCCCGGCCGACCGGGGGAATACATGACCCGCCGCTGGCGCTGGATCACCACCAAGCGCCGGAAGCCCAAGCGGGGCGGGCATTGGGCGACCTATCTTCGGATCAGAGATTCGGCCACGGGGAAGACGGTGGTCAACCTAGGCCGCGTCGGCACCATCGACCCCGACGAGCCCGAGGTAGTCAGGGTTCTGTTGGAGCACGGCCTGTTCCCCGACGATCTCCGGGACGCCATCCGCCGCCGCAGACGAGTGCGTCAACCACGCCTCGACGCAAGATTAGGCCGGGCTCGCTCTCGATTCTGCCGGCTGTTCATCGACCAAGGCCGCGCTGGCCGAGTGCGACCTCGAGGTGCCGGCCCGTCGTTCGGAATGCGCGGCACAGTCAGATCCAGATTCGACCGGGGCAAGTAACCCCCCATCTGAACGGAGCAAGAAACAACCATGATCGGAAGACAACGCTACACCCCTACTCACCCTCTATCTCTCGCTGGCCGGCAACTGACCGACGCAGCGCGAGGCCGCGGAGACCTGGTTGTCCTGGGTCGCCGACTACTGCGCGACATCGCCGACTTGTCGCACGTCCAGGCCGCCGACCTGACTTTGACTCGCCGGGCGGATCTGGTCCTCGCATGGGTCAGGACGATGTCCGACCCCGAAGCGTCCGCCGCAGCCCGTCAAGCCGCCACCGCGGGCCTGGAACGCCTCGACGCGGAACTCGGCGCCGAGGAACCCGACCCGGACGAGGACGCCGCAGATGGCGCTTAACCCCCGTCGGCGCCGGAATCGACCAGCCACGATTAGCCAGAAGCGACGATCTCGGCCTGCCCCTGGTCCTGATATGCCCGCTCCGGCCGATGAGTGGACCTTGCCCGCTTCCATGCCGAAGCCGGTGCCCCATGAGCCGGAGCCGGTCGAGGTCGAACCTCCACGCCCCGAAGTGCAGCCGCAGGCCGCCCCGCTTGCCCCGGAGCGCGACTCCCGGCTCGACGGGACGTCACCGTTGCAGCGCGCTCGACTCCGTCCGGCCCTGGAACACCTCTCCGGCGTCAAGTCGTGCCAGTGCCCACGATGTTGGGAAGGCCGCGGCTCTGTCCGGAAGCGCCGAGCGAGGATCGTGGGCCCTCAACGTGCCGGTGAAAGCGCGCGGAGTTGGCAGCGGCCCGAAGACCGCGATCCGACTCGTATCCCGTTCGATCCAGACGACCTCATGAACACAGAGTTCTAACAAGTAGTCCCCAGCGGGCTATCTGTGCCGCTGAATCCCCGCCGCTATCAAGCGGCCAATCAAGGAGTCCAATCCGATGTCTGAAGTCCCGCAGTCCCCGTCTGCTTCAAAGCCCCGCTCCCCCATCTCCCCGCCAGCATCCTACGTCGATCTGCATCGCGAACTGTCGCGCCTCGGCTCCGATCTCCGCAAGGCCGATGGGACGTGGCGCAGAGCAGAGGAATCTCTCGCCTCCGAAGCCGCCGACACCGATCAGGTCGCTGCTGTCCGCGCTGAGGTCACCCGCGCAGAACAAGCCCTCTCTGCCGCGGAGTCTGCCTACTCCTGGTACGCGAAGGCCATCGCAGCCGCCGGATCTCCACCTGATGCCGTCCGGGCGCTCGCTGAACCTCTCGACGCGCAGGTCAGGATCGAGTACCGCAAGGTCGGCACGTTGAGCCGGAAAATGGAGGAGATCGGATCGGCGAAGCCCCGTTACACGCAAGCGAATCCTCCTCCTCACATGAAGTTGATCCACGACGCTCAAGACGCGCTGGTCGAATCAGCGATCCTGTTCTCCTCTCGTGCCGCGCAGCAGGTCATGGCGATGCTCGCTCCGGATCGTGACCTTTACGCGGCTGCCCCGGATCGCCTCCCCGTTGAAGTCGCCTGGACGCTTGAAGAGGTCAACTACGTTGAGCTACTCGCTGCTTACGTCGGCAAGCAATTCGCGGGACGAGTCCTAAATAGGCGTCCACGATTCGGAGCAGGTGACTGTGTTCTCAAGCAGCGACTCGGACATAGCCGATTCCTCTCCGGTCGGTGGGGCGCATTCGTTTCAGTCGATGAGGCTCGCGG
>CAYLND010000151.1:0-8892 GCA_964384905.1 uncultured Acidobacteriota bacterium
GTCCTGGCGCCGCAGAGCCGGTACGAAGAGGGATGCTTCGGGCCGTGCGAGTGCGCCGTCCTGATCGTGGACGGCGTGCACGGCGGGTTCACGCTGAGCTTCAGCGGCTTCGAGGCGCCGTTCATCGTCTACGACGTGCAGGACATCAAATGGTTCGTCCCGGGCCCCAACAAGACCTTCACCGGGTCGGGCCGGTACATGATCGGCTGGAAGGGCACCCCACAGCAGCAGCTCCAGGTCGATCTGAGCGAGGACGGCGCGCCGCCGGTGCGCTTCGACAGCGGGCTGGTGCCGCTCACCGCGCCGTTCCCGCTGATCGACGTCACCATCAGCACGGACGTCAACGTCTGCATCCGAAAGGTCCTGCACCTGAAGGCCGCGCCGGGCAGGGCGGTCCTGCTGGGCGTGCGCGTCGATCCGTCCGACGTCCTCTGGGACATGTTCCCCGACACGCCCGCATACGACGTCGTCTTCGGCAGCCTGAGCGTGCTGCGCGCGACCGGCGGCGACTTCACCAAGGCGACCGCCGGCTGTCTCGGGAGCGACGTCGCCGCCTCTCCGGTCGCGGGGCCGCCCGACCCGCCGGTCGGCGAGGCGCTGTGGTATCTCGTGCGCGCCTACGGCGGCGTCGCCGGCTCGACCTACGACGCTGGCGATCCGGGCCAGGGAGGCACCTGCGACGCGCAGATCAACGCGGCGCCCGCCGCGTGTCCCTGACCGTCGGCGTCCTGCCCGGCGAGGACGCGGCCGGCGCGTCGGAGGCGGTCGACAAGTCGGGCAAGGACGTGATCCTGCTGGGTTATCACCCGGAGGCGGAGGTCTTCTTCCGGTCGATCGGCAGGAACAGGGTGAGCGTGGCGCGCAACCCGGAGGAGGCGATCGCCGCCGCCCGACGTCTTCTGAGACGCTGAGCGGCGGCGTGCTCTCCCTCGCTGGGCCAGCGTACGTTATGACCCGGGTGGACGCAGCGCAATCGGGGAGAATCCTGAAAATGAGGGGATGAATCACCCGAGCACGAATCGGGGAAAGACCCGAGGCCGCCGCGGTCCCGTACCGCGGGGATCTAGCGCCGATCGTCCACCGCGGTGACCACCGCCCCCCACGGACAGTACGATTTGACCGTCCCCAGCCAGTACGCCTTGTTCGCTTCGATGTAGGAGGGGAGGCCGTCGCACAGCTCGATGGCGCCGTCGGCGAACAGGACATCCTGGGGATCGACGTGCCAGGTCCACTGCGGGTCGCAGGCGGGGCCGTCGAGCAGCGTGCCGAAGACCGGGAGCTGCCGGGTGCCGGTGGCGAGGAACTGCTTGGCCTTGTCGATGAAGGCGCCGTTGGTGATCCAGACGGTGAGCGAGTCGTGCACGATCTGGAAGCGGATCATCGCGCCGCCGGTCAGGGTGCTGCACAGGCAGTCGGGAGGCAGCGCGGCGTCGAGGGGATCGCGCGGGTCGGGCATGCCGCTGCCGTTGCCGAACGTGCCGTCGCCGCAGGTGTTCTCCGCCCGCACCAGGTAGTAGTACCCGGAGCCGGCCGGCGGGTCGGGGCGCGTCTCGGCCACCGAGATCGCGGCGCCGCGCGACAGGGTGCAGGCCGAGGCGAAGCCGTTGTCCGGCCGCAGGGCTGCGAGGTCGCCCGTCACCAGGCTGTAGGCGGCGTTGGGCCCGGCGGTGCCGGCCTGCGAGTCCCAGCTCAGGGTGGTCGTGACCGGGTCGACGGCGCGAATTCGAGGCACCTCGACAGGAGGCCCGTACGACCCGGGATCCGAGGGGGCGCAATCGCATGCGTCGCCCGCGCCGTCGCCGTCGGCGTCCGCGAACGCTCCCGGCCTCGGGCCGATCCGGTACACCGCCCCCTTGCTGAGCGACACGACGTACAGCTTGCCGTCCGGTCCGTTGACCATGTCGGTCATTACCCCGAAGCCGGTGCCGAAGACGATCTCGGACATCTCGGCCGAGCAGATCCCCGCCGAGTTGTCGGCGACCAGATCCTGCAGCGCCTGCGACGTGAAGGTCAGGCCGTCGCGCGCGGCGTTCGGCACGAAGCGGTACATCTGGCCGCAGTTGTTGTCGCCCACCAGCAGGTTGTGGTACTGGCCGCATCCCACGAGCGGGCTCGCCGGGAAGGCGAGCGCGGTCGGAGCGATCGGGACGGCCCACGAGAACACGGGATCCTTGTAGACGGCCCCGGGCGCCATCCAGAGATCGGCGACGCCCTGCGGGTCGCGCAGATCCGGTCCCATGATCTGCGTCCAGCCGCTGTTCAAGCCGGGGACGACGCGGTTGATCTCGTCGTACTCGGTCGGCCCGTTCTCGGTGTCCCACAAATCTCCCGTCACCGGATCGAACGTCAGGCCGAACGAATTGCGGACGCCGTACGCGTAATACCGATTCATCGGGTCGCCCGGGACGAGCGGGTTATAGAAAGGATTGTCGGGCAGCCCCGCTCCGTTGGAGTCGACGCGGAAGATCACGCTGGTGTTGTCGGGCGCGGCGCCGTTCGGAAAATTCTGCAGCCTGCCGCTCCGATTCTGGTCGCCGATGACGGCGTACAGCGCGCCGTCCGGCCCAAAGGCGAGAACCCCGCCGTTGTGGTTGGGGCCGGGTGTCACCGGCAGATCGAGGAGCAGCGTCGGGTTCACCAGCGTCGTTCCGTCCCAGGTGCCGCGGTACACCCGGTTCCCGAGCGGGGGAGGGAGGCCGACCGTGTCCGTGCCCGTGGCGCTCTGCGTGACGTAGAGATAGACGTAATGATTGACCGGGAAGTCGGGATCGACCGCGATGCCGAGCAGCCCACGCTCGCTGAGCGAATCGACGCCCAGATCCAGGACCGGCGCCGGCTGCAGGACTCCGCCGACGATTCGGCGGACCTGCCCGTTCTCTTTCTGCAGAACCAGGATGTCGTCGGGCCCGATGAACGCCATCGTCGTCGGCACGCTGAGGCCGCTGGCGACGACCTCGATCTGGAGCCCGGGGTCGTTGACGGTCTGGGCCGCGGCCGGCAGCACGGCCGCCAGAAGCAGGACGGCGCCGGAACAGGACGCGCGCGCGGCGGTTCGTCGCAGTCTGTGCGCCATGCGGGAACTATACGTCGAACCGCAGCCGCGGCAACGTGTTTGCGTGATTCCTCAGACCCCGTCAGAGTTATCGGCCGGCAGCGATTCCTGTCAGATGCTCTTACGATCTCGACCTGGAGGCCGACGGTGATATGATGACCGGACACCTGAACTTGTCCGTGCAGCGCGCCGGGGCACCGGCACAGGCTCCGGGCGAGGACCGCGGGGGGACGTTCAGGCGCGCAGTTTCTCAAAAGGAGACCGCCGATGCGCTCGTCTTCCTCCCATCGAACTGTCATCCGATCCCTGGCGCTGGTTTTCGTGCTGGCGGTCTCGGTCCTGCCGGCCGCCGCGCAGTCGACCGTACCGATCCGATTCCCGATCCCGTTTCTCCTGAGCCCCGACAGCCTGTACCAGGAGGGATGCTTCGATCCGTGCCTGTGCCCCGTCATGTTCAGGGAGCCCGCGAAGGGAAGCTTCTCCCTGAGCTTCGCCGCCTTCGATCCGCCGTTCATCGTGTACGACGTGCTCGATATCAACTGGTCGGTCCCGGGGTTGAACAAGACGTTCACCGGCGCCGGCAAGTACCGCATCGGCTGGAGGGGCACCGCGCAGCAGCAGCTCCAGGTCGACCTCAGCGAGAACGGAGCGGCGCCGGTGCGCTTCGACAGCGGCCTCGTCCCGGTCACCGCGCCGTTTCCGCGCATCGACGTCGCCATCAGCGAGCACGGGTTCTACTGCTACGACAAAGCGTTCTATCTGAAGGCGGCGCCCGCCAGGCCGATCTGGATGGGGACGCAGGTCGATCCGTCGAGCCTCTTCTGGGACATGTTCCCCGATTCGCCCGCCTACGACGCGGTGTACGGCAGCGTCAGCGCGCTGCGCCAGACGGGTGGCAACTTCACGTCCGCGACCTTCGGCTGTCTCGCGAGCAACGTGTTGTCGTCACCCGCGAGCGGCGCGGGCGACCCGCCGGTGGGTGAGGCGTTCTGGTACCTGGTCCGCGGCTACGGCGGCGTCGCCGGCATGACGTACGACGCGGGCGATCCGGCCGAAGCCGGCTCCTGCGACGCGCTGATCAACGCCTCGACCAACGCCTGCCCCTGAACCGCTTCCGCTCTTGAGTGGAGCGTGCCGCTTCGCGCGGCACGCTCCACCTGTTTCGTAGACGGCGCGGTCTATCACTCTGGTTCTCATGTCTTAACCTCCTATTGCTTGATAGCCGGACCGAACGACTGCACGCGACCGTCGCTGTGGATCACCTCGACGAAGAGATTGTGGCCGCTCTTGTGCTTGGGGACGAGGAACTGGTACGGCACGCCGAGGCCGGTGACGCAGGATTCGCAGGGAATGGTGGCGGCGTTGAGCTGGATCCTCACCCCTCCCGACCCGATCTGGACGACGTTGAATCCAACGAGGTCGCCTTCGCAGCGGGTGGTCCACAGGACTGCGCCGGACCCCTTGCCGAACGAGCTGGTGAAGCTGACGGTGGGGTTCGCCACGAGGAATTGCTCGCAGGCTTCGCCGACGCCGTCCCCGTCGCAATCCTCCTGACCCGGGTTCGACACGGTCGGGCAGTTGTCACAGATGTCGGGGATGCCGTCGGCGTCGGCGTCGGGAAGCGACGTGTCGTACGCGTGCCGGCAGCCCAGGATCGGATCGCAGGAGTCGATCGTGCACGCCTTGCCGTCGTCGCAGTTCAGCGGGGTGGTGCCGGCGTGGCAGACGCTGTTCGAGCAGGTATCGCCGACGGTGCACACGTTCCCATCGTCGCAGGTCGTCTGCTGCGTCCCCACGCACGTTCCGTTGAAGCAGTGGTCGCTGGTGGTGCAGGAGTCCCCGTCGTCGCACGGGAGCACGTTGCTGGCATTCTGGTGGACGCAGGCGCCGGTCGCCGGATCGACGCTGTCCAGCGTGCACGGGTTGCCGTCGTCGCAGCTGGAGGTTCCGTGGCAGGAGCCATCGCTGAAACAGACGTCGCCCGTCGTGCAAAGGTCTCCGTCGTCGCACGGCGTCCCGGCAGCTCGCTGGACATCGATCTGGCAGAGCGGCGGATTGATGAAGATGCAGCGCATGGAGACGCAGCCGCGCGAGGCGTAGAAGGGAATGGCGCACCCCTGCGGTCGGCACTGACCGGTCGCGGGGTCGCACGCGTTCCGGGTGCACGCGTCGCCGGGCGGACAGAACTTGGGCGTTCCGACGCAGACGATCCCCCCGCCGCTCGACTGAACGCAGGTGTCCGAGTCGGTGCAGAGATCGGAGTCGTCGCACGCCGTGCCGGGCGCCACCGGGACGCCGTGGCAGACGCCGTCGGCTCCGCACGTATCGGACGCCGTGCAGGAATCTCCGTCGCTGCAGGGCGAGCCGACGGGAAGAGGGACCCCGACGCAGCGTCCGGCGGCGTCGCAGGCGTCGTTCTCGGTGCAGGCGTTGCCGTCGCTGCACGTGCTGCCGGTCGCCAGGGGGGTGTGGGTGCAGCCGCCCGGCACGACCTGGTCGGCCGTGCAGGGGTCGTGGTCGTCGCAGTCGAGCGGCGCGTGCCGGCACGTGCCGGTCGAGGTGTCGCAGGTGTCGGTCGTGCAGACGTTGTGATCGTCGCAGGACGGGCAATCGATCCGCGGAGCGACCGAGACTCCCTGGGCCGTCAGGCGGCCGGAAGCTGGGGTCATCACGAGGATGCAGGCGACGATCAGGATGCGCAGAGCGGACGATGGCGGCGGAAGCGACCTCATCGGAGTCTCCTTTGCGGTCTCCTCGCGACGAAGGGGGGCACGAGGGTCAGTGGGCAAATCCAGATGGCCGGAAATATACCGCCCGACCGGGAGAGTTGCAACGCCTATGTCCGCGTTCCGTGATAAGTTCGGCACCCGCCGGGGCGTGAGCGCGACCGCATGCGCCGACCAAGGTGACTCATGAAGAAAGGGCGGGCCCTGCGGGTGCTGCTGGGGCTGGAGCTGCTGCTGGGCGTCCTGCCGGTGACGATTCTCTACGTCGACCTGTTCCCCGTCGGTCTGTTCTGGGCCGGCCGGGTCGCGCGCCTCGCGACGCGCGGCATCGTCAATCCGTTCACGGTCGTCATGGCCGGCGCGTTCGTCGGGGGCGGAATCGGCCTTCTGTCATTGTGGCTCGGGATCACCCGGCGGATGATCGGCCGCGACGCCGGCGGTGCGACGTGTCGTCTCGGGCGCTTGGGTCTTCTCATCGGCATGGCAGTCTCGGTGGCGCAGCTCTGCATCCTGACGAGCATCGGCGCCTTCCTCATGGACTACTACCTGTACGGCGGGCCGTTCCTGGTCGCCGCTCATCTGTTGTATCTGGGGCGGCGGCGGAGGTCGGCGCCGGTCGCCGCCCCGGTGGTCATCCTGGCGATCCTGCTCGGCTCGGCCCGGCCCGCCGGCGCGGCGGAAGTCCCGCGGGTCGCCGCCGAATGGGAGCCGGCTCTCGGCGCGATGGTCGCCTGGCCGACGATCGTGCCGGACGCTCTCCTGGTCGAGATCGCGAAGGACGACAGGCTGTTCCTTCTGGTCGCCGACGCGCGCGCGCAGAGCGAGGCGGAGAAGGCGATCGGGAGGCTGAAGATCGACCCCGGCCGCGTGCAGTACATCGTCGCGGCCGCGGGCGAGGCGCGCTCCTGGCCGCGCGACTGGGGGCCGTTCCCGCTGTTCGACGAGCAGGGGAAGTTCCGGCTGGCGGGCCACCGCTTCATCGACTACCCGGCGGCGACGCCGAGCTGCGATGGATGGCTGTACAGCGAGCGGCAGCTCTTCTTTCTCGACTTCAAGCCGGACGACGTGGCGACCGGCATCGTGGCCCGCGCCCTCGGGGTGCCGGCGATGACGCTGCCGTTCGCCTTCACCGGCGGCAACGCCCTGGTCGACGGGCACGGCACCGTCTTCTCCACCTGCGTCATGCTGAACGAGAACCGCCGCACCTTCGGCATGAAGGACGACGACTTCTACGGCGCGGTCGCGACGCGGCTCGGGCTGACGCGCTACGTCATGGTGCCGAACTTCGAATGGTTCGGAATCCAGCACATCGATTGTCTCCTGAAGCCGCTCGACGAGGAGACGATCCTGGTCAAGCGCCTGCCCGAGGGCCACCCCGATCGCGACGACATCGAGGCGATCGTCGCCAGCCTCGCGGCGCGCGCCGGCCCGTACGGCCGGCCGTACCGCATCCGCCGCATCGACACGCCGCCCTACCTGTTCGGGTTCTTCGTCCCGAACTACACCAACTCCCTCATCCTGAACCGGAAGATCCTGGTGCCGCTGTACGGCATTCCGGCGGACCAGAAGGCGCTCGAGACCTGGAGAGAGGCGATGCCGGGCTACGAGGTGATCGGCTTCCGGAACGACAGCGGCTACGACTGGAACTGGCTGGACGCGCTGCACTGCCGCGTGCGCGCGGTCTGGGATCCCGGGATGCTGTATCTCAGCCACAGACGCCTCGACGAGGTCGTGCCGCCCGCCGCGTCCTACCCGATCGAGGCGACGATCCGCGACTACAGCGGCTCCGGCCTGATCGGCGACGCGTTGACGCTGCGCTGGCGCCTCGAGGGGGAAGGGGAGTGGCGCGCGATTCCGCTGCGGCCCGGCGCGGCGCCGCACCAGTTCATCGCGGCGATCCCGGCGCAGGAATCGGGACGGACCGTCGAGTACTACCTGGCGGCCGCCGACCGCTCCGGCCGCCGCGAGACCCTGCCGCGCGTGGCCCCCAAAGGGTTCTACTCCTTCATGGTCAAGTGAGGCGGCCGGTCAGCGGGACAGCGTGCTCCAGTTCAGGATCGCGTTCCACAGGAGGCGGTGATCCGAGCGGTTCATGTCGCGGTGGATCGGGCTGAAGTTGTAGGCGACGACGTGGCCCGAGCCGATCGGCATGTCGAGGATCGCGGGGCGTCCTTTCAGGTCGGCCTCGCCCCGCATCCCGCCGCTGACGACCATCGGCCCGTCGCCGCCCCAGGTGGCGACCACCGGCCGGCGGTCGACCGGGCCCTCGAGACAGGACGAGCAGTAGGCCATCGTCTCCCAGCGCAGCGGCAGATCGTAGACGTGCTCGTCGTTGCGGAACACTGACGTCCCGCCGCCGTAGCCGTACGCGATCGGATGCGCGGGACGGTCGAAGCTCAGGCGCAGCTCGCTCCCCGGCGTGAACACCTTCGTCCCCAGGGCCCGGCGCACTCCGCGCACCAGGCCCCCTTCGAGGGCGAGCGTCGAGCCGCCCCCCAGCGTCAAGAGGACGCCTCCCTCGCTCACGAAACGCCGAATCGCCTCGAGCCCGACGTAGCCGGGCCCGCCGGTGATGTCGTCCGACGACACGGGCGCGCCCAGGCTCGGATACTCCTGCGTCTTGTTGAACGGCATCGGTCCGGCGGTCGGGGCGATGCCGTACATCTGCCCCTGCAGCTCGAGACGTGAGAACGGTCCGTACAGGATGACGTCGACCTTCTGCTTCAGCCCGCCGGCGCGCACGTCCTCGTCGCGCAGGTAGGTGTACGGAATCTTCTCGCGGTCGAGGGTGTAGCGCACCCAGCCCATCAGGTCGGTGTCGGCCCATGGCACCCACACGCCGATCCGCGGCAGGGGGGCGGAGTGACGCGGCCCGTCGGGCGCCTTCGCCGCGCCACGGAAATCGAGCCCCAGCTCGCGGCTGGCGGCGGCCAGCGCCGGGCGCAGGCCGTCCTGCGCCGGCAGCACCCACGAGCCGGCGGGGTACTCCAGGGCGCCGCTGCGAAAACCCCTCTCGGCGATCTCGACCTTGAAGGAGGCCAGGCGGGCGCGCGCCGCCAGGAGCGCCTCCTGTCCCGTGTCGCGCAGCAGGAAGACCGGGCCGTCGCCGCCCAC
>CAYLND010000152.1:0-8878 GCA_964384905.1 uncultured Acidobacteriota bacterium
GCGTCGTCGCGGCGCTCCTGTCGGCGGGCGGCGCCGAGGCCGCGCGCCTGCGGCTGCCGCCGCGCGGCGATCGATCGGTGCACGATCTCGCGAGCGTCCTCGATGCCGGCTCGATCGACGCGATGGAGCGCCGGCACGCGGAGCTGTTCCGGAAGACCGGCGTCGCCCTCGTGGTGATCACGGTCCCGCGTCTCGAGGACGAGACGCTGGCCGATTTCGCGGTTCGCGTCGGCAGCGAATGGGGCGCTGGCCGGAAGGGCGAGGACCGCGGCATCGTGGCGGCGTTCACGACCGACGAGCCGCACGTCTTCGTCGCCACCGGCTACGGCGTCGAAGGGTTCCTGCCGGACGGCCGCGTCGGCGCCATCCTGGACCGCTACGTCGTCGCGCCGCTGCGCGCCAAGAACTTTCCAGCCGCCGTCGTGGCCGCCAGCAACTCCCTGGTGGCGGCGTGCGCCGAGAACTACGGCGTGACGATCGAGGGGCTCGGGAGCGTGCGCCTCCCGCGCGCGTCGAGCGTCGACTGGCGCACCCTGCTCCCGATCCTGTTCTTCGTCCTCCTGTTCGTCGTGTTGCGCGTCTTCATCGTCCCGCTGGGTCCGGGCGGTGGCCGCCGCGGAATGTGGTACGGTGGGGGCTTCGGCGGAGGTTTCGGAGGGGGTTTCGGCGGCGGCGGGGGCTTCGGCGGGTTCGGCGGCGGCGGCTTCGGTGGGGGCGGCGCGGGCCGCTGATGGGCGGGTGGTCCGGCCGGCGACGCGGATCGGGAGCGCAACAATCAAGAGGACACACGGACCCCTGTCATGAACGCCGTGGACGCGAAGAACGACCCCATCCTGAAGGCCCTGGTCGGCGGCCTCGTGGAGGCGCTCGGGCCCCGGCTGCGCAGCGTCGTCCTGTACGGCTCGGCGGCGCGCGGCGATTACCACCACGGCGCGAGCGATCTCAACCTGATCCTGGTCCTCGAGGCGCTCGACCCGGCGACTCTCGAGGCCGTGTCGCGTCCGGTGCGGCGCTTCGTCGGCAAGGGGCATCCGGTGCCGCGCCTGTTCTCGCCGTCCGTAATCGCCGAGTCGGCCGACACCTTTCCGATCGAGTTCCTCGATATCCAGGCGAGCCGGGTCGTGGTCCACGGCAACGACGCGTTCGCGGGCATCGCCATCGACCGCGGCTGTCTGCGGCTGCAATGCGAGCGCGAGATGGACGAGAAGATGATGCGTCTGCGCGAAGGGTACGTGCTCGGGCACGACGACGCGCGCGCCCTGCGCCGGCTGCTGTCGGACTCGTACCCGGCGTTCGCGGCCCTGTTCCGAGGCGGGCTGCACCTGCTCGGGAAGGCGATCCCCGCGAGCAACCACGAGGTGGTCGCGGCGTTCTGTGCGGCGGCGGGCCTGGACAGCGCTCCATTCGAGGAGGTGGCGCGGCTGCGGCGCGGGGAGAAGGCGCCGCAGGACCTCAAGTCGATCTTCGCGCGCTATCATGACCAGATCGCGCGGGCGGCCCATGTGGTCGACCGCTTGAAGACGTAGCAGCCTGTCCCCGCGCGCGGGGGCGCAAAAGACGGGAGGCGTGTGGCGATGAACAAGGGTCTGGCCGGCTGTCTGGTGGTCGGCGGCGTTCTTCTTCTGGTCCTGCTCGTGTGCGCGATGTTCATGGTCGGTCTCTACAACCGGCTGGTGGGCCAGGAGCAGCAGGTCCAGGCCGCGTGGGCTCAGGTGCAGAACGTCCTGCAGCGCCGCGCCGATCTGATCCCGAACCTTGTCGAGACGGTGAAGGGTTACGCCGCGCACGAGAAGGAGGTGTTCGAGACGGTCGCCGAGGCGAGAAGCCGTCTGGCCGGAGCCACCTCGCCGGCCGAGGCGGCCGCCGCCAACGCCGGCCTGACGTCCGCCCTCGGGCGGCTGCTGGCGATCGCCGAGAACTATCCGACCCTGAAGGCGAACGAGAACTTCATCCACCTGCAGGACGAGCTGGCGGGCACCGAGAACCGGATCGCCGTCGAGCGCATGCGCTACAACGACGCGGTGCGGCTCTTCAACACTTCGATCATGCGCTTTCCCGCCCGCATGTTCGCCACCCTGATGCGCTTCAAGGAGCACGAGTACTTCGAGGCCGCGCCCGAGGCGCAGCAGGCGCCGAAGGTCAAGTTCTGACATGAGCGACGGCCCCGGTGCGCGCGGCATCACGCGCCGCCTGTTCCTGAACGGCGGTCTCAAGGCCACGCTGGCGGCGGGCTTTGCGTCGCGTCTGTCGGTCGGGTCGCTCCTCGGCGGCCAGGCCGGCGCCGGGTCGCGCGGTCTCGGGAGCGCGACGGCGGTCCGGCGCTACGACGGCGAGCTGATCGAGGAGTCGTACGACGTCGCCCACCGCCTGCGCGATGGCACGCTTTCCATCCCGTCGACTCTCGTCCCGGAGGGACCCCTGCACGACGCGATCGTCCTGGGGGGCGGCGTCTCCGGCCTGATGGCGGCCTGGGAGCTGGAGCGCGGCGGCCTGTCCGACGTGGTCCTGTACGAGAAGGAGGACTACATCGGCGGCAACGCGCGCAAGGGGCACGCCAACGGCACCGACTACACCTGCGCGACCTGGTCGGTGGTGCGGCCCAAGGACCCGTTCCTGCTGCGCCTGTTCCAGGATCTCGGGGTGGTGCGGGGCATCGCCGCCGACGGCTCGCCGCGCATCGACCCGGCCCTCGTCGGGCCCGGGCCGGACAACAACAACCTGATCGATGGCACCTGGTACGCCGGTCCGATGTACGGCGGCGATGCGGCCGAGTCGATCGGGCGGATGCCCCTCCCGGAGAAAGTCCGCAGGGACGAGATCGCCTTCTACCGCGACATGTACGGCTGGGCCGAAAAGCGCGGGCGCGACGGGCGGCCGGCCTTCGCGATGCCGGTCGAGGAGGGCAGCCGGGACGCCGATATCCTGGCGCTCGACCGGATCACCATGCTGGAGTATGCGCGGCGCAAGGGCTGGGGCGAGTACACGCTCTCCGAGGTGGACGACTGGAGCACCAGCGACATCGGCGGGCAGGCCTCCGAGGTGTCGGCGTACGCCTTCCTGTCGTTCAACTCCCTGGGACAGGGCGGCGAGGACATCACGCTCCCGGGCGGCAACGCCTGGCTCGCCGGCCGGCTGACGGAGAAGGTCGGCCCGGACCGGATGCGCACCGGCCTGATGGCGGTGCGGGTCGAGAACAGGGGGGACGAGGCGCGCGTCACGCTGGTCGACGCAGGCAGCGGGCGGTTCAGCGCCCGCCGGGCGCGCTGCGTGGTGATCGCCTGCCCGAAGCACATCACCGGCCGGATGGTTCCGGAGATGGCCGCGCCCGGACGCGACTACTATCTGCAGTACCGCTACGGCGCCCTGCTGATGGGCGCCGCCTCGGTCAGGAAGACGCCCCGTCTGAAAGGGGCGCCCCTCGCCTGGTTCAATTCCGCCGACGGACGCCTGGTGCAGGGGTTCCTGGTCGCCGACTACAACTCCGAGCGCTGGCGCGCCGGGGATCCGAGCCGGCCGAACGTGCTGTGCCTGTGGGCGCCCCTCGGTGGCCGGGCGACGCGCGCCGACCTGCTCACCGAGCCCTGGTCGCGCTGGGCCGATGGGATGGCCGACGATCTCGAGGCGATGGTGCCCGGTCTGTCGTCGGACCTGACGCGTCTGGACGTGTACGTGTGGGGCCACCACATGGTGATCCCGACGCCCGGCTTCCTGACTGGCGACGCCCGACGCGCCCTCACCCGCCCGCTCGGGCGGATCACCTTCGCGCATTGCGACCGCAACGGCATGCCGAGCTTCGAGCTGGCGACGCGCGCCGGCTACGACGCCGCGCGCGAGGCGGTCGGGATCGTGCGCGGCACGGCGGTCCGGTCCTGATGCGGGCGGACGCCGGAAGCACCGCGCTCGTCACGGGCGCCTCGAGCGGCATCGGTCTCGACCTCGCGTCGCTGTTCGCCGCCGATCGGTGGAACCTGGTCCTGGTCGCCCGCAGCGAAGCGAAGATGAAAGACACCGCGGCGGCGC
This sequence comes from uncultured Acidobacteriota bacterium, assembly GCA_964384905.1. Taxonomy (GTDB): domain Bacteria; phylum Acidobacteriota; class Polarisedimenticolia; order Gp22-AA2; family Gp22-AA2; genus Gp22-AA3. The sequence goes on from CAYLND010000152.1 coordinate 4,021, forward strand.
TGGCGCGCCGGCACGGCATCGAGGCCCGCGCCCTGCGCGCCGATCTGGCGGACCCGGGCGCCCCCTCCGCGATCGCCGCCTGGCTGCGGGACCGGCGCATCCAGGTGGACGGGCTGGTGAACAACGCCGGATTCGGAGTCTACGGGCCGTTCGCGACGAACGACGCCGACGCCGAGCTGCGGATGATCCAGGTGAACCTGGTCGCCCTCGTCGACCTGACCAAGCGCCTCCTGGGAGGGATGCTCGAGCGCCGCCGCGGCTGGATCATGAACGTCGCGTCGACCGCCGCGTTCCAGCCCGGACCGCTCATGGCGGTCTACTACGCCAGCAAGTCGTTCGTGCTGTCGTTCTCGGAGGCGCTGGCGTGCGAGCTGGAGGGGAGCGGCGTCACCGTCACGGCGCTCTGCCCGGGCCCCACAGCGACCGGCTTCCAGACCGGCGCCGACATGAAGGCGTCGCGTCTGGTCCGCAGCCGTCTGATGATGGACAGCCCGAGCGTCGCCCGGGCGGGGTACGCGGGTCTGATGCGCGGCCGCACCCTGGTCATCCCCGGGCTCACCAACCGGCTCATGGCCCGGAGCGTCCGTTTCATGCCGCGCCGCATTGTCACCCGCGCCGTGCGCCGCTTCATGTCACCGGCCGGGACCGCCGTATCCTCTTAGTACGCGGGCGCCCGCCTACCCGACCTTCCTCATCCAGAAGCTGCTCGACTGATACCCCTCGCCCGCCCCGAGGCCCTCGGGCGGAGGGAAGGCGGCCCGCACGGCGTCGGCATGCCTCAGGTGCATGAGACTGCCGCACCACAGGACCTCGAACGACGGGTTGCACGCCAGGAGCGCCTGCAGCAGGTACTGCTCGGCCCAGAAGCGGCGCTGGCGGATCACCCACTCGCGCGGGTACTGTCTCGGAAAGAAGATGTCGTGGACGTGAATCACGACCCCCTTCCGGAGCCGGGGGATCACGTCCAGGAACAGGAAGACGACGTCGTTCCCCACCCGGACGACGTGACTCGAGTCGATGAACAGGATGTCGCCCGCCTGCAGGTCGGTGAACAGCGACAGCTCGACCTCCTGGACCTCGCGGGCGACGAGACGCGTCAGACCCGGGAAGCCGCGGCGCAGCACCTCGTTGGGATACGGCTCGACGGCGATGAGCTGCGCCGGCTTCCCGTCCGCGGCGTTCATGCGCGCCGCGCGCGCCGCCACGTAGGTCGAGTGGCCGGACCCGACCTCGACGATGGTGCGCGGGACGAAGTGACGGATCAGACAGTGCAGCACGGCCGCCGAGGTCAGACCGAATGCCCCGTTGCGGATGAAATAGTCGTGCGGCGTGCCGGTGGCGCGCAGCGGGAAGTCGCACTCGTGCCGCATCGGAGCGAAGACGGTCCGCAGTCTCTCGAGCTGGTCGCGGACGCGCAGATCGATTCCCGGAAGATCCGAGTCGGTCTCCCACAGATCGGCGCGGGCGCCGAGCGCGCGGGTGTCGGGGACCGGACTGTAGAAGTGGTTCGGCGTCACGTGCACGCCGAGGCGCTGGAACAGATCGAACACCGGCCGCGAGAACACCACTCGCTCGAGACCCTTCCTGAGACGGCTCACGCGCCGGCGTCTCCCGGGACGATGAGCGCCTTCACGACGCGGTGGGCGGCGACGTCCTCGAGCGCGTGGTTGGCGCGCTCCAGGGGGTAGCGCTCCGCCGGGAGGCGCGACCACGGTCGCGAGCGCTCCGGGTCGGCCGCGATCCGGACGGCGCGGTGGAAGTGCGAGAAGTCGGAGCCCCAGCAGCCGCGCACGTCCAGGTGCTTGCGGTTGAGGTCGGCGTGTGGGTTGAAGGAGGCGTCGCCGTGGTCGGCGTACTGGCCGGCGACGACGACCCGGCCGGCGTCGCGCGTGCAGCGCATCGCCTGGACGACCGCCTCGGGCGCGCCGGTCGCCTCGATGGTCACGTCGGCGCCACGTCCCGAGGTGCGTTCGAGGACCCAGGCGAGCCGCGTCTCGCCGTCGGCCTCGCTGATGTCGCAGGTGGCCGCGGCGCCGACGGCGCGCGCCGCCTCCAGACGGGCCGCCGGCGCTCCGATGCACAGGACGGCGGCGGCGCCGCGCATCAGCGACACGATGATGGCGGACAGACCGACCGGGCCGCTCCCGAGCACGAGGACCGTGTCGCCGATCCCGACGTCGCCGCGCTCGACCGCGTGCAGCGCCGTCGGCAGCGAGCAGCCGCCGGTCATGAACCGCTCGGGCGGGCCGTCCAGCCGCAGGCAGAGCGTCCCCGGCTTCAGGACCATCGCGTCGGCCCACCCGCCCGCCAGCCCGTCGGCGAGACCGTAGGTGATGCCGTAGACCTTGCGCCGCGGGCAGCGCGTCGACGCCTTCGCGACCAGGCAGGACCAGCAGGCGTTGCAGGTGCGGTGCACGTCGAGGAAAGTGACGAGGTCGCCCTCGTGGAACGGCCGCCCCTCGAGATCGAGCAGCGTGCCGCGGATCGCCTGCAGGCGGCCGGCCGAGACATGTCCGGGGATGATCGGGTACGGCACGCCCGCGAGCCGCCCGTCGCGCAGCGCCACGTCGGTGCCGCAGACTTCGCTCAGCTCCACGCGCAGGAGGGCGGCGCCCGGCTCGAGCGCCGGCTCCGGCACCTCGCGCAGCTCGACCGGAGCGCCCTGCCCCGGCATCACCGCCACGCGGACCATTCTCATGACGTCACAGACCGAGCACCTTCGCCTCCACCGGCGCCGGGGCCGCCTCGCCCTCGATGACGCGATAGACCCGGTCCATCGCGACGTCCCGGAACAGCTGCGTCGTGCCGCTCGCCGGCCAGCGCACCTCGATCGTCTCGATCCCGGTGGCCTCCCCCAGGCCGATCTCCTGCTGCAGGCTGTTGCCGCCGAAGCTGCCGCCGGTGCCCCCCGTGGCGTAGACGTCGCGCTCGCCCGCCGCGGTCCTCAGATGGACCCGGACGCGCGCGCCGATGGCGGAGCGGTTCGAGCGCCTCCCCTCCAGCCGCAGCGTGATCCAGTGATGGCCGTGGCCCGGGTTCTTGAACAGGACGTGCGGCGCGGTGTCGCTCTCGAACCAGCCACCCATCTCCTCGAGAATGTCCTGGTCGCCGTCGTTGTCGACGTCCCCGAAGGCGACGCCGTGCCCCTTCTGGAGATTGCCCACGTCCGCCGACATGGTCACGTCCTGGAACGCGCGACCCTCCGCGTTGCGGAACAGACGGTTCGGAATCAGCGCCCCGAGCGACGGCTCTCCGGTGCCGAAGTAGGCGTCGGGCCAGCCGTCGTTGTCGAGATCGCCGAAGTTCGATCCCATCGGCAGCGCCAGCCGATCGAGCCGCATGGCATGCGTCACGTCGCTGAACGTTCCGTCGTGGTTGTTGTGGTACAGGCGGGGCATCTCGGTCTTCGTCGGCCGCCCGAGGTGCATCGCGACCAGATCGCTCAGGTCGGTGATCCGGTAGCCCGCGACGTACAGGTCCTCCCAGCCGTCGTTGTCGTAGTCCCAGAACCAGGTCGAGAAGCTGTCCTTCGGGCCGGTCACCCCGGCCTGCCGCGCCACGTCGGTGAACAGCCATTCCTCCCCGTGCGGTCCGGGCCGGGGCCGCCGGCCGTCGTTGCGGAACAGGCGGTTGTCCGCTCCCAGCGCCGAGACGTACAGGTCGGGGCGGCCGTCGTTGTTGAAATCGCCCCAGACCACGCCCTTCACGTAGCCGAAATCGGCGCTCCCCAGCTCGATGGAGCGATCGCTGAAGGTGCCGTCACGGTTGTTGTGGTACAGCTCGCAGGGGTGCGGGTCGCCCGGCATCGACTCGTTGCCGATGAACAGGTCGATCCAGCCGTCGTTGTCGTAGTCGCCCCAGGCGGCGGTCTGGGTCGGGTGGAAGCTCAAGAGGCCCGCCTCCTCGGTGACGTCGTCGAAGGTCCCGTCGCCGTTGTTGCGCAGGAGGGAGCTCGGGTAGCGGCCGTCGGTCCTCATCCAGCCCCCGCGCAGCACCAGCACGTCCGGGTGACCGTCGTTGTCGTAATCGGCGTGCACGATGTTCAGGCCGCCCAGCTCCCCGATGAGGCCGGCCGCTTCGGTGCGGTCCGAGAACGTGCCGTCGCCGTCGTTGTGGAAGTAGCGCAGCTGATCGCTCACTCCCATCGAGGAGAGCATGATGTCGAGAAAGCCGTCGCCGTCGAAGTCCTCCATGATCGCTCCGCCGGCGTGGCCCGGGATCGCCAGACCGAGCTTCGGGGCGACGTCGTAGAAACGCTTGATGTCGTACTCCGAGGCGAAGGTCGAGGGCGGGATGAGCCACCGCGGCGGGACCTTGTCCGGGTACTCCCCCAGCGTCATGTAGGCGATGTTCATGAGCCAGCGCGCGCCGAGGTTGTCGGGCTGCTCCGCGAGGAGCCGGGAGAACTGCTCGATCGCGCCGCGCGAGCCGCGCGGCAGCGTGTGCAGCCCGGACCCCCGGATCGGCACCAGGCACGAGTCGATGCCATGATGGGCGACGCAGTTCTCCTGCTCGCCCAGTCGCATGTAGGCCAGACCCAGGAAGTCGAGCGACTCGGCCACGGGCGGCGCCTCGACCTCGTCCGCTTTGGACGGGTGCAGCAGCGACTGGGCGATCGCGATCGCCTCCTCCGTCCGGCCGGCCTTCAGCAGCTCGTTGGCGACCAGCGGCAGGAGCGCCATCTTCTGGCCCGGCATCCTGGCGATGCCGGCCTTCAGGAAGTCGGCGCGCTTCGAGTTGATGAACATGCTCTTGGTCGGATCGAGACCCCGGGTGATGGCCTCGAGCCGCTCGGCCATCCGGCGCGCGCCGCTGCCGTGGGCGCCGGAGGCGCGGCCGGCCCCCGCCGCCGGCCGCT
>CAYLND010000153.1:0-8825 GCA_964384905.1 uncultured Acidobacteriota bacterium
GCGCCCTGAGGCGCGGCGGGGGTGACGCGGCCGCCGGCCGCGCCCTCCGCGGCGGTGAAGACACGCCCGCAACCGCCGCAGCGCACACGGCGTGTCGTCGACGCGTCCGGCTCGGGCAGACGGTACCTCTTGCCGCACGCGGGGCAGACGACGATCACGAGAGTCTCCTCAAGAGCGCTTCGAGGTCGAGCAGGACGACCTCGATGTCATCGAGCCTGAGGACGCCCTCGAACAGACCGTGATGGGTGAGATCCGCGGGCAGGACCGGCGGGTCCGCCGGCGGGCCGGCGGTGAGGACCCGGCTCACGGAGTCGACGACCAGTCCCAGCAGGTCTCCCGCGGTCTCGACGACGATCACCTGGGCGGTCGAACCGGGGGCTCGGGCGGGGCGCTCCAGGACGCGGCGCACGTCGAGAAGCGTCACCATACGACCGCGCAGAGGCAGGATTCCTTCGATCGCCGGCTCGGGGTGGGACACCGGAGTCGCGCCGCCGTAGCGCGTGATCTCGACGATCGGATCGAGGGGCAGGGCGAACGCGCGGGATTCGATCGTGAAGGCCAGCACGCGCCGGCTCTGCGGCGAATCGCCCGCCGAAACGTGCGGCTCAGGGGACGACGTGTCCATCGCTCGCTCCGGCGACCAGCGCCTCGGGATCGAGAACCAGAGCCACTCCGGCGTCCCCGAGGTCGGTCGCACCCGCGACTCCCGGGGAATCGCGCAGCCACCGTCCCAGCGGCTTCACGACCACCTCCTGATTCCCGACGAAATCGTCCACGATGATTCCCGCCCGGCGCGCGCCGCTTCCAGCCACGATGGCGTAGCGCGCCGAGCCGTCGCGATCGCGCGCCTCCGGGGCGGCGAGCAGACGATCCAGTCGGAACAGACGCAAGGGCCCGTCCGGATGATCGTAGACCTCCCCCTCGGCCGTGAGGCGCAGACGCGGGACCTCGAGCCGCAGGTTCTCTTTGATCGAGCTGACCGGAATCGCGAACCGCCGTCCCGTCGATCGCACGATGAGGGCCGGCACGAGGGAGAGGCTGATCGGCACCGTGAGCGTGAACGTGGTGCCCTGTCCCTCGAGCGATCGCACCTCGATCGACCCCTTCAGGCGTCGCAGGGAACGCCGCACCACGTCGAGACCGACGCCCCGGCCCGAGACCTCGCTGACGCGCGTAGCGGTGCTGAACCCCGGCTGGAAGATCAGCTCCTCCGCCTCCTCCTGCGTGATCGTCTGCCCGGGACGGAGCAGGCCGCGGGCCTCCGCGGCGGCGCGGGTCGTCCCGAGGCCGATTCCGCGTCCGTCGTCGACGATGTCGATGACGACCGATGGCCCGCGCCGGAAGGCGCTCAGCACGACGCGTCCCCGTCGCCGCTTCCCGGCGCGCTCACGCTCGTCCGGAGACTCGATACCGTGATCGAGGGCGTTGGTGGTCAGGTGCAGAAGAGAGGGCGCCAGGGCGTCCATGACCGACTTGTCGATCTCCGTGTCGGCCCCCAGAGTGTGCAGGTCGGCTTCTTTGCCCACGGCGCGCGCGACCCGTGCCACCACGCGCCCGATCTTGCGAAACACCTGATCGAGCGCCACCAGACGGGCGTCGATCACCCCGCGCTGCAGACTGCCCAGCCGTTTCAGGATGGCCTGCAGGAGCGGCTCCAGCTGCCTGACCTTGAGGTCGTCGGCGTGCTGCTCGCGGACGGAACGCACGCCCCCCTGAAGCGACGCGATCGCCCGCGACAGGTCACCGGCCCGCGCCAGGATCTCGTCGAGGCGCGCCACCGGGACGCGCAGCAGCCCCGAGGGAGGACCCAGATCCTCAAGATCACCCTCGGGGCCGCCGACGGGGTCGCGACCCGGAGCCGCGGCGTTTCGTTCGAGCGTCGTGACGTGGCGCACGCCGTGAACCAGCCCCGGCGGCCAGCCCTCCAGGCTGAGAGGCCCCTGGCTCGCGACCAGCAGGTCCAAGGCCAGGACTCCGTCGGACGGAGCCGGGGCAGGCAGGGTGGCGATCAGCTCGCCGATGGCCTTCATCCTCCGTTGTGCGTCGTCCAGGAGGGTGTCCAGGTGCTGGGCGTTGGTCTGCACGCGCACCAGAGCCAGCCGCCGCCCGTTCCGGTGCGCTTCGCCGAGACGCACCTCCTCGAACTCCGTCAGCGCGGCCCGCAGGGCGGGTGGAAGATCGAGCCGGTCGAGGCCCGCGTCCGTGGGGGGATCGAGCGCGGCGGCGCGGCGCAGGCGCTCGCGCAGCGCCCCGAGATCGCCGCGCGCCGGTGCCCGGGAGCGCAGCCCCCGAAGCGCCTCGAACAGCGCATCCACGGTGTCGCTCAGCAGATCCAGGACCGTTCGATCCAGCGCGCCTCCCAGACGCAGGCGCGACAGAAGATCCTCGAGCTCGTGCGACAGCGACGCGATGTCCGGGAAGCCGAGCAGGCCCGCGAACCCCTTCAGGGAGTGGGTCTCGCGGAAGATGGTGTTGACGACCTCGAGACAGGATCGCCCGGCGACGAACACCGTCTCGAGCTCGCGCAGATGGTCCGACAGCCGGTCGAGGATCTCCTCGGCCTCCGACAGAAATTCGCGGAGACTGCCGTCCCGGTCGCCGCCGCCTTCGTCAGGCATCGGCCCCTCCCGAGCCCTCGCCCCCGGACAGCGCCCTGAGGCGGCGTTGCAGGGAGATGTTCTTGAGAGCGATGCCAGCCTGCGCGACGAAGATCTCGAGGCCTCGCAGGTCGCCAAGCGGCCGGCCGCTCGTGCCGTTGTCTCCGTAGAGGAGAGCGAAGACCTGCGGGCCGGCGGAGACGGGCAGGATGGCCGCTTCCGGCGGCACCGGAGACCCCAGCTTCTCGAGCAGGGGCGCGTTCGCGACGGTCGGCTCGATCGCGCCGATCGAAGGAGCCCGCGTCCGGAAGGCGGTCTCCAGGACCGAGCCCGGGAGAAGCGGCAGGACGACGCCCCGGACCCGTCCGTCCAGCCCGGCCGCGCCCCGGCCCTCGTCGCCGAAGGCGCCCGTGCCGTGCGCCTGACGGTCGTGCACGGCGAACAGCACGCCCCGCTCGAAATACTCTGCCGCCAGCCGCAGCACCAGAAGCGGTATCTCGATTTCCTCCTCGGCGTGCAGCTCACCCACGAGATTGCGCAGCAGGGACAGGTGGTCCACCGCCCTGACCGCGTGCGCGGCTCCGCCCGGGGTGCCGGCATCTCCCGGATGCAGGAGGCGGTCGCGCACCTGCGTGCCGAAGCGATCCAGAACGGGCCCCACGTCCGCGAGCCGGGTCCTCCCGAGATCGGGTGTCGCCAGGTAGGCGGTCGCGCCGGCCCGACGCGCCTCCGCTTCCATGTTTCCGTCGCGGATTTCACCCAGGAGGACGCACGTGGCCGATGCGGCGAGCGAGCGCAGGGACCTCGCCAGATCCAGGCCGCCCCGCCAGCCCTTCCCACCCGCATCCGGCAGGACGAGATCGCTGATCAAGGCGAAGGCGGCACCCTCCCGCAGCAATCGTCGCGACCGATCCAGGACCTGCGCAGGCGAGCCGCAGGGGTCCACCGCGAATCCCCCGCGCTCGAGCTCCTCCTCGATCGCGCGCCGCAGCACCGACTGCTCGACCAGGAGCAGCACGCGCTCGCCCGGGACGCCTTCGTCGTCCAGCTCGAAGCGGAACTCCCCTTCCTGGGCCAGGACCACGGACCTCAGGCTGGCTTTCAGCTCCTCTCCCACGACCCGGTCGACGGTCTCCTGCGGGACCCCACCGGATTCCACCAGGACGCACGCGACGCTTTCACCGGTCCGGGCGGCCCGCGCCCGCGCGTCCGTGATCGCCCGGGACCCCAGGCCCGCGCGACGCTCCAGGAGACCCTCGAGGCTCGGCCGGCCCGGTCCGAGCACGGCGTCACGAATCACGCCGTTCTCGAAGCGGACCAGCCTGTCCCCGTCTCTCATCCTGAGTCGCAAGGTGCCCGAGCGCTTGCTGGCGCGCACGATCTGCAGCACATCCGGGAACGCAAGGTCTTCCAGGCTGCCGACGACGCTCACACGTCCTCCGATCGGCGCACCACGCCGTACAGATCGGCGGCGGCCGGATCAGCCCCGCTCCGCGACCGCGAGGCACGGGATAAAATGTAGGCCGGATTGCGACTATCGCCACCCGCGCCCGCCCGATGACAGGACTGTAATGCGCCGCGCAGGGGGGAGCGCGGGTCAGCGGTTGAGGGTGCCGGCGGCCTCGAGCTTCTTGCGGACGGCATCCAGGATGCCGTTGGCGAACTGCCAGGAGTCGTCGCCTCCGAAGCGGCGCGCCACCTCGATCGCTTCGTCGATGATCACGATCGGCGGGGTTTCGGTCTCGTGCAGGAATTCGTAGACCGCCATCCTGAGAATGTTCCTGTCGACGATCGCCAGGCGCTCGAGTCGCCAGTTCTCCAGGTTCTCCACCAGAAGCGCGTCGATCTCCGCCTGGGCCCCGGCCGCACCCGTGGCCAGACGCTCCGCGAACAGGCGCACCTCCTGCGGCACGTCGCGGTCGCCCCAGAAGACCGCCACCACGTCGCTCATCGGGACCCCCGAGGCTTCGGACTGGTACAGCATCTGCAGGGCGAACTCCCTGGCCTTGCGTCGCGAGCCCACGGCTAGGAGCTCCGATCCAGCGTACGGAACAGCGACACCATCTCGATCGCCGCCTGAGCGGCGTCCCAGCCCTTGTTGGAGCCCTTGGCCCCGGCGCGCTCGATCGCCTGGTGCAGGTTCTCGGTCGTCAGCACGCCGAACGTGACGGGCAGCCCGGCCTGGAGCGCCACGGCCGCCACGCCACGGGCGACCTCGGCGCAGATCTGCTCGTAGTGGGTCGTTTCTCCCCTGATCACGCAGCCGATGCAGACCACGGCGTCGAATTGACCGGACAGGGCCAGCCGCCGGGCCGCCACCGGTATCTCGAACGCGCCGGGGACGCGCGCCACCGTCATGTCCTTGTCCTGCACGCCGTGACGGCGCAGGCAGTCGAGCGCGCCCTCGAGCAGACGCTCGCAGATGAAATCGTTGAACCGGCTGACGACCAGCGCGATCCTCAGCCCCGTCCCATCGAGATTCCCGCCCACCGACTTCACGCTCATGATGCTCCCGACGGCGCGTCCGGACGCAGATGCGGACGAGTCGGCATCGTAACGGCCCGCCGGATGGACGTCAAGGAGTGGGATCAGCCGCCCAGACAGGGGCGCAGGAGGACGGCCCAGCCGGGGGCGAGCAGGAATTTCAGACCGGCGTCGGCGCCGAGCAGGACCGCGGCGACCAGGTACCAGCGGCGCCACGAACGCGCGGCCGTCTCGACGGCCCCCGACCGGTCCGCCCGGCCGCGCAGTCTCTGCCGGAGGACGCCGAGCAGTGGATCGGACAGGGCGATCCCGAGGAGCACGAAGGCGACGACGCGCAGGACGGCCCACGGCGGCCAGCCGAGGAGGAAGGCCGTGCCGGGCGAGCCGCCGGCGGCCGCCAGGCAGCCGACGTAGAACGACATGTAGCCGATGAGGACGGCTCCCAGAGCGATCCCCAGAAGCCCTCCGCTGGCGGCCGACAGGAGGCAGAAGACGGCGAGGTGAAGGAGATGCTGCGGAAGGAAGCGGGACGGATCGCTCTCGGTCCCCGAGCCGGTGCGGATGAAATCGAACATCTCCTCGCGATACGCCCGGCCGTGCAGCACCACGCCTTCCAGGGCGTGCGGGTCGCGGAGGGTGCACGCGATGATCGCCGCCGACAGGCTGGCCGTCCAGAGCAGGACGGCGGTGACCGCCGCGCCGCGCCGCTCGTGCAGCACCAGCATGGCCAGCGCGGGGTAGACCGCCAGCGTGGCGAGGACGGGAAGGATCAGCGCGCCGCCCCCGGCGCGGGCGAGCAGGACGGCCAGGGGCGCCAGGAGGGCCGGCAGGATGATCGAGAGGGCGATCCGGCCGCCCGCCCCTGCCGAGGGCGTGGGGTTCATGGCGTGGAGGAGGGGCCGTCGAGACTGAGGAAATCGCGCAGCTCGCGCGCCCGTGCCTCGATCGCGTCCGGACTCAGCGCCCCCAGACGGCGCAGGCTGAAGTCTTCGACGCAGTAAGAGGCGAGAACGCTCCCGTAGATCATCGCCTCGCGCAGCGTCCGAGCCGAGGCGTCCTGGGACCGCGCCAGGTGGCCCATGAATCCCCCCGCGAAACTGTCGCCGGCGCCGGTCGGATCGACGGGCCGCTCGACCGGATAGGCCGGCACGGCGAAGTAATGCCCGCCGGCGAACAGGGCCGCGCCGTACTCTCCGCGCTTGATCACCAGAAACCGCAGACCAAGGGACAACAGACGGCGGGCCGCCACCACCGTGTTGAACTCACCCGCCAGAAGACGCGCCTCGGAGTCGTTGATGAGGAGACCGTCGACCTCCGACAGGAGCCGCCTGACCGCCTCGTTCTTGCCCTCGATCCAGAAATTCATCGTATCGCAGGCGCACAGACGGGGCTTCAGGCGCCGCAGAACCTGCGTCTGCAGATCCGGGTCGATGTTGCCGAGGAACAGGTTCGGGGCCGCGGCGTCCTCGCGCCGCAGCTTCGGCTGGAACGTCTCGAACACGTTGAGGTGGGTCGCGAGGGTCGTGCGCTCGTTCAGGTCGTCCGAATACACCCCCGACCAGCGGAAGGTCTTCCCCGCACGGACCTCGACACCCGACACGTCGATGCCCCTGCCGCGCAGGAGACACATCGGCTCGTCGCCGAAATCCTCACCCACCACGGCCACCATGCGCACGCTGGTGAAATACGACGCCGCCACCGCGCAGTACGTGGCCGAGCCGCCGAGGACCTCCTCGGCCTCGCCGTACGGCGTCTTCACCGAATCGAACGCGACCGAGCCGATCACCAGCAGGGACATCACTCAACCCAGGTACTTTTCGAGAATGGGACGCAGGCGCTCGCGCGTCTCCCTGGGCACCCGGGAGGGCTCGGTCAGGATGGCGTTCCGCAGCGCCGAGGCGCACGCGCACGCGCGCGACGACGGCAGGACGGCGAGGACGCGGACCAGGATCGCCTGCGCCATGGCGGCGTTGTCATGGAGGCGGGCCACGACCTCCTCGACCGTCACCGCCTCGCTTCCCTCGCGCCAGCAGTCATAGTCGGTCACCATGGCGAGCGTGGCGTAGCAGATTTCAGCCTCGCGGGCCAGCTTCATCTCCTGGGCGTTGGTCATGCCGATGACGTCCGCCTTGAACGAGCGATACAGATGCGATTCGGCGCGCGTGGAGAACTGCGGCCCTTCGATGCACAGGTAGGCGCCCCCGCGGTGAGCGCGCGCGCCACACGCCTGCGCCGATTCGTGGAGCGCGGCGGCCACGATCGGGCAGACCGGGTCGGCGAGCGACACGTGCGCCACGACACCCGAGCCGAAGAATGTTGATGGGCGGTGGCGCGTCCAGTCGATGAGCTGATCGGGGATCACCACGTCGAGCGGGCGCAGCTCCTCGCGCAGGCTGCCCACGGCGCTGATCGAGACGACGCGCTCGACGCCCAGGATCTTGAAGCCCAGCAGATTGGCGCGGAAGTTGATCTCCGAGGGCGTCAGGCGGTGGCCGCGGCCGTGACGCGCCAGGAACGCGATGTCACGCCCGCCGACACGCCCCAGCACGAACCGATCGGAGGGATCGCCGAACGGGGTCGTGACCGTCTCTTCGCGCCGATTGTCGAGACCGGCCATCTCGTACAGACCGCTGCCGCCGATCACGCCGAGCGCGCTCATGGCCCTCCCCGCGAGAGGGAGCGCATGCTAGCAGCACCCCCGGGGGGTGTCAAGAAAACGGGCGTGGATGCGGCTTCCCACGGAACCTTCACGCCGTCTGCCGCGCCCACGATCGCAGGGCGCCGAGCTTCTGCTCGATCGCCCGCTCCGCGGCGTCGCTCAGCCGCGCCGGGTCGGCGCGCCGCGCCACGATTGTTCCGCAGCCGCGCACGTCCGGCCGGAGCACGACCAGACGGTCGCCGCAGGCCTCCTCGAGCCCCTCCCAGTAGCGGCGCCGGGCCTGTCTCAAGCAGACGAGCAGCGACAGATCGACGGCGATGACCCGCCGGGCGCCGACCGGCGGCGCGAAGGCCCTCTCGATCGGCACCGCCGTGAACCACCCCGCGTCGGCCAGATAGCGCGTCCGGCCTCCGAGCCGGGCGCGCAGCGGCGGGAACAGCACCGGGATGGCCGCCGAGGCCTTCACGGCCGGACCCACCGGGAGCGCTGCGGGCCGCTCGGGCCCTCCCAGCACCAGGATCTCCTCCCGGCGGAGCAGATCGAACACGAGGATCCCCAGGCGGCGGACCCCGTGGTGCAGGCGTTCGAAGGAGGCGCGCTCGAGGCGATCCAGGTAGCCCGGAATGGCCCCGGCCCGCGCCAGCGCGGCCCGCGATATGAGCGGCAGGCGCCAGCGGGACAGGGCGAAGGCGAGCAGGGAGAGCGGCGTGAGACGGCGGGAGGCGTCGAGCATCTCGTCGGGCTCCATCCCCACCGCCGCGTACATGGCGCCGACGATGGCCCCGACGCTGCACCCGAGAATGGCATCGATCGGAACGCCTTCGCGACGCAGACCGCGCAGCACCGCGGCGTGCGCCACGCCGCGGGCGCCGCCGGCGCCCAGCACCAGGGTGATCGCGGCGGGGGACGGAGGCCCGATCGGTCTCATGAGCGCCGGTGCATGCTCTCAGGCTGGCTTCGGCCGGTCGATCCGCAGAAGACACGTTCGCGGACCGCGCCCGGCCCGACCGGTGACCTCGAGGAAGGAGGCGTGCGCGCCGAGCTGGAGGATCAGCGTGGCGGCTCGCGTCCTGGTGCGGCGGGCG
>CAYLND010000154.1:0-8673 GCA_964384905.1 uncultured Acidobacteriota bacterium
CGGCGCGCGGCAGCGGCCGCGGCGCCTCGGCGGCGTCGAGGGCCTGCGCCAGACCGAGTCCCTTGTTCACGGCGTGCAGGTCGGCGCGAACGCTGGCGTCGACCACGTCGGTCGCGGCCGCCTTGCCGGTGACCGTGCGCCCGTCGAAGTCGACGTGCACCGACACCTCGCCGATGGCGTCGCGGCCGCGCGACACCGCCCGGATCGAGTAGTCGAGGAGCCGGCCGCGGAACCCGGTGATCGTGTCGATGGCGTTGTAGGCGGCGGCCACCGGGCCGTCGCCCACGGCGCAGGCCACGCGCTCGCGACCCTCGGTCTCCAGGATCACCGTCGCCGTCGACGGCTTCTGGGTGCCGGCCGAGGCCTGCAGCATCTTCAGACGGAAGACCTCCGGAACGTCGCGCATGCCGTCATGCACGATGGCGATCAGATCCTCGTCGAAGATCTCCTTCTTCTGATCGGCGATCTCGATGAAGCGGGCGTACGCGCGGTCCAGGTCGGGCCGCGCCAGCGGGTAGCCCAGGTCCGCGAGCTTCTTGCCGAGCGCGTGCCGGCCGGAATGCTTCCCGAGCACCAGCCGGTTCGTCTTGATGCCGACCGACTCGGGGGTCATGATCTCGTACGTGCGTCTCTCCTTGAGCACGCCGTCCTGGTGGATGCCCGCCTCGTGCGCGAAGGCGTTCTTGCCGACCACGGCCTTGTTGGCCTGCACGTGCATCCCGGTGATGCTCGACAGGAGCTGGCTCGATTTATGGATTTCCTGGGTCACGACGCCGGTGGTGAACGGCAGGATGTCCCGCCGCACGTACAGCGCCATGACGATCTCCTCGAGCGAGGCGTTGCCGGCCCGCTCGCCCAGGCCGTTAACCGTAAACTCGACCTGCCGCGCCCCGGCCTGGATCGCGGCCACCGAATTGGCCACGGCCAGCCCGAGATCGTTGTGGCAATGCACCGAAAGGACGGCCCGGCGGACGTCGGCGACCCGCTCCTGGAGCGTGCGGATGAGGCGTGCGAACTCCGAGGGGACGGTGTAGCCCACCGTGTCGGGGATGTTGATCGTGGTCGCCCCGGCCTCCACGACCGCCGCCACCACCCGGCACAGGAAGTCGAGGTCGCTGCGGGTCGCGTCCTCCGCCGAGAACTCGACGTCCGAGGTGAACGACCGCGCCAGACGGACGGCCTCGACCGCCATGTCCAGGACCTCGGCGCGCGTCTTCCTGAGCTTGTGCTGGATGTGCAGGTCGGAGGTGGCGACGAAGGTGTGCAGCCGCGGCCGGGCGGCGGGCTCGATCGCGCGCCAGGCGCGCTCGATGTCCTCTCGCGTGGTGCGCGCCAGCGCCGCGATCACCGGACGCCTGACCTCGCGGGCCACGGCGCGCACCGCCCGTTCGTCGTCCTCGGAGGCGATCGGGAAGCCGGCCTCGATGACGTCCACGCCGAGCGCGTCGAGCTGCCGGGCCATGCGGACCTTCTCCTCGAGATTCATGCTGCAGCCGGGCGATTGCTCGCCGTCCCGCAGCGTGGTGTCGAAGATGGTGATCCGGTGTGACACAAGGGGCTCCCTACACCAGAACGTGAATGCTCTTATACGGGTCGAACCGCATGCTGTCAACCGGATTGATGTCGATCGTCGTCATGAGTACCACATAATGAGACAATGTAAAGCGCGCCTTATATTCACGACACTGAACAGCTGGCACGCCGTACTGTCAGGGACTATAGCATACTGACCGACCGGTCGGAAAGGTGGCGTCCTATGGTCCATCGCAGACTCTGGTGATTCACATTGCGCAACAGATCGCCGGCGCACGCCCCGCGCCGCGCGACGCGGGTTGACAGCGCTCCGGTCGCGTGGTAATTTGCGATCCGTCTTCATTGAGGAGGGCGACCCGGCACTCAATCCACAATCCAGTTCTTCCATCTTATCGAGAGTGGGGGAGGGACAGGCCCGATGATCCCACGGCAACCGATCCCGGAACGGGATGGCCGGTGCCAACTCCGACGGGGCTCATGAGCCCCGGCAGATGAGAGACGGAAGGCGAAGGAGTCGTTCCAGCGAACCTCTTCGACGTCGTCTCGAAGAGGTTTTTTCTTTTGGGGGCGAGACCGTGAAGGACGAGACCGGAATCCCGCCGCGCTACTCGCGTCAGGTCCTGTTCGAAGGGATCGGCGCCGAGGGTCAGGCGCGCCTGATGGCGGCGCGCGCCGTCCTGGTCGGCTGCGGCGCCCTCGGCACGGTGCAGGCCTCCCTGCTGGCGCGCGCCGGCGTCGGCCACCTGCGCATCATCGACCGCGATTTCGTCGAGGAGAGCAACCTGCAGCGCCAGATCCTGTTCGACGAGGACGACGTGCGGGGGATCGTGCCGAAGGCGGTCGCCGCCGAGAGGAAACTGCGCGCCACGAACTCGCTGGTGCGCGTCGAGGGGGTGGTCGAGGACCTGAACGCTTCCAGCGCCGGCCGGCTCCTCGACGGGTTCGATCTCGTCCTCGACGCGACCGACAATTTCGACGCGCGCTTTCTGATCAACGACTACTGCGTCCAGACCGGGACCCCGTGGATCTACGGCGCGTGCGTCGGCTCGTATGGTCTGACCTTCCCGGTGCTGCCGGGAGACGGCGCCTGCCTGCGCTGCGTGTTCGAGACCGCGCCGCCGCCCGGTCTCTCCCCCACCTGCGACACGGCGGGGGTGCTCGGGCCGATCGTCGGCATCGTGGCCTCGCTGCAGGCGGCCGAGGCGCTGAAGATCCTCGCGGGCCGGCGCGATCGGGTGAGCCGGAGGATGTCGATGGTGGACGTCTGGGAGGGGCGCCAGACGCAGGTCGACCTGCCGCCGCGCGAGCCGGCGTGCCCGTGCTGCGGGCGGCGCGAGTTTCCCTACCTCGAGGGCGCGCTCGGCTCGGACACGGCCACCCTGTGCGGCCGCAACGCCGTGCAGATCCGCCGGCGCGACGGTCTCAAGCTCGACCTCGACGAGGTGGCGCGGCGTCTGGGACCGATCGGCGCGATCGAGAAGAACCGGTTCCTTCTGCGCGCCGACATCGACCAATATCGCCTGACGGTGTTCGCGGACGGCCGCGCCATCGTCGGCGGCACCACCGACGCGGCGGTCGCCAAATCGATCTACTCGCGCTACGTCGGCACGTGAGGGACGGAGGCTGCAGGACGCGCGGCGGCCCGAGAGGCGCTCGATGATCTACCTGGACAATGCGGCGACGTCGTTTCCCAAGCCCGAGCCGGTCTATCGCGGCATGGAGGAGTTCGTGCGCACCGCCGGCGCCAATCCCGGCCGCGGCGGGCACCGCCGGGCGGTCGAGGCCGAGTCGATGATCACCGACACGCGTCGGCTCCTGGCCCGGCTGTTCGGCTGCGCGCGTCCCGAGCGCATCGTCTTCGGGCACAACGCCACCGACGGCCTCAACATGGCGATCAAGGGCGTGCTGCGCGCCGGGGACCACGCCATCACCTCGGTCCTCGAGCACAATTCGGTGTCGCGGCCTCTCAACCAGCTCGAGCAGGACGGCGTCATCCAGCTCACCCGGCTGCCGGCGACCGGCGATCACCGGATCGATCCCGACGACGTGGCGCGCGCCTTCCGGCCGAACACGCGCCTGGTGGCCCTGACGCACGTCTCGAACGTCACGGGCACGATCCAGCCGATCGCCGCGATCGGGGCGATCGCGCGCGAGCGCGACGCGCTGTTCCTGATCGACGCGGCGCAGAGCGCCGGAGTGGTGCCGATCGAGTTCGACCGGGACGGCATCGATCTCCTGGCGTTCACCGGGCACAAGGGGCTGTGCGGCCCCACCGGGACCGGCGGTCTCGTGGTCGGCGAGCGCGCGGCGGTGCGGCCGTGGCGCGAGGGCGGCACCGGCGGCGATTCGACCCGCCCGGTGCAGCCGGAGGAGCTCCCGCACCGGCTCGAAGGCGGCACGCCCAACGTGTTCGGCATCGCCGGTCTCCGGGAGGGGGTGCGCGTGCTGCTCGGGCGGGGCGTCGACACCGTCCTGCCGCACGAGCGCGATCTGATCAAGACGTTCGTGACCTCTCTGCGGCGACCCGAGCGCCTGAGCTGGTACGGCGCCGACCGCGTGATCACCGAGCGGAACGGCGAGGGACGGGTCGGCCTCGTCAGCGCCAATCTCGAGGGGTTCGCCCCCGCCGAGGTGGGCGCCATCCTCGACGAGCAGTTCGACATCGCGGTGCGCCCCGGGCTGCACTGCGCCCCGTACGCCCACAAGCACCTCGGCACGTACCCGCAAGGGACGGTGCGGCTGAGCGTGGGGATCCTGACGACCGCGGACGACATGCGCCGGGCGGCCGCCGCCTACGACGACATCACGGCCGGATGACCCGCGAGGGGTCGAGAGGGATGCGATGAGCTACGTGAAAGGTCTCCGATGCAGAGAGTGCGGGTCCGAGCTTCCGATCGCGCCGCGGGCGATCTGCGAGGAGTGCTTCGGCCCGCTCGAGGTGACGTATGACTACGACTCCTTGCGCCGGTCGCTCGACCCGGGCACGGTCGGTCCGCGCGCGCGCTCGATGTGGCGCTACCGCGAGCTGCTGCCGATCGACGGGAGCGACATCCTGGGCCAGGAGGTCGGCTTCACTCCCCTGGTGCGCGCCACCCGCCTGGCGGAGCGTCTGGGCCTCGACGAGCTGTACATCAAGAACGACGCGGTGAACTTCCCGACCCTATCGTTCAAGGACCGCGTGGTGTCGGTGGCTCTCACCAAGGCGCGCGAGTTCGGCATGACCACCGTCGGCTGCGCGTCCACCGGCAATCTCGCCAACGCCGTCGCCGCCCAGGGCGTGCGCCACGGATTCGACACCTGCGTCCTGGTGCCGCACGACCTCGAGACGGCCAAGATCCTCGGCACCACGGTGTACGGCGCCCGTCTGGTCGGCGTGCGCGGCGACTACGACCAGGTGAACCGGCTGTGCAGCCAGATCGCCGACCGGCACGGCTGGGGGATCGTCAACGTCAATCTGCGGCCGTTCTACGGCGAGGGCTCCAAGACCGTCGGCTACGAGATCGCCGAGCAGCTCGGCTGGCGGCGGCCCGCGCACCTCGTGTGCTGCATGGCGGGCGGCTCGCTCCTCACGAAGATCGGCAGGGCGTTCGAGGAGCTGGCGCTCCTCGGCTGGATCGAGACCGGCCGCACCCGGCTGCATGGCGCCCAGGCGGCGGGCTGCAATCCGATCGCGGCGGCGGTGAAGGAGGGCCGCGGCGAGATCCGCCCGGTCAAGGCGCGCACCATCGCTCGCAGTCTGGCGATCGGCAACCCGGCCGATGGTTTCTACGCGGCGCGGGCCATCCGCGACAGCGGCGGCTGGGCCGAGGACGCCACCGACGATGAGATCGTCGGGGGGATCCGACTGCTCGCCGAGACCGAGGGGATCTTCGCCGAGACCGCCGGCGGCGTCACCGTCGCCGTGGCCCGCAAGCTCGTCAGCCAGGGCCGCCTGCCGCGCCACGAGCCGGTCGTTCTCGTGATCACCGGGAACGGGCTGAAGACGACCGACGCCCTGGCGGCGAGCGCCGCGGCCTATCCGGTCATCGAGCCTCGGCTCGAGGCGTTCGAAGGCATCCTGTCGGACCGCCCCGTCCCCGCCGCCGCCATCGGGGCCGCCGATGCGCCCCCGTCGAACATCGCAACCACCTCATCATCCGGGCGCTCTGCCCCCGCGGCGCCTTTTTCTTCGGGCCGGGCGCGCTAGCCGCCCGCTCCAACCGGAGCCGTTCATGCCAGTCCAGGTGAGAATTCCTTCGGTTCTGCGCCGCCAGACCGGCGGCGACGAATCGGTGCAGCTGGAGGGGAGAACCCTCGGTGATGTCCTCGATGGCCTCGAGACCCGCTACGAAGGGCTGCGCGGCAAGCTGCGCGGCCCCCGCGGGGAGCTCCGCCGCTTCGTCAACATCTACGTCAACGACAACGACGTCCGCCTGCTCGACGGGTCGACCACTCCGGTCGCCGATGGCGACGAGGTCACCATCATCCCCGCGGTGGCGGGGGGATGATCGTCCCGCCGGGCGCTTGACTTCCTCCCCGCTCCGGAGACTAGGATGGGGTCTCCGGTGAGGGGGCAGTCATGATCCGTAAAACGCCGAGCTCGCAGGCAAGGGCAGCGACGTTCGGCGTGCCGCGCTCCAACGAGTGCCCGAACCTGACTACGTACCCGCGCAAAATCAAGCATTTGCACGACGACACATAACCCGGCGGTGGGTTCAGGACACCGCACGCGGCGCTCGACGTGTATCCGGAGAGCAAGAAAGGAGTCATACGACATGTCCCATCTTCAAAGTGAAATCGACAAGTGGGTGATGAAGACGCCGAAGAGCGCCGAAGCGTACGCCAGGGCAAAGAAGCATGTGCCGGGCGGGGTCGGCAGCAACTTCCGATTCATGGACCCGTATCCGATGTTCGTCTCGCGCGCGCAGGGGAGCCGGATCTGGGACCTGGACGGGAACGAGTTCATCGATTTCATGCTCAGCATGGGGAGCCTCCTGGTCGGACACTCCCATCCGGCCGTGGTGAAGGCGATCGCGGAGCAGGCCTCCGAGCGGGGCCTGCTCTACTGCATCCCGCACCTCTTCGAGCAGGAGGTCGCGACGCAGCTCGCGGGGCGGTTCGGCCACTCGATGTGGCGGTTCGTCAACTCCGGGACGGAAGCGACGATGACGGCGCTGCGGATCGCGCGCGGCTACACCGGGAAGAAGTTCATCGTCAAGTTCGAGGGACACTACCACGGGCACAACGACCAGACGCTGGTGACGACGAGCGCGCCGCTGCGGGCTCTGGGCCGCGGCGATCGCGGCGTCAAGGTGCCGGCCTCGCAGGGCATCCCGGAGGAGACCTACGCGCTGACCCTGATGGCGGTGTTCAACAACCTCGAGTCGGTGAAGGCCCTGTTCGGCGAGCGTCCGGGGCAGATCGCCGCGGTGATCGCCGAGCCGGTGATGATGGACTGCGGCTGCATCGAGGCCGAGCCGGGCTTCTTCGCGGCGCTGCGCGATCTGTGCCACGAGAACGGCGCGCTCCTGATCTTCGACGAGGTGAAGACGGGCTGCAAGCTGGCGCCGGGAGGAGCCACCGAGCACTACGGGGTCAGGCCGGACATCGTCTGCGTCGCCAAGGCCCTGGCCGGCGGTCTGCCGCTCGGCGCGATCGGCGCCGACGAGGAGATCATGCGCCTGGTCGCCGACGGCAGCGTCATCCAGGTCGGCACGTTCGGCGCGAACCCCCTGGTGCTGTGCGTCGCCAATGTCGTGCTGCGCGACCTCCTGACGATCGAGGCGTACCGGCGCGTGTTCGAGCTGAACCGCCGCCTGGTCGACGGTTACAGGGCGATCGTGCGCGAGCACCGGCTGGCCGCCCAAGTGAACGGCGTGGGGCCGTGCGGCATCATCACCTTCACCGACCGGCCGCTGCGCTCGTATCGCGAGTTCATGACCGCCGACGAGGACGCCTTCCGTCTCTACTGGTTCGCGATGATGAACCAGGGGGTGATGCCGGCGCACCACTATGGCGGCGACGTCTGGACCGTGTCGATCGTGCACACCCGGGACGACATCGACGCGCACCTCGCGGCGTTCGACCGGATCGCGCCGATGTTCCGCTGAGCGCCGGCCCGGAACCCGCGTCTCGCGCTACGGCATGGCAGGGTGCGAGGTGATGGAGAGCAATCCGAGCGCCCGGTGCAGGTGGGACGTCGCCTCGTCGAGCGCCTGGGTGTACAGGGTCACCTGGCTCGAGAGAACGGACTCCTGATCGAGCTCGAGGGGCCAGCGCAGCCCGGGCAGACGCTCCTCGGTGAGACCGGCGACCGGGCGGGGGGGCGCGACCCACAGGCCCCGGTGCCAGCGGTCGCCCGGCAGACCGGTCTCGGAGAAGAAGGCTCTCTCCGTCTCGGCGATCTCGCGGCTGATCGACCCCAGGCGCTCGGGGATCGGACGCAGCGGCCACGACTCGACCGTCAGCGCCTCGTCGCGCTCCTTCGCGAAGGAGCGCGCCGCCTCGCGGAAGCGCTTCAGGGCCCTCTCCACGGGACGCAGGAGGCGAGGGGCGGCCTGTCTCTCCCCCGCCCGCGCCCGCAGATCCCCGAACGCCCGGTCCCACGCGGCGGCCGTGCCGGCCGGATCGAGCGGCAGCAGTGGGGCGGCGGCGAGGCGCAGCCCGAGCCGCCCCTGGAACTCCGCCATGACGCGGTGATGCCTGAACTGCGGGTCGACCACCGTCTCCATCCAGCGGCGATCCTCGTACAACGAGTGATACATCCCGTAATCGGCCCCGTAGTACATGTCGCTGCCGGGCAGAGCCAGGAACTCCACGAACGGCGTCTGATCGTCGCCCAGCGGCACGTCGTCGATCTGGGGCTCGGTCAGCGGCTCCGACGGACTGCCGCGGATCGCGAAGGCGTCGACCGAGCCGAGCTCGCGCGCCGCGTTCTGCAGTCTCACCCAGGCGGCGTAGAGAGTCTCCTTGCCGTCCGGCCCGGGAACGTCGGATGCGACCTCGCGGAACAGCCGGTGCAGGCAGGGGGTGGCCCCGTCGGCCCACACGGGCGCCCCCATTGAACCGGGCGAGGCCGAGCTTGTGAGCGCGCGCCCCCCGCTGCGCGGCGGCGCCGCCCGGCCCTCCCCCCCACCCTCCCTACCCCCCCCCGGCCCCCCC
>CAYLND010000155.1:0-8670 GCA_964384905.1 uncultured Acidobacteriota bacterium
CGGCGATCTTGCCCGATTGCGTCTCCACGCTGACATCGCGATTGCTCCAGACGATGCGGCTGGCCGGCGTCGAAAGCACTGATGGCACCTGCTCGCCGAGCCTGGCGATCAGGGTGCCCAGACCCTGGCGGCAGGCGATCGGGGCA
The DNA here is from genome assembly GCA_964384905.1 of uncultured Acidobacteriota bacterium. GTDB lineage: Bacteria > Acidobacteriota > Polarisedimenticolia > Gp22-AA2 > Gp22-AA2 > Gp22-AA3. Next base: position 147 of record CAYLND010000155.1, read on the forward strand.
TTGCGGTCCTGCGCACGCGCCTTGTCGATCGCCGACAGCTCCTTCAGATCTTTGCCGGCAAAATTCGCGCCGAGCAAGAACTCGGCGGCGCCCGCCCAATCGCCGAGATCCTTTGGCAGGACCGACGCGCAGGACGTATCGAGCTTACCGCTCCCCGCCTCGTCGATTTCGAAAAGCGAATCGCCGGCGCTCTCGGAGTCCCAGCCCTCCGGATCGGCGCGGCGGTCGAGCAGGCAGTACCCGGGCCGGAAGTGGCGCACCAGCTGGGCGATCTCCTCGCGCGACAGGTCGGCGTCGGCCAGGAGCGGCACGAAGCCGCGCTTCCACAGGGTGGCGATCGCCACGAGGTACGCGTCGATGTTCCGGCACGACAGCAGGACGAGCTGGCCGCTGTCGGGCTGGGCGGCGGACATCCCGGAGGCCATCCCGACGCGCACCAGGCGCCGCTCGGCCCCGAGGATCCGGCGCTCGAACGAGTCGACGTCGAGCCTCAGGGTGGCCGGCAGGAACGTGGCCACGTCCTTCTTCGCGCTGGCGGCGAGCGCGGCGAGGAGCCGGTCGTGGAGCGTTCTGTTAGGAACGCCGGACATGGGGCGCATTATAGCGGCAGTCCGGGACCTTTCAGGTATGATCCGCGCGTGAGCGACGCCCCCACCGCCCCGCGCCGCGAGGTCGCCCTCAGGCGCTGCGACCTGCACCTGCACACCCGCTACTCCTCCTGGCGGCACGCGCGCGTGCTGCGGGCGCGCGATTCGTACTCGCATCCGGTCGAGGTGTACGAGAGGGCCCGGGCGGCCGGCATGGACTACGTCGCCCTGACCGACCACGATTCGATCGAGGGGGCGCTCCGGCTCCTCGAGGCGCGGCCGGACGCGGCCGGGCGGGTCATCATCGGCGAGGAGGTCGAGACCCGGTTCCCCGACACCGGCCAGCCGGTGCACGTCAACGTCTTCGGCCTGGACGAGACGGTCCACCGGGAGATCCGGCGCGTGCGCTCGAACGTCCACGACCTGGTGGCGTTCGCGCGCCAGAGGAGGCTGCTGCACGTCCTGAACCACCCCTTCTGGTCGTACCGGTTCCAGAAGCGGCCGCGCGCCTACGTCGATTCGATCCTGGATCTGTTCACGCACTTCGAGGCGGGCAACAGCACGATGCCGTCCGGCAGCGCCGCGGCGGTCGAGGCGATGCTGCGCTACGCGGCCGCCCTGGGTCTGCGCAAGACCGCCGTGGCCGGAAGCGACGCGCACGTTCCGGACCACGTGGGGTCGTCCTTCACGGTCGCCGCGGGCCACACACCGGCGGCCTGGCTGGCCAGCGTGGCGCGCGGCGAATGCGCCTACAGGACCAGGCCGATCGGCTTCCCCAGGCTGCTGGCGCACATCCATCGCGCCGTGGCGGCCTATTATCGCGAGCTCGCCGCCGCCGGCGGCCGCCAGGGGATGACGGCGATCAACTACGTGGCGGCCGGAGTCTTCCTGCCGGGCGCCGTCCTGGGCGTTCCGGCCCTGCTCGCCAGCCTGAACGAGGTCAAGCAGAGATGCGTCCTGGCGCTGGCCCGCCGCAGTCTGGAGCGCATCTCGGCGGCCGCGGCCACCCCCGTCGAAGCGCTGGACTGACCCCTCGCGTCCATCACCCAGGCGTCAATACAGGTACGGGTGCTTGCCGGACTGCTGCAGCCGCCGGAACACCAGGTTGGCGGTGAGATAGTGCAGCTGCATCTTGAGATGGCGCGGCGCCGGCGGGAAGAAGCGGCGCAGGATCGAGCGCATGCTGAAGAAATCGCGATAGGTCGCCCAGAACTTGCTCTCCGCCATCTCCGGGGTCATGCGCTTCGGGCGGATCACCGCGCTGCCGTAATGATACCGGTTCCAGTCGCGCGTCAGGATGCGGCCTTCCCTCTCCATCCGGTCATAGTAGGGCGTTCCCGGGTAGGGGATCGGCAGGTGGAACTTCGCGAGCGGGACCTTGTTGCGGATCAGGAACTCGAGGGTGCGGTCGAAGTCGGCGGGATCGTCGTCGTCCAGCCCGATCATGATGAGGGCCACGATCTGGATGCCGCGGCGCCGCAGCGCCCGGATGACGCGCTCGTACTCGCGCGCCCGGGCCCACGGCTTGTTGATGCCGTCGAGATTCGACTGCTTGATCGTCTCGAAGCCGATCGACAGGAGGAAGCAGCCGCTGCGGGCCGCGAGGTCGAGCAGCTCCCCGTCCTGGGCGATCTGGACGGTGCACTGGCTGCACCAGCGCATCCCCTCGGGGATCATCGCCCGGAACAGCTCGCGCGCGTACCGCCGGTCGGCGACCGGGTTGTCGTCCATGAACAGGACGTTGCGCGAGCCGCGCGCGCGGACGGCCGCGAGATCGCGCAGCACCTCGCCGATCGGGCGGACCCGGTACGTCGCCTCGTGGAACTGCGTGATGCAGCAGTACTCGCAGCGGAACGGGCAGCCGCGCGTCACGTACAGCGGGAACTGGAAATAGTACTCGCGATAGATCCTCTCGCGCATCAGCTCGGGGCGCCACAGCGGCAGATGGTCGAGGTCCGGCGCCGGCAGCCCCCGGAGGTCGTGCAGCCGGTCGCCCTCGTAGACGCGCTTGCGGAAGCCGCCGCGCTGGAAATCGCCCAGCATCTCCGGCCAGGCGTACTCGGCTTCGCCCTTGACGATGGCGTCGCAATGCTCCAGGGCCTGGGCGGGGTTCAGCGAGACCCACTCGCCCCCCATGACGACCGGCACGCCGCGCGCGCGGTAGTGATCGGCCAGACGGTAGGCGCGGCCGATCTGCAGTCCCATGGCCGTGATGCCGACCAGGTCAGCGTCGGTTTCGAGGGGCGGCTCGCGCATGAAGTCGTCCACCAGCACGACCGAGAAGTCGGGCGGGGTGAGCGCTTCGAGATGCACGAGGGTCAGACCGGAGGTCCAGTACCGCGACACGCGCGCCACCCGGCCGTCGGACTCGTAGTGCGACGCCGAGACGAGCAGGATCTTGCGGCGTCCGCCGGCGGCGCCCGCGCGTGCCGTCGCGCTCATTCCGGCCGCCGGCCCGCGAGGCCCAGACGACGCCGCGCCCACTGCCGCAGGACGGTCCCGACGATCCGGAACGTGTCACGCAGCGGCCGGTAATGGCTGGTGGAGCGGCCGTCGGCGTGCAGCAGATGGATCGGCACCGAGGCGATCGGCATGCGCAGTGCCGCGGCCCGCATCAGGGCCTCCATCTCGGCCTCGTAGCGCCGCCCTTCGAGACGCAGGGCGTTCAGGAAGCGCGCGTCGTACAGCCGGAACCCGCTCTGGGTGTCGGGCAGGTCGGCGCCCGCGAAGAAGCGGAGCGAGGCCGACGAGAAGCGGTTCAGCGCCCGGCGCGGCCCCCACATCTCCGCGAACTGCCGGTCGCGCGAGCCGACGATGATGGCAGGGCGCCGGCTCCGGTGCAGCGCCAGGAACGCCGGAATGTCGTCCGGATCGTGCTGGCCGTCGGCGTCCAGGGTGATCACTCCCTGAAGCGGGCCGGCCTCGGCGCGCAGGCGCGCGAACGCGGTGGCGAGAGCCGCGCCCTTGCCGTGGTTGATCGGGTGACGCAGGATCTCCGCGCCCGCGGCGCGGGCCTTCTCGGCCGTGTCGTCCGCGGAACCGTCGTCCACGACGATGACCCGATCGACGTGTTTTCTCGCCCTGGCGACCACCGCTCCGATCGAGGCGGAGGCGTTGAGCGCCGGGATCACCACGACAAATCCCGCCGGGGAGCGATCGGTGGCGGGACGATCAGGCGGTGCCACGCTTTCCGGCCACGAAGTCGGCGAGGCTCTTGACGGAGGTCAGGACCCGCCGGCCCTCCGCGGCGTCGGCGATCTTGAGACCGTACTCCTTCTCGAGCCCCACGATCAGCTCCAGCAGATCGATCGAATCGAGTTCGAGCCCGCCGCCGACCAGGGTCGTGTCGTCCCCGATGCTGCCGGGATCGGTCTGTTCCAGCCGGAGGCGGCGCACGATGAACTCTTTCAGCTCTTGGCGGAGCGCTTGGGTGTCGCCGGACATGGCGGAGCCGTCCTTATACCAGAGACACCGCCAGCTATGCAATGCATAGTGGCGCAGAGAGTGTGGAGCGTTCTCCTGTTCGCGGGCGACACAAGACGGAAGACAAGAGTTCTCCCCTGAACGCGCGGGGGATCGGGCACCCGCTCTTCTCGTGGACAAAGCGCTCGAAGGTGTGGCCCGTCTTTTGATAGAGGGCGGGCATGGAGCCGGCGCCGATCGTCGAGCTGATCCACGGCTTCATTCCGGCGTTCTGTCCCTGGCCCGCCTGCCCCGAGCATCAGCGACGGAGCGGAGGGTTGCGCTGTTCCCCGCACGGCGCTTACCGGAGACGAGGCGACGGTCGGAGCGTGCCCCGCTTCCGTTGCAGCACCTGCCGCCGGACGTTTTCCCAGCAGAGCTTCGCCTTCTCGTACTATCTCAAGCGCCCCGAGCTGAGTCGTCCGATCGCCCATGGTCTGGTGGCCGGTTCGGCGCACCGGCAGATCGCCCGCAGCCTCCTGTGTCACCACAGCACCGTGACCCGGCGTTCCCGGCGGCTCGGCCGGCACGCCCTGCTGCTGCAAGCGCTCGCTCTGCGGGAGCTTGTGGTTCGGGAACCCGTCCTGGTGGACGACTTCGACAGCTTCGCCGGCTCCCAGTACTTCCCCTGCACCCTGCCGACGGCCACGGGCTCGAGGTCCTGGTTCGTGTACGGCTTCGCCTGCGCGCGGGAGAGACGGCGCGGTGTCATGAGCCCGCATCAGAGACGACGTCGCACTCGACTCGAGAGGCTCCACGGGCGGCCTCCCACCGGAGCGGTCACGGCCGCCTTCCGCACCCTGCTCCGGTCCCTGCCCCTCGCCCCGGACCGATTGCGCCTGGTGGCCGACGACGACCCCGCCATCCGGGAGGCCGCGCGGCAGGAACGGGCGCTGCTCACGGTGCACCCCAACCCGCTACGCGGACGGAAAGGGAGCCCCCGGTCCCCCGAAGCGCGCGCCCGCGATGCCGCGATGTTCCCCAACGACCAGTTGCATCGCTTCCTGCGGCACAGCGAGGCGGCTCACCGACGGGAGACTATCGCCTTCGCGCGCAGCCTCAACGGACTGGGCGAGCGCCTCGCGCTGTTCGTGGTCTGGAGGAATCTGGTGCAGGCGCGCTCCGAGCGTCACCCCCGCGACGGGACGACGGCGACCCGCCTGCGACTGACCCGGGGCGCGTGGACCTGGCCGCAGGTTCTGGCCGAGCGTCTCCATCCGTACCGGGTACGGGCGGGATTGGACCGGATGAAGCTGTACTGCAGGGCGTGGGCCACGCCGGCCCTGCCGAACGAAAGCCGACACGCCCTGTTACGCGCCTTCTGAGCACCCAGCGGGCGGCAAGGGGCCTCGAGCTGCCTCCACACTCTCAGCGCCACTATGGTTGCAAATGACCGGAAGCGTCGTCTAAACTCGCACGCCCGGTCGTTGGAGAGCCGCATGACCGACGCCCTGCATCCTCCCCACGCCCATCCCTTCCGCATGCTCGACGTCGTCCTGGAGCTGGAGCGCGAGCGCTGCACCGTGATCAAGGCGGTGACGGCGGACGAGGTCGTCCGGGACGAGACCGGGACCGCGGCCGGGCGCTACCCGCTGTCCTTGCTCGCCGAGGCGATGGCGCAAGCGGCCGTGCCGCTCGGCGGGCTCCCCGATGGCGCGTCCTCCTGCGCGGCACCGGCCGGGCGCTCACGGCGCGGCGCTCTGGCCGGCATCGACGCCCTGCGCCTGCACCGGCCGGTCGCGGCGGGCGATCGGCTGCTGATCACCGCCACCATCCTGGGGCGACAGGGGCCGCTCCTGCGCGTTCGCTGCGTCGCCGAGCGGGCGGATGCTCCTCCGGCGGAGGCGCAGATCGCGGAAGGCGAGTTCAGCATCGTCGTCGAGGAGAGCGCGTGAGCCGCGGCGTCGCGGTGACCGGCGCGGGCGTGATCTCGGCCCTGGGCGCCACCGCGGCGGCGACCTGGGACGGGCTGGTGCTCGGGCGGACCGGGATCGGTCCCCTCACGCTGTTCGACACGTCCGGCGAGCGCACCCACCTGGCGGCGCAGATCACGACGTTCGACTTCGACGCCGGCTTGTCGGTCAAGGCGCGCCGGCGGCTTTCGCGCGGCGATCGGATCGGGCTCGGCGCCGCGGCGCAGGCGGTCGAGGACTCCGGTCTCGATCTCGCCGCGCTGGACGGACGCCGCGCCGGACTGATTCTGGGCGGAGGCGGGACCGGACTCCTGCAGGCGGAGGAGTACTGGAGCGCGACGCTCGTCGGACGGAGGCCGCGGCCGTCCGCCGCGCTGGGGTTCTTCCCGTGCACCACGTCGGACCTGATCGCCGCACGCCTGGGTCTGCGCGGGCGCGTGCAGACGATCATGAACGCCTGCTCGTCGGCGACCATCGCCCTGGGGCTGGCGGCGTCCCTGATCAGGAGCGGCGACCAGGACGTGCTCCTCGCGGGCGGCGTCGAGACGCTGTCCCGGACGACCTATTCGGGCTTCAACTCCCTCCGTCTGGTCGACCCGGAGCCGTGCCGTCCGTTCGACCGGGATCGCAAGGGCCTGTCGCTCGGAGAGTGCGCCGCGTTCCTCGTCCTCGAGCCGCTGGAGGCGGCGCGTCGGCGCGGGGCGCGGGTGTACGGGACGATCGCCGGCTATGGCATGTCGGCCGACGCCCATCACCTCACGGCGCCCGAGCCGGACGGCGCCGGTCTGGTCCGCTCCATGCAGGCGGCCCTGCGCTCGGCGGGCGTCGGCCCGGACGCGATCGATCACGTCAACGCCCACGGCACGGGAACCGAGCAGAACGATGCCGCCGAGACGCGCGCGATCAGGACGGTGTTCGGAGGGCGCGCCCGCGACATCCCGGTCGTCTCGATCAAGGGCGCCGTCGGCCATTGTCTGGGAGCGGCCGGCGCCATCGAGGCGTTCGCGGCGCTGATGAGCCTGCACCGGGGAATGATCCCCCCGACCACGGGGCTGCGCGCCACCGGTCCCGATTGCGACCTGGACTGCGTCCCCGGGACGGCGCGCCCGGCGCGGCTGCGCATCGTCCTGTCGAACTCGAGCGCCTTCGGCGGCAACAACGGCAGCCTGGTCCTGCAGGAGGCCGGCGCGTGAGGCCGCCGCGGAAGCACGACAAGGACAGCGTCCCGGAGAAGGCCCCGCTCAAGATCCTGTTCGTCTGCACGGGCAACGCGGCGCGCAGCCAGATGGCCGAGGGGCTGGCGACGCGCCTGGGCGGGGATGAGGTCGAGGCGTACAGCGCCGGGACGTTTCCCGCCGGCGTGGTCATGCGCCCGGCGGTGGAGGTGATGCGGGAGAAAGGGATCGACATCTCACGCCACTACTCGAAGGGGCTCGACGAAGTGCCCGGGCCCTTCGATCTGGTGGTCACGTTGTGCGACTCGGCCCTGCAGTCGTGCCCCGCCGTCTTCATGAGGGTTCCGCACGAGCACTGGTCGACGCCCGACCCGACCTTCGTCGACGGCGGTCCGGACGTGGTGCGGGAGGCGTTCCGGCAGGTGCGCGATCGCCTGGCGTCGCAGATCGCCGCGCTCATCGCCCGCCACCATCAGAGGGAAGCCGCCGGCGCGTCCGGTCACTCCGCGAAGAAGCGCAGGACATGAGACGCCGCGTGGTGGTCACGGGCGGCGGGGCGTTCAGCCCCTTCGGCCCGAGCCTCGACGCGCTCCTCGAGGCCGTTTCTGCGGGGCGCGCGGCGCTCGAGAGGACCGGCTCAGGGTGCGCCGCCCGCGTGCGTGAGGCGCCGGGCTCCGGCGCGTTTCCTCCGAACGTCTGGCGCCGTCTCGACCGCTGCTCGCGTCTGGCCGCCGCCGCGGCGCGCGAGGCCCTGCAGTCCGCCGGATGTCCGGAGAGCCAAAACGCCGAGATCGGTCTCGTGCTGGGGACCCTGACAGCCGGCGTGGAGCCGCTGCGCTCCCTCCTCACCACGCGCTGTCTGGAAGGGGCGCAGGGGGTGTCGCCGATGGTCTTTCCATTCACGGTGCCGAACGCACCGGCGAGCCAGTGCTCGATCCTGCTCGGCCTGCGCGGGCCGAATCTCACCATCGGCGCCATGGAGGCGTCGGGGCTGGCGGCGATCGTCACCGCGGCGGGCCTGATCCGGGACGGCGCGATCGACGCGGTCCTGGCCGGCGGGGCCGACGAATGGGTCGAGGAGCTGGATCGCAACTGGGCGCGCCTGCGCTCGGCGTACCGGGGGGAGCCGGATGCCTGCCCCGGTCCGTTCGGCCGTCTCCGGCGCGGCTTCACCCCCGGCGAAGGAGCCTACTTCGTCGTCCTGGAGTCGCTGGAGCGGGCGCGGCGCCGCGGCGCGATGGCGTGGGCCGAGCTGTCGGGCGAGGCGCTCACCCACGCGACCGGTCCGGCACACGGCTGGCCGCGCGGCTCCGAGACCCACGAAGCGGCGCTGCGTCAGGCGTTGTCGCAGGCGGGTCTGCGGCCGGCCGATCTGGGCGGCGTCGCC
>CAYLND010000156.1:0-8509 GCA_964384905.1 uncultured Acidobacteriota bacterium
CCGAAGTCCGCCTCGAACAACCCCAGCTGCTCGGCCTTGCCGGAGTTGGTCTTCAGCGCCATCACCTGCGAGGTGGTGCGGATGTTCTTGGCTTTCTGGAGCGCCGCCGCGGCGACGTCCTGATGCGCCAGGGCGTCGATCTCGGCGCTCAGGGCCGCCTCCAGAGCGTCGGCGCCCGTGCCGGGCTTCGCCTCGGCGTAGACGATGAACAGCGACGGGTCGAGGCGCCATGCGTTCTCGACGTGCACGCGCGTCGCCAGCTCCTTGTCGTGCACCAGGTGCCGGTTGAGCAGCGACGACTCCCCCTCTCCCAGGATGATCTGCAGCAGGTCGAGCGCGAAGACCTCGTCGGACGAGACGGGAGGCACGTGGTAAGCGAGGGCGACGGCCGGGAGCTGCGCCGGGCGCTTCAGGAGCGCCCGGCGCTCGCCCTGCTGCTCCGGCTCGTCGCGCAGCACCGCCGGCGCGGCGGGCTGCGCGGGGATCGCTCCGAACGCCTTGCTGATCAGGGCGATGGCGCGCTCCGGCTTGAAATCGCCCACCAGGACGATGGTGGCGTTGTTGGGCGCGTAGTGCGTCCGGAAGTAGTCCTGGCAGTCGCCCGCCGTGATGGCGTCGAGATCGGGCATCCAGCCGAGCACCGGCCACCGGTACGGGTGGGCCAGATAGGCGGTCCCCTGCAGGAGCTCGAGCATGGCGCCCTCGATGTCGTTGTCGGCGCGCAGGCGGCGCTCTTCCTTCACCACGTCCCGCTCGTGCGCCAGGCTCTGATCCGTGACCGCCAGCCCCGCCATCCGATCGGCCTCCAGATCGACCACCGTTTCGAGCGCCTCCGAGGGGAAGGTCTCGTAGTAGACCGTCAGATCCTCCGTCGTGAACGCGTTGCTCTGGCCGCCTCTCGATTCGAGCGTCTCGTCGAACGCGCCCGGACCGTATTTCTTCGCCCCGTTGAACATCATGTGCTCGAACAGATGCGAGATCCCGGTCCGACCGGGCCGCTCGTCGCGCGAGCCGACGCGGAAAAACGTGTAGTAGCTGATGGCCGGGACGGCGTGATCCTCGAGCGCCAGGACGCGCAGCCCGTTGTCGAGGCGGTACGGGATGACGTTGAACCGGATCTCCTGAGCGGAGACCGGACCGAGCGCGGCGAGAAGGAGACCGACCGGCACGGCGACGGATCGGAGGAGGCGTGTCATGGGGCGGGGATTATAGCGCGTGTTCGTCCGCCGGCGGACGTGTCACACGCTGCCCGCCCACCGCGCTGGATGCGGCTCCCGCGCAGGCTCTGCTTGCCGGGGCCCGGGAGCGCCGGTATACTCCCGGCTCGACGCATGAACGGGAGCCGGCCGCAATCGATGTCGCCAGAGTGGACACAGGGGAGAGCGCCCGCGCCTCCCCGCGCCGGAGCCCCCGTCGCCCGGATCGCCGTCGCCCTGGCGTCGCTTCTGGTTCTCGCCTCCTCCGCCCCGGGCTGCGGCAAGTCGAAGAACGAGAACCGCATCAAGCCGATCACCGCCAATCTGAGCATCGATCCGTTCACCGGCACTCCCAACCCGGCGGTCTTCCTCGAAAAGCAGCAGACGACCGGCGACCTGGTGACGGTCCGCGTCAATCTGCACACCACCAACGCCGTCACCTTCGATGCCTACACCCTCGAGTTCCACTACGACCCGACGCTCGTCCAGGTCTCCGACGTCTTCGAGATCAACTCGACGCTCCTGGGCGACTGCTGCTTCCCCAACGACACGACCTGCACGCCGAACCAGCCTCTGTGCGAGTTCAACGCCGAGGCCGCCAACACCAACGGAACGCTCCTGATCGGCATCGCCTCCCCGACGAATCTCGCGACGGGGTTGCCGTACCAGACCGCCACCGTCTCCAGCGATACGACCCTCATCACCCTCGGTTTCGTCGCCGCCACCGCCATCGACCCGCCCGGCACGCGCATTCAATTGATATCGGCGGGGCATGGCAGTTGTGAGATACTCCTGGCGTTGGCCCCCCAAGGGGTCCCGTGCGTGGACGGCAACGCCACGATGACGGCGGGCCGCTAGGCATTCCGAAATCGTAATCGTCCGACCCCCCGGCGGACCTTCGTGACGGAGGCACGGATGGAAGACAAGGTCGTGGCGCACTTCAAAGACGGCAGGACGCAGCGCGGCTACACGCAGGACTTCCGCCCGGACGCGGAGCAGTTCCACCTGCTGCCGAGCGAGGGTGGCGGCATCCCGACGACGATCCGTCTGGACGACCTCAAGGCGCTGTTCTACGTCAAGGATTACGGGTCCGCCCGCAGGCAGGTCGATCGCGCGAAACGGTTCGGGAGCCAGGCCACGCCCGGCCAGCGCACCGTCGTCGAGTTCAAGGACGGCGAGAAGATCTGGGGCTTCACCGAGGAGTACTCCGCCAACAGCCGTGGCTTCTACTTCCAGCCGGCGGACGTCCAGGAGAACAACACCCGCATCTTCATCGTCAATTCATCCGTCAAGCAGATCCAGTTCCAGGACTGAGAGGAGGACCATGAGCGCTCGTGCGTCGTGCCCGCGTCCCACGCTGCGCTTCGCCGTGCTTCTCGTTCTGGCCGCGGGGGCGGCCCTGACCGTGGCGGGCGCCGACACCAATTCCGGCCGCTACCGGTTCGAGGGGAACAAGTGGCTGGCCCTCGACCTGGCGGTCGGGGACGTCCGCGCCGACACCATCAAGTTCGAGTGGCCGGCGACCCTCCTGCGCGTGAAGGCTGGCTACAAGGCGAGCGTCAAGGTCGCCAACGCCTCGTCCGCCCAGGCGCGCGTCGGGATCGCCGTGGCGATCTACGACAAGGACAGCAAGCTGATCGGGGCGGGAACCACCGGAACGACGCTGGGGACCATCGATCCGGGGGACACCAGCCAGTTCACTGTCGATTTCAAGGACGTCACCGGCCGCCTCGAGCAGGCCGACCAGTTCCACATCGCCCTGGAGACCCGATGAACCCGACGAGCCGCCGTGCCCGCGCGCCGCGCGTCGCGTTCGCGGCGGGCGCCGTCCTCTCCGTTCTCGCCGTGGCGATGCCGATCGCGATCGCGCCGGCCGAGGCCGGCGTCTTCTACGACGCCACCATCCGCCTGAACCTGGGCGACGACGATCGGATCTTCGTGAACGTCGCCAACGACTACTTCGCCCCTCCCCCGGCCGTGGCCGCGACCGTCGTGGAGCGCTGCCCGTCCCCGGTGGACGACTACCCCGTCATCATGCTGCTGGCGCGGGCTTCGCGGCGGCCGCCCGAGGAGATCCTCCGGCTGCGTCTCGACTATCTCCCCTGGTCGGACATCATGGTCCGGCTGAACGTCTCCCCCGGGATCCTGTTCGCCGGTCTGGACCGCGATCCCGGTCCTCCGTACGGCAAGGCGTGGGGCCACTGGCGCCAGCGTCCGCGCGGCGAGACCTTCGACATCCGCGACCGCGACGTGGTGGAGCTGGCGAAGCTGCAGGTGGCGGCCGGCTACCACCATGTCAGTCCGTACACGGTGATCGCGCAGCGGCAGAACGGGGTCAAGATCGAGCGCTACGTCGCCGACAAGAATCGCGGCCGGTACGCGCGGCAGGACAGGGCGGCGCGCGGCGAGTCGCAGGGCGACGACCGCGGCAAAGGCAAGGGCCATTCCAAGAAGCACCCGTCGCATGGCCGCCCGGACGATCGCGACTGACGCGCGCCGTGTCCAGGCTGCAGGTCTGCGAATCGGCTCTCGATCTCATCGGGGAGACGCCGATCCTGCACCTGCGCTCCTACGATCGTCCCCGCGCCGCCTCGATCTTCGCCAAGCTGGAGTTCCTGAACCCGGGCGGCAGCGTCAAGGACCGGGCGGCGCTCGGCATGATCCAGGAGGCCGAGAAGCGCGGTCTCTTGCGCCCCGGCTCGACCCTCGTCGAGCCGACCGCCGGGAACACCGGCATCGGTCTGGCCCTCGTCGGGACGCTGCGCGGCTACAAGGTCATCCTGGTCGTGCCGGAGAAGTACAGCCGCGAGAAGAAGCAGGTGATGAAGGCGCTCGGCGCGACCCTGGTGAGCACGCCCACCGAGGACGGCATGCCGGGGGCGGTGAAGAAGGCGCAGGAGATCGCCGCGGCCACGCCCGGCGCCTTCCTGCCCCAGCAGTTCGAGAACCCGGCCAACCCTGAGATGCATTACCGCACCACCGCCCGCGAGATCTGGCAGCAGATGCAAGGCCGGATCGACGCCCTGGTCCTCGGGGCCGGCACGGGCGGGACCATCACCGGCGTGACGCGCTACGTCAAGGAGCGCAACCCGGGCGTGCGCGCGGTGCTGGTGGAATCGGAGGGCTCAGTCCTGGGCGGCGGCACGGCCGCCCCGCACAAGGTCGAGGGGATCGGCAACTCGTTCATGCCGAAGATTCTCGACCGCAGCCTGATCGACGAGGTGGTCGCGGTGACCGACCGCGACGCGTTCGCGACGGTCGTCCTGCTGGCCCGCCGCGAGGGTCTTCTGGTCGGAGGATCGTCGGGGGCGGCGGCGTTCGCGGCCGCCCGCGTGGCGGAGCAGATCGGCCCCGGCCGGAAGATCGTGACCCTGTTCCCCGACATCGCGGAGCGCTACGTGAGCCAGGGCATCTTCGACGAGGTGCAGTGATGGGACTCTCCACCGACGCCATCCACGCGGGTGTCCGCCCGGACCCGACGACCGGTTCGGTCATGACTCCGATCTACCAGACATCGACCTACGTCTACGAGTCGCCCGGGCGGCACCTGGGATACGACTACGCGCGCACGATCAACCCGACCCGGTCCGCCCTCGAGGAGAACCTCAAGGTCCTGGAGGGCGGGCGAGCCGCCTACGCCTTCGCCTCCGGCATGGCGGCGATCAGCGCGGTCATGACCCTGCTGAAGGCCGGCGACCACGTGGTGGTCAGCCGCAACGTGTACGGCGGAACCTACCGGCTGTTCGCGCGCGTCCTCGAGGATTACGGCCTCACCTTCAGCTACGTCGACACCTCCTCGATCGAGGCGGTCGAGGCGGCGCTCCGGACGAACACCCGCATGGTGTACGTCGAGACCCCGACCAATCCGATCATGATCCTGACCGACATCGCGGCGATCGCCGCGCTGTGCCGCGCGCGCCGGCTGATCTCGGTCGTGGACAACACCTTTCTCACGCCGTGCCTGCAGCGTCCCCTGGACCTGGGCGCCGAGATCGTCGTGCACAGCACGACGAAGTACCTGAACGGCCATTCCGACAGCGTCGGCGGCGCGGTGATCCTGGCGCGCGACGAACAGGCCGAGAGGATCAAGTTCGTGCAGAACTCCGTGGGGGCGATCCTCTCGCCGTTCGACTCCTGGCTGGTCCTGCGCGGCATCAAGACGCTGCCGCTGCGGATGCGGGCGCACGACGAGAACGGCCTGCGGGTGGCACGCTTCCTCGAGGGCCATCGGGGCGTCGAGCGCGTCCTCTACCCGGGGCTGCCGTCGCACCCGCAGCGCGCCCTGGCGCTCCGGCAGACGCGCGGGTCGGGCGGGATGATCTCGTTCTATCTGAAGAGCAGCGAGGCCGCCGAGCGCTTCTTCCGACCCCTCACGTTGTGCGCCCTCGCCGAGAGCCTGGGCGGCATCGAGACCCTGATCTGCCAGCCGAGCACCATGACCCACGCCTCGGTGCCGGAGCCGGACCGCCGGGCGATGGGGCTCACCGATTCCCTCGTGCGCATCTCGGTCGGCTGCGAGGACGTGCAGGACATCCTGGACGATCTGGAGCGCGGGCTCGCCGCGGTCTGAGGTCCGCGCGCATCCGGAGCGGGCGGGCTTGCTGGCGCGGCCGGCGGTCGCTAGAATGTGCCGCCGGCGGGTGCCCCCCGCGCCCGGGCGCGGCGCGGATCACGCGGAGGAGATCGACGATGAGACGAAGTGCCCTGGGGCTGGTCCTGATCGTCGCGGCGGTCGGCGCCTCCCTGATGGCCCAGGAGGAGCCGCCTCTGTTCGAGAACCCGCCGGCGGGCGAGAAGGCGACGCCAACGCCGCCACCCGCTCTGCCGTCGGCCCCGCCCGCCTCGCCCCTGGGCCCGCTCCCGCCCGGTCTCGATTTCGCGCGCTGGCAGAAGATGACGGCCCGCGAGCGCCAGACCTTCGTCGAAGGGGCGGTCGCCGCCCTGAACGCCTTCACGCTGAAGCTGAAGAACGACGCCAGCGTGGCGCGCGGCCTGCCGCACGAGCGTCTGGCCGGCGTCGTGAAGTTCGTAACCGAGAACGCGCCCCGGCGCGCTCCGGACGCCTACCTGAAGGAGATGGAGCGGATCTACCTGACCTTCGAGGGGCAGAAGCTGGCGATACTCGAGTGCTTCCTGAAGGCGTTCGAGCGGCTCAACGTGCCGGCGGCGGTGGCGGCGCCCATGCCCTCTCCGTCACCCGCGCCGTCGCCGGCGGGTCAGTAATTCTCCCGGCCTCCCTTGACCACGCTCGCGATCCAGGCCAGGGCGCTCTTCTCGCCGTCGTCGACCGACACCGAAACGATCTCGGGGAGCTCGTAGGAGTGCAGCTCCTTCACGGTCTTCTTGACGTCCTCCAGAACCGCCTGCGTCGTCTTGATGAGCAGGAGCTGCTCGGTTTCCGAGGAGATCTTGCCCTTCCAGCGGTAGACCGAGCGGATCATCGGCACCACGTTGACGCAGGCCGCCTCCTCGCGCTCCACGAGCGTCTGCGCGATCTCGACGGCTTCTTTTTCGGTGGATGCGGTGCAGAAGACCAGGATGACCGACGGCTCGCTCACGTCTTCGATTATGGGTCCTGATACGGCGGGAGTCAAGCAAGGCACCGGCGTGATCCGCTTCGGCACCTCCGGCTGGCGCGCCGTGATCGCCGAGGAGTTCACCTTCGCGAACGTGCGCCGGGTCACGGCGGCGATCGCCCGGCACCTCCAGGAGAGCGGGAGCGCGCGCCGCGGCGTGTTCGTCGGCTACGACACGCGCTTCCTGTCGGACCGCTTCGCCCGCGAGGCGGCCGCCGTCCTGGCCGCCCGGGGCGTGCCGGTCGCCCTCTCCCCCTCCCCGGTCCCGACGCCGGCGGTCGCTCTCGCCGTCGCGAGCGGCCGGCGCGCCGGCGGACTCAACGTCACGGCGAGCCACAATCCCCCGGAATACAGCGGTCTCAAGCTCTCGGCGCCCGGCGGCGCCCCCGCGCCGCCGGAGGTGACGCGGGTGATCGAGGCCCTGATCAACGACGGCAGCGCCGCGCCGCCCGCTGCGGACGATGCGCCCGGCGTGCGGATGCTGGACATGCGCTCGCCCTACTTCCGCCAGATCGCGCGGCTGGTCCGGTTGCAGGCGATCCGCAGGGCCGGTCTCAGGCTCGGCTGCGATCTGCGCCACGGGGCGTCGATCGGCTATCTCGACGTCCTCCTGCGCAAGGTGGCGCGCCCGCTCGAGACGATTCACGATCGCCCCGATCCCCTGTTCGGCGGGAGCGGACCGGATTGCGGCGAGACGCAGCTCGAGCCGCTGCGCCGCCTGGTGCGCGCGCGGCGCCTGCATCTGGGGCTGGCGACCGACGGCGACGGGGACCGGTTCGGCCTCGTCGACCGGGGCGGCGTCTTCGTGCCCGCCAATCTGTTCCTGGCGGTGCTCGCCGATTACCTCCTGACCCGCCGCCGGATGGCCGGCGGAGTGGCGCGCTCGGTCGCCACCACGCACCTCCTGGACGCCGTGTGTTCCTTCCACGGGAAACCGG
Source organism: uncultured Acidobacteriota bacterium (assembly GCA_964384905.1). Lineage (GTDB taxonomy): Bacteria > Acidobacteriota > Polarisedimenticolia > Gp22-AA2 > Gp22-AA2 > Gp22-AA3. The sequence goes on from CAYLND010000156.1 coordinate 7,711, forward strand.
TGTACGAGACCCCGGTCGGGTTCAAGTATCTGGGCGAGTATCTGACGTCGGGGCGGGCGTTCCTGGCGTGCGAGGAGAGCGCCGGGCTGAGCCTGCGCGGGCACGTGCCGGAGAAGGACGGCATCCTCGCCGCGCTGCTCGCGGCCGAGACCGTCGCGGTCACCGGCCGCTCGATCCGCGAGCAGGCGCGCGACCTGTTCCGCAAGGTCGGAGCCCTGTACAGCCGCCGCATCGATTATCATGTGGACGCCGCGGCGCGCGATCGCCTGACGCGACGGCTGGAGGACGGGCCGCAGGCGATCGCCGGCCGCCGCGTGACCCGGCTGGACACGACCGACGGCCGCAAGATGATCTTCCAGGACGGCTCCTGGATCCTGCTGCGCCCTTCGGGCACCGAGCCGGTGGTCCGCTGCTACGCCGAGGCGCGCACGCGCAGCGAGGTCGAGAAGCTCCTGGTCGCGGCGCGCGACCTCATGCAATGAGGCCATCCCGATGGCCGCCATCAGCGAACTGAAGGCGCGCGAGATCCTGGACTCGCGCGGCAACCCTACGGTCGAGGTGGACGTCGTGCTGGACGACGGAGCGCTCGGCCGCGCGGCCGTCCCCTCCGGCGCCTCGACCGGCTCGCGCGAGGCGGTCGAGCTGCGCGACGGCGACGCCTCGCGCTACCGCGGCAAAGGGGTGCAGAGGGCGGTCGGCAACGTGGTCAAGGTGCTCGCTCCGGCGGTGCGCGGTCTCGACCCGGCGGGCCAGGAGGCGCTCGACGCGCGGCTGCGGGAGACCGACGGCACCAGGGACT
>CAYLND010000157.1:0-8496 GCA_964384905.1 uncultured Acidobacteriota bacterium
ACCTGGGACACCGAGAAAGCGAAATTCGCGGACCGGGTGACCGAGATCTTGACGCGCTACGCCCCGAACTTCCGCGCCTCCGTCCTGCACCGCCAGGTCGTCAGCCCGCTCGACCTCGAGCGCGACTTCGCCCTGACGCACGGCAACATCTTCCAGGGCGACATGACGCTCGACCAGCTCTTCTTCATGCGCCCGGTGCCCGGCTATGCCGACTACCGCACGCCCGTGCGCGCCCTCTACCTGTGCGGCGCCTGCACCCACCCCGGCGGCGGCGTCATGGGCGCCGCCGGCCGCAACGCCGCCCGCGAGATCCTGCGCGACTGGAAGCGCGGCCGCGTCCGCTGAAGCTCCCTGGCCAGCGGCACCGTCACTTGCAATGCCGGCGGAAAGCGGCTAGCCTTCGCGAAAACGGGCTCGGGACGCCGTTTCCAAACGGGCATGGCCTCCACAGGAGAGATCACCGAAAGGCTGCTGGCGCTGCGCGCCGGCGACCGGGACGCCTTGAACCAGCTCCTGCCGATGGTCTACGAGCGGCTGCGGGCGATGGCCCATGCGCGCCTCGCCGGCCGGAGGGCCGGAGCGTCGATCGACACCACCGACCTGGTGCACGAGGCCTACCTGAAGCTGGTCGATCAGTCCCGGGCCCAGTGGCGGGATCGATCGCATTTCTTCGCGGTGGCCGCCACGGCCATGCGGCAGATCGTGGTCGACCGCGCGCGCCGGCGGGGCGCCCGCAAGCGCGGTGGCGGCGTGCGCCCGGCGCTTCTCGACGACGCCCAGCCGGGCGTCGGGGCGCGAGCCGAGGAGATCCTGGCGCTCGATCAGGCGCTGGCGCGCCTCGGGGCCCTCAGCGAGCGGATGGTGAAGATGGTCGAGCTGCGCTTCTTCGCCGGGCTGTCGGTCGAGGAGACCGCCGAGGTTCTGGGGCTCGACCCCCGCACGGTGAACCGCGACTGGCGCGCCGCCCGCGCCCTTCTGTATCGCGAGCTGTCGGGGGCCGAAGCGACATGACGTCGCTGCCCGACGCCGATCGCTGGCGGGCGATCGCGCCGATCCTGCAGGAGGCCTTCGATCTGCCGGCCGACCGGCGCGCTCCGTTCCTCGACCGGGCCTGCGCCGGCGACGCCGCCCTGCGCCGCGAGATCGAGGACCTCCTGAGCGCCGACGAGAAGGCCGGACCCTTCCTCGGGGCGCCGATCGACCTCTCCGCGGTCGCCTCGCCCGACGACGAGGACCTCGACCCGGGCTCGCAGATCACGCCGGCCGCCGGCATGACCATCGGCCCGTACCGCGTGCTGCGCGAGATCGGCCGCGGCGGGATGGGGGTGGTGTACGAGGCGGAGCAGCAGCGGCCCCGTCGCCCGGTCGCGCTCAAGGTGATCCTGGGGGGACGGCACCTCGACGCCGAGGCGGTCCGCATGTTCCGGCGCGAAACCGACAGCCTGGCGCGTCTCAAGCATCCGTCGATCGCGGCGATCTACGAGTCGGGGTGCACCGACGAGGGGCAGCATTTCTTCGCGATGGAGCTGGTGCAGGGGCGCACGCTCACCGACTACCTGGCGGAGAGCCCGGTCCCGCAGACGCGCCGCGATCTGCGCCGCCGGCTGGCCCTGTTCAGGAAGATCGCCGCCGCCGTGGCCTACGCCCACCAGCGCGGCGTCATCCACCGGGACATCAAGCCGTCCAACATCCTGGTCGCTCCCACGGCGGGCGGTCCGGCCGGGGAACGCCAGCGCTCCGGCTCGTCTCCCGGCCTCGGTGCCGCCGACGATGCGCCCGACGTCAAGATCCTCGACTTCGGCCTGGCTCGCATCACCGACCCCGAAGCCGGCGCCGCCACGGACGTCACCGCCCTCGGCCGCGTCCAGGGGACCCTGCCGTACATGAGCCCGGAGCAGCTGCGCGGCCGGCCCGACGAGGTGGACGCCCGCACCGACGTCTACTCCCTCGGCGTCATTCTGTACCGCATGCTGGCCGGCCGCCCGCCGTACGACCTGGAGGGGGTCGAGCTTCCCGAGGCGATGCGGATCATCCGCGAGCGCGAGCCGTTCCCGCTGAAGGTCGTCGGCGGCGGGCGCGGCCGGATCGACCGCGACCTGACGATCATCGTCCGCAAGGCGCTCGAGAAGGATCCCGCCCGCCGCTACGCCACGGTCGCCGCTCTCGACGACGACGTCGGCCGCTACCTGGCCGGCCAGCCGATCCTGGCGCGGCCCGCCAGCGCCGTCTATCAGCTGCGCAAGCTGGTGGCCCGGCACACGGTGCCGTTCGCCGCCGCCGGCTTCCTCGCCGTCGCGCTCCTTGCGTTCGGGATCGTCACGACCGTGCAGGCGCGGCGCATCGCCGCCGAGCGCGACCGCGCCAGCCGCGAGGCCGCGACCGCGGCGCGGGTCTCCGACTTCCTGACCGGGCTGTTCAAGGTGTCGGACCCCGACGAGACGCGGGGGAACTCGATCACGGCACGGGAGATCCTGGACACGGGCCTGGAGAAGATCGGCAGGGAGCTGGCGGACGAGCCGGAGGTCCAGGCGCGACTGATGCAGACCATGGGTGAGGTGTACGCGAGCCTCGGTCTGTACCCGAAGGCGCTGCCGATCCTGGAGCAGTCGGTGGCGACGCGGCGGCGTCTTCTGGGGGAGGAGCACCCGGACACTCTGGCGGCGATGTCCGACCTGGCCCGGCTGTACGGGAGCATGGGCCGGCGGGCCGAGGCGGAGAAGCTCGACGACCGGATTCTCGAGACGCGGCGGCGCCTTCTGGGCGAGGAGAACCCGAAGACGCTGGAGGCCATGGCCGCTCTCGCCTTCCTCTACCGGACCCAGGGGCGCCTGAAGGAGGCCGAGAGTCTCGACCGGCGCGCGTTCGAGGCGCGGCGGCGCGTCCTGGGGGAGGACCACCCGGACACCCTCGAGAGCATGACCGAGCTGGCGGCGGTCTACAACTACGAGCGGCGCTACGCCGAGGCCGAGGCGCTCTACAAGCCCGCGATCGAGAAGCTCAGGCGCGTTCTCGGCGAGCAGAACTCGGTCACCCTCAAGAACATCGTCTTCCTGGCCGACGTGTACGCGTCCCAGCACCGGTTCGCCGAGGCCGAAACGCTGCATAAGGACACCCGCGAGAGACTGCGGCGTCTCCTGGGCGACGACCATCCGCTGACGATTCAGGCGACGAACAATCTCGCCAGCCTGTTCGCCGACGAGGGGCGTTACGCCGACGCCGAGCCGCTGTTCCGCGACAACCTCGAAAGGAAGAAGCGCGTCCTGGGCGTGGACCACCCGAGCACCCTTACGGGCATGGGCAACCTGGCGATCGTGGTTGCGTCGCAGGGCCGCATCACCGAGGCCGAGCCGCTGTTCCTCGAATTGCTCGAGAAACAACGCCGCGTGCTGGGGGAGAACACGATCGAGACGGCCAACACCCTCTACTGTCTCGGATGCATGCGCGCGCGCCGCGGCGATCGCGCCGGAGCCCTCGACTGGCTCAGCCAGGCGGTCGCGCACGGATACTCCCACGGGGACGATATGGCCGGGGATCCCGACCTGAAGTCCCTGTACGGCGATCCCGCCTTCGACGCGATCGTGGCCAGGGCCGGCAACAACGCGGGCAAGCGACCCTGACTACGGCAGGAACTTCTCGGGCTTCTTCAGTTTCTCCGGCAGGTACGTGTCGATGACGTAGTTGAGGCCCCACTTGGCGAGGGCCTGCTGCTCGGCGCGCACGCCCATCTTGAGGAGATGCTCCATCGCGCCGATCCAGTCCTTGTGGTGCTGGAAGAACGGGTCGTTCTTGATGGCGTCGCGGGCGCGCTTGACGTCGACGTCCTTGAGCGGGTGGGTCGGAAGCTTGTAGTCGACGATGTCCTGCGGCGTGATCCCGAGGTAGCGCGCCTGCGGGACGCAGAAGTACTCGTTCAGGTGCGCCGCGTTGCCGGAGCCGACCTTGAGGGTGCGGTAGATGTTGCTGATGCCGTACGGGTCGCCGTCAACGAAGACGTACACCGGGATCTTCTTGAAATCGGCGAGGCGGCGGATGAAGCGGCGGCAGGCGCGCGTCGGCACGCCGCCCATCGAGACCAGGACGCAGTTGGCGGTCTTCCAGTACTTGTGCTTGACCAGGCGCTGGAACATGCCGGCGGTCTCGATCACCAGGATGAAATCCGCGTCGGTCTCGAACTTGAGGTGCTCGACCGAGATCGGGATCGAGTAGGCGCCCGATCCGAACTTGGTGCAGTCGATGCGCAACGGCTTGCCGCTCTCCGAGTCCTTGTCGACGATGACCAGCTTGCCGGAGACCTCGCCCCCCTTCTCTTCCGGCACGAAGCCGATCTGCTCGCGGTTGACCTCGAACAGCGCCTCGACGTCGTCCATGACCGCGTCGGACTCGGCCTGCTCCAGAAAGCGCGCGTCCTCCCAGTTCTTCGAGACGTAGTACGCCTCTCGTTTGGTCGCGATGTCGTCCTGCCCGACCAGCTCCTTCGACAGCGCCATCATGCGCAGCGTCTGGGCGAACGTCTTGACGGTCGACACGGTGAGCGTGCGCTCCTTCCGGCGGCCGCGCATCTCGAAGTGCCCCTTCTTCGGGTCGTACTTGACGTTCGACAGGCTGCGCAGCGGGAAGCGCAGGCGCGGCTTCTGGTGCTTGAGGATGGTGGCGCGCACCTCCTCGGCGGTGTGCTCTATCTTCTTGACGGTCGCTGAGGCCATCGTTCCCTCCGGCCCGCCATTCTACTTCTTCACGACCACCGCCATCGCCGTCACCCCGCAGCAGGAGATCTCCTTGATCGGCGCCACGCTGGCGCCGCCGATCAGCTCGTTCCTCAGCGTGCCGACGGTGTCGGCGAAGTCGGCGATGACCCCGACGCCGATCTGGCCGCCGACGATCCGATCGAAGGCGCTCGTGGCGTCGCCGTCCTGGATCGCCAGCCCGAAGTAGCGGTTGTTCAGCATCGCATTGTGGCTGGCGGAGATGGCGCCGGGAGAGGCGTACAGGTAGAGACCCGTGTCGTTGTTGGAGAGCGTGTTGTAGGCGATCACGGTGCCGGCACCGGCGTCCACCGGACCGATCGCCGAGGCCTGGAACTGCGCGATCGGGTCGGGGCCGCACCCGAGGTCGGCCGCGTCGCACTCGTTCCCGCTGATGACGTTGTGGGTGATGGTGGCGACCGCGCCGAAGCCGAAGTCGATGCCGTTGGAGAACGCCGACGGGTTCGGACCGGTGCCGGTGATCACGTCGTTCGCGATCGTCACGGTGGTGCCCGGATTGAAGAACACGATCCCTGCGCCCTGGTAGTCGCTGATGGTGACGCCGACGATGGTCGCGTGACCGGTCTCGTCGGTGAACGGGGCGCCGCCGATCGCGATCCCGTTGCCGTCCCGCGGGCAGTCCGAGACGATCGGCGTGTCGTGGATGTGCGTGATCGCGGCGTCGCTGATGTCGAGGGTCGAGTCCTGCACCACGGCGATCCCTCTCCTGAGTCCCGTCCCGGTGACGCAGGAATCGGACGCCGGGCCGGTCACGGTCAGACCGGTGATCTTGACCCGGGCCCCGCCGTTGATCTCGACGATGAAGGTCCGCCCGCCGAAACCGGGCGCCAGGCTCGCGGGCGCCTTGATGAAGGTCGCTTCGGCGCCCGCGCCGATGAGCGTCAGGTTCTTCGCGATCGTCACCTGCTCGACGTAGGTACCGGGTCGGACGAGAACCGTGCCGCCCGGAGCGGAGGCGTCGACCGCGGACTGGATCGTCGGGTGGTCGGCCGGCACGCGCACGACCGTCGCGGCGGTCGGGGCCCCGACCCGGAACGCGGCCCCGCCCTCCGGCCGTGCCGGCGCCGCAAGAGCCGGGCGTGTCGGGAGGCTCGCCAGGCAGAGAGCGATGCCGGTCAGAGCCGGAATCAGGAAGGACGCACGAGTCTTTCTCATCGAGCACGACGATCGCATGGACAGCCCTCCGTTTGAGACCTGGATTGTCGGCTAAAGATACCGCTCCAGGCCGGAGGTGCAATCCTTATTTGCGGCTCAGGACGCGGCTTTGTCGCCGGCGCGGCCGCTCGCCACGATGGCGCGCAGGGGCAGACGCACCGGGCGGTCGCCGAACTCGCGGGTCAGGGTCTCGGCCACGGCGGCGATGACGGTCTCGACGCGCACGGCCCCGCGCTCGCGGATCTCGGTGCCGGCGGGGTTCCCCTCGACCAGACCGGTGGCCAGCTCGCGGGCCGACGGGCTGGTGCTCTGGAGCGCCACGTCGTCGATCGTCACCCCGCCGAAACCGCCGCCCCTCAGGAGCGCGCGCAGGGCGTCGCGGTCGTGCATCGAGAACGGCACCTTGTAGAACGTCGGCGGGTCCACCGGGAAGAAGCCGTTGATCGTCTCGTGCGCCGTGCGCGCGAAGCGGTTCGCTTCGAGCGCGTCCCAGACGCTGAACCGGAACGTGCCGCCCGGCACCAGGACGCGGCGCGCCTCGCGGAACGCCGCCTCCTTGTCGGGGACGAACATCAGGCCGAACTGGCAGACGACGGCCTCGAACGACGCCGGCGGGAACGGCAGCGCGCAGGCGTCCGCCTGCCGCCACTCGATCCCCTGCGTGCCGGCCAGCTTGCGCCGCGCGTACTCCAGCATCGGCTCGTTCAGATCGGTCGCCACGAGACGGGCGCCCGCCGGCAGCCGCTCGCGCAGATGCCGCGTGACGATGCCGGTGCCGCAGGCGATCTCCAGCACCCGGTCGCCCGGCTTCGCGTCGAGCCGCCCCGCCAGGTCGCGGGCGTACGGCTCGAACAGGACGGGGCCGAGGTACCGGTCGTAGTTCTCCGGAATCGCTCCCTGGAACCGGGCGTTGCGGTCGATCATGGCGTGCGGCTCTTCTCGAGCGTGTCGGTGAGGGTCTTCACGACCTTCTCCTCCTCCGCCTTCGACAACCCGAGGATCTCGCGCAGGGCGATGCCGATGTGCGGGATGTACGACTCGATGTACGAGCGCTTCTTCTCGGCCTCCGCCAGGCGCTGGCGGTGGCGCAGGAAGCCGCCCAGGCGGCGGCCGACCTCCTGGAGGCCGAGACGCAGCTCGCGGATGATCTCCGGGTACGAGGCGATCGCCTCCTTGCTCTCCGAGGTGAACGGCACCCAGACGCTGGCGACGTGCACGAACAGGATCATCGGGCCGAGCGGCAGAGCCCCCTTGCCCTGCTGCAGTCCGTAGCTGCGCCAGTCGGTGGTCAGGGCACCGCGCGTGATGGCGCAGGCCGACTGCTGGTACTGCAGAGGCACCCGGTTGGCGAAGCGCCACAGATCGATCAGCTCTTCCGCCGGCAGGTCGCCGCCGTACGCCAGTCCCGCTTCGACGATGAACGGATTGCCGCGGTAGACCGCCGGCGGCCGGGTCGTCGAGGTATAGAAGTCGGCCTTCACCGTCTGCTTCAGTCCCTCGAGGATGAGCGCCTCGCCGATCGGCACGATCGTGCTGGTCGGCGGCGCCATGATCTTCACCTTCGGGATGGCGCGGAACAGCGCCTCGACCTGGGCGACGCCGAGGGCGCGCGGCCTCATCTCGGGGTTGAGCCCCGCCGCCTTGCAGATCTCCTCCGCCACGTTGGCGCTGACGCGCGAGAAGTCCGCCTGCAGGGCCCCCTTCAGCGTGCGTCCCTTGGTGTCGCGCAGCATCGCGATCAGGACGCCCAGCTCGACGCCGTACGGGTGCGGCTTGATCGCCAGAGGCTCCCGCGGCAGCTCGGTGGTCAGCCGCTCGCGATGGAACTCGTCCCCCTTGGGCGGCCGGTAATGCACCGTGGCGTGCGGGTTCGCCAGCGCCGACTGCATCACGTAGTCGTCGACCGAGCGGCGTCCCTTCTTGTAGGTGCCGGCGAGATCCATCTCGACCTTCGTGCCGTGCTCCTTGTCCCACTCGACCTCGCGGTCGGTGAGGACCTTCGGCTCGTTGCGGGTCGTGTCGATCTGGATCTCGAAGAAGTGCGCCGCGCCCTTCTTTCCGGTGCGCGAGGTGATCTTCACCGGTTGCCCGGTGGTGAGCTGGGCGTACATGCCGGCCGCCGAGACGCCGATCCCCTGCTGGCCGCGGCTCTGGCGCAGGACGTGGAATTTCGAGCCGTACAGCAGCTTGCCGAACACCTTCGCCACCTGGTTGCGCACGATCCCGGGGCCGTTGTCGGTCACCGTCAGGCGGAAGCGGTCCTCGGCCAGCTCCTCGATGCGGACGTTCATCTCGGGAAGGATGCCGGCTTCCTCGCAGGCGTCGAGCGAGTTGTCGACCGCTTCCTTGGTCGCGGTCAGAAGCGCCTTGGCCGGATTGTCGAACCCGAGCAGGTGGCGGTTCTTCTGGAAGAACTCCGCCACCGAGATTTCGCGCTGCCGCCGGCCGATCGACTCGGCGGTCTCGCGCCGGCGCTCCGGCGCGCTCTTCTTCGGGGCGGCCGGCGCGGTCGTCTCGCGGGACGGCGTCACCGCGTCGCGCCCCGAGGGGACGGCGGTCTCGCCGGCGGCCGGCGCGG
>CAYLND010000158.1:0-8429 GCA_964384905.1 uncultured Acidobacteriota bacterium
GGCGGACTGCGGCCAGGCCGTTCAGCTCCTCGGCGACGGCGGGGTGCGTCCCCCCGGGGCGGGCGCGGCGCACGTCGAGCGCCGCGCGGAAATAGTCGGCCGCCGGCCGATCGTGTCCGGCCAGGTAGTGCAGACGCCCCAGCCCGTCGAGGCTGACGGCCTCGTCCGGATGCCCCGGACCGTAGGCCTTGCGCAGAATCGCGCGGGCGCGGCGGAAATGGAGCTCGGCCGTGGCGGACTCGCCGCGTTCGAGCTCGACGGTGGCCAGCCGGTTGAGGCTGCGCGCCAGATCGGGGTCGTCGGGACCCTGGACGCGCTCCTGATCGGCCACGACGATCGTCAGGAGACGCTGCGCGCCCGCGAAATCTCCCAGGCCTTCCAGCACGGAGGCCAGATCGGCGCGCACCTTCGAGACCCGCGAATGATCGGGGCCGAGGGCCCGCTCCAGGATCGCCAGGGCCCTCTCCTGGAGCGGCTTCGCGTCGGCATAGTGGCCCGTTTCCATGAGCGCGTCCGCCAGCTGCCCCAGATTCTCGGCGTATTCGGGATGGTCGGGCCCCAGCACCCGTTCCTGCACGGCGAGCGACTGCTCGTACAGCGTCCGGGCCTCCGGGAACTCGCCGAGGCGCATCGAGACGACCGCCAGGGCGAGAGCCGACGCGGCCGTCAAGGGGTGGTCCGGTGACAGTTCCCTCCGCCGGATTTCCAGCGATTGCGAGAAGTAATCCCTGGCGCCGGTAAAATCCCCCGTGGTCTCGCCCAGGGTCCCGAGGTTGTAGAGCATGTTCGCGGCGAAGACGTCCCGCGGCCCGAGCTCGTCGCAGATCGACAGGGCGCGCTCCAGGAGCGCCCTGGCTTCGGTGAAGTTCCCCGACATTCCTTCCGCAGAGGACAGGGTATTGAGGGTGAGCGCCACCTTCATGCTGCGCGGTCCGAAGAGTTTCTCGCGGATCGCCAGGGCGCTGCGCAGGAGGGTCTTGGCGCCTTCCAGGTCGTCGGTCCGCCGCAGCACCACGGCGAGGCTCGCGAGACTCCAGGCGTAGTTCTCGTCCTCCTCGCCGTAGAGACGCCGGCAGAGATCGACAGCGCCCTCGGCGAGCAGGCGCGTCTCGGGGGCCTTCTCCTTGCCGCCTCGCCACAGGGTCTCGACCAGGAGGAGCGTGGCCTCGGCGACCTTCTTCGATTCGCCGCGCCCGGCCTCCTGCTCCTGTCGCACGTACTGCCGCGCCAGGACCTCCGCTTGCGCGTACGAGCCGTCGGCCACCAGCCTGCGCAGCGTCGCGAGCGGATCGATTTCTTCGGACCGAAGCGACGAGCAAGGCAGCGCCAGGAGGAGCAGCAGGGCGCCGCCAAGCAGGCTGGAGCTGACCCGTCTCGCGATCATCGGTGCCTCCTTCGTGGACTCGGTTGAGACGGCGATGCCGGGAAGGATACCACCACTGGGTCTCTGCGAAGATTCCTGGAACCGGATCGCCACGGACCTGAATAGTAAGAATGACTCGCCTTGTCGACCGTCCGTGACTCGTCGTGCTCGTCGTTGCTCTGAACCTTTCACGCCAGGAGGACGCGATGCGCATCCGGATCTCTCTCCGACGTTTCATCGCCTGGGCGATCATCCCCGGGCTGACGGTACTGGGGGCTTTCAGCCTGAGGTCGATCGCTCAGGGACCCGGGCCCGAAGTCGTGCTCGTGAAGGATTCCGCCAACCACTCGAAGGGCCGTCTCGGCGAACGACTCTCGGCCGCGGGAGTCCGAATGGTCGAGGACTACGGATCGTTCGCCCTGGTCTCGGCCACCCCCGGGCAGCGGGCGGCGCTGGAGCGGGACCACCTCGACGTCACCGCCATGCCGGACAGGGCGCGGACCGGAAGAGGATCGTTCTTCTTCGATACGCGCAACGGTGAGCCGGTCATGCCGGCGAATCTTCGCGCCTACGCCGAGCGCGGGTCGCTCGACGACCACTACATCGTTCAGTTCGTCGGCCCGATCAAACAGGAATGGCTGAAGGCGCTCGATACCGCCGGAGCGGAGCGGTTCGACTACCTCCCCTCCTATTCCTTCATCGTCGCGATGCAGCCGCAGACGGCGGCGCGCGTGCGCAACCTGCCGTTCGTCCAGTGGGTAGGCTCCTATCACCCCGGTTACAAGCTCGCCCCGTCGCTGCTCACGCCGGACAGCGGGACTCACATGGTCAGCGTGTCGCTGTTCCACGGTCAGAGCTCGTCTCGCGTCGAGTCGCTGCTCGCCGGCTGGGGCGCGGCCGTGACGGGACGCTGGGACGAGGCCGGCGCCGTGTTGCTGCAGACCGCCCTTCCCTCGGAGCGCGTCCTGGAGCTCGCGCGGCTGCCCGAGGTCTCCTGGATGGAGGAGTACGCGACTCCCGCTTTGAACAATTCGTCGGCGACCTGGGTCGTGCAGAGCAACGTGAACGGCAGCCGCAGCATCCACAACAAGGGGATCCGCGGCCAGAGTCAGATCATCGCGATGGGGGACGGTGTGGCGAGCACGACCCACCCTGCGCTGACCGGCAAGGTCACACGCGTGCAGGTCAACGGCTGCACTTTTCCTCCCAACGCCGATTTCCACGGCACCTTCGTGGCCTCCGTGCTCGCCGGCGACTATCTCCGGACCGGCCAGTACAGCTTCAAGGACGGCCATGCCCCGGCGGCGACCCTGATCGACGAGGTGCTGGGGCAGGATGGAGGGTGCAACACCGACCTGTACACCAATGTCTATCCCCTGTCGGTGTCCAACAACGCCTGGGTTCACGCTCAGGGAGCCGGGACCACCGATCTCAACTGCACGCAGCGCTATTGCGATGGAGCGGCACAAAACGACCATTTCGTCTGGGAGAACAAGGAGTTCCTGGTCACCATGGCCGCGGGAAACGTGGGTGATGGCAACGCACCCAACGGCAGCATCAATTGTCAGGCGCAGGCGAAGGATCTTCTCACCGTGGGCGCCTCCTGGAACGGCGCGGACGCGGACAAGCTCGCGGACTACAGCAGTCGTGGCCCTGCCTGCGACGGAAGGCTGAAGCCGACCGTGATCGCTCCGGGCGGAGTGTCGGGGCTCTCCCCGCTCTGCGCCGCCTCGGACACCGGACAGGTTTACTGCGACGGGTCCGGCACGAACAAGTACGTCGCGTCGTACGGCACCAGCTTCTCGCATCCCGCGGTTGCCGGGAGCGCGGCGCTCGTTCGCCAGTACTTCACCGAGGGATGGTATCCGTCGGGATTCAAGAGCGTCTCCCAGATCATTCCGCATCCGAGCGCGGCGCTGGTCAAGGCCGTCCTGATCAACAGCGCGGTGGAAATGACGGACGGGAGCGCGTTCGCGGACGGGACCAGCGAATTCCCGAACAGGGCCCAGGGATGGGGCAGGATCCTGCTCGACAACGCTCTCTACTTCGGAGGCGACGCCCGCAGGCTCACGATCGTCGACGAATCCCCCGGGATTGCCACGAGCGGAGGACAGAAGACCTACCAGTTCCAAGTCACCCCCAGCTCACCGGTTCAACCGGTCAAGGTGACCCTGGTCTGGAGCGACTACCCGGGCACGACCGGCGCCGGCGTGGAGCTGGTGAACAACCTGGATCTCGTCGTGAAGGACGGCAATTGCGATACCTACAACGGGAATCACTTCTCCACAGGCGAATCGACGGTCGGCGGGTCCGGAGACACCCTGAACGTCGAGGAAGCGGTCATCAAGAATTCACCGATCGCGGGACCCTGGACCATCACGGTCAACGCCCCGAATATCGTTTCGTCGCCCCAACCCTTCGCGCTCGCGATCACGGGCAACGTCGGAGCCATCGGCGTGACCAATCCCAACGCGGATGCCATGTCGGACTACACCACCCAGTCGAGCGTGGGGACGATCGTGAGCGGGTCCTATCTGCAGACGCAGGTCTCGGACGACAGCCGCGAGGTTCTCCAGGAGGCTCTCTTGAACGGAGTCTCCCGACTCGACCACGTGTGGCGGTTCGAAGGCGTCCCGTGCAGAACGAACCTGACGCTCCGTCTCGAGGGCCAGCGACCGGCCAATTCCGACGGTGACAACTTCAAGTTCTACTGGTCGGAGACTCCCAACGGGACCTACACGCTGATCCCCAGCGCGACGATCAGTCTGCCGTTCGAGCCTCAGGGCGGGTTCGACTATCCGTTCACCTGGCCCGGCACCCACGGGATCATCTACATCAAGGTCATGGACACGAACCAGGCCTCGGGGACCAGCCTCGATCAGGTGAAGATCGACTATCTCGAAGTCCGCTGAATCCTTCGAGTCCATTGACCGGGGTGGAGCCGCCGCGCCAAGCGGCACGCTCCACTCTTTTTTTCGGCGTCCGGTCAGTGGCAGGAGTTCGGCGAGGCGTCGATCAGCTCGTCGCAGTTGCGCCCGCGCGCGGTTCCCAGACGAGGATCTCCCCTCTCCCGGGAACGGCGGAGTCACCCGTGTAACGGAGGTAGGAGCCGTCTCCTTCTGCGAACGGAAGGCCGATGCCGAGCGCCGTCAGGTGCCGCGCGTACAGACGCAGGAAGGTGGGGTTGTAGGCGCAGGCGTAGGTGAACGTCGGCAGGAGGGGGATCGGCTTCAGCGAGATGATGGTGCCGCGCGAGATCCAGGCGCCGGTGCGCAGCTCGGCGCCGCCGCGCAGGAGGATCGTGCCGCCCTTCATCTCGAGACCGGCGAAGTCCCTCGCCAGGCCGCCGACGGCGATGAGGCCGCGTCGCATCCGCATCCCGACCTCGAGGCCGGCCGAGCCGTCGATCACGATCGTGCCGCCGGTCATGCCGGTCACGCTGCCGCGGAAGGCGGCGCCGACCTGGCCGCCGGCGTCGCCACGGACGTGGATGAATCCGCCCGACATCTCGGCGCCGAGCCAGTCGGAGACGTTTCCGGACAGCTCGATGACGCCTCCCTTCATGCCGGAGCCCAGATGCATGCCGGCGTCGCCCGTGATGGTGACGCGGCCGCGCGTCATGCCGCGGCCGATCCACTTCACTCTTCCCGCGTCGCCGCGGATCTCCAGCGTGTCGCCGGGCGGCCCCTCGACGGTGAAGAAATCGTCCACGCGAACCTGCCGCTTCCCCAGATGGACGGGGAGGGCCCGGACCGCGTCGAGCGACAGCGGCGCCACGACGTCGGGCGAGAGCGCCTCCGCCTCGAGCGGGACCGAGGGGCGCTCCTTCAGGGTCAGGGACGGCATGCGTGCTCCCGGGGCGAGCGCGTCATGGGCAGGCGCGGACGTCCGGCTGCCGGAGGCGCTCGATCTCGACGGGGTAGTTGTCGAAAGCGACCGTGTAGACCTTCTCGAACAGCGGGCGCAGGTAGTCCGCGATGCCGTCGTCGAACGCCGGGCGGGAGATGAACTCCCGCCCCTCGGTCACGGCGCGGATCTCTCCGTCCTCGACGACGACCTCGCCTCCCTTGATGACGTAGCGCGGCGACTGGAACATGACGCCGCCTGCGGGGTTCTCGTCGTAAAGAGCGAGGTCGGCGTCGGCGCCCGGGCCCAGGTGGCCCTTGCGCGACAGGCCGAGGGCGCGCGCCGGACCGGCCGAGGTGACGATGGCGATCTCGGACAGCGTGTACTGCCGGTCCAGGTCCGCCAGCACCATGCGCTCCCGCGCCCTGGCCGGCAGCTTCTTCGCGCGCTCGCGCCGGTAGTCCGCGTCGCGCAGAAGGCGAATCAGCTCGGGGTAGCGCCAGAAGGTCCCGCCGTTGGGGTGGTCGGTGGTCAGGAAGATGCGCCACGGATCGTCGATGAGGAGCAGCAGCTCGAGCCCCGCCGCCCACTGCACCGCGTTGACCAGGCTGCGCTCCTTGTAGGTGTACGGGACGATGCCGCAGCCGGTCTCGTTCTCGACGTCCACGTTGCTCCACTTGCGCCCGGTGAGCTTGTGGAGGACGTGCTCCCACGGCCCGTCGGCGGTGATCGTCATCGCCTCGCCGAACACGATGGCGCCGGCGTCGGCGGTGAGGTTCCTCTGCGCGTTGAAATGCGCCGCGACCGCGGCCGCCTCGGAGCGCAGCGTCGGCCAGTCGTCGCCGCCGTAGGCGTGGAACTGGAGGTGCGCCAGGTGCGCCCGCCGTCCCTCCAGCGTCTTCATCGTCTCGATCGTGGTGGCCACGTTGCCCGGGACCCCGAGGTTGTTGCAATGCAGGTGCAGCGGATGCGGCAACTTCAGGTCGTCGACGATCCCGGCGAGGCCGGCGATGATCAGCGCCGGCGTCACCCGCCGGTACCCTTCCACCGGCGCGGAGAGCGCGGAAGCGTTCTTCCCCGACTTCCAGGCGACCAGGCCTCCGGGATTGACCGCCTTCACCCCGTACGCCTTGGCGGCCCATACGAGCCAGGCGACCACCTGCTTCGCCCGCTCGACGTCGCCCGCCTCGAGCAAGTCGAGGACGATCTCGTTGTTGGCCATCAGGACGAGCGACGCCTTGTCGAGGATCGGGATGTCGTGCAGCTCTTCGTGGGTGTGCCGGGCCGACAGGATCGGGACGGCCGCCTCGTTCACGGTGGTCCATCCCATCGCCGCGTACAGGTAGCCGGTGGCGAAAGTGGTGGGCGTGATGCCGCCGAGTCCCGCGCGGCGGTCGGGCGCGTGCGTGAAGCGGATCGCCTTCCGGTAGTTCTCGGGCGTGATGCCGCGCGCGAAATTCAGGGCGGCGCCGGCGACGTGCGTGTGGACGTCGACCCCGCCCGGGAAGACGACCATGCCGCGCGCGTCGATGGTGCGGCCGCCTTTCGCGCCGTCGCCGTCGGCGACGATCCGGCCGTCCGCGATGCAGATGTCCTTGACGACGCCGTCGATTCCGTTCGCCGGGTCGTGGACCTTGCCGCCCGTTACGCGGAGCACGGGGCGGACGTCCATGCCGGCTTCGCCGCCACCGCCTGGCGGATGCGCTGGATGACGTCCGCGTCGGTCGGATACGGCGACTTGAGCGCCGGCCGCAGCGGCAGGGGCACCTCGTCCATGCGATAGACGGTGCCGGGCGCGCTGATCCCGGTGGCCGCGGTGGTGATGTGCACGCGGGCCAGGCGGCTCGTGTGGGTGACCTTGGGATCGAGCACGATGGTCGGAATGCGCGACAGGTGCTCGATGCCGGGCTGGGGCATGGTCGCGCCCGGGTCGGCGCCCAGGATCAGCGCGGCGTCGTTGTCGCCGCGCACCAGCAGATCGACGGTCGAGAACTCTCCCGGGTTGAACCGGGGATAGCCGCGGGCCATGCTGATGCCGAACGGGTATCCGGTCGTCCAGCGCAGCACCATGTCGGAGCCGGTCACGTTGCCGTGCCCGCGCATCGGCATGCACACGAACTTGGTGAAGGCGTTCAGCTCCGCCGCCAGCCGCAGGATCGCCGCGGAGTTCATGTGCTTGCCGCGGGTCATCGAGACGCCCATGCCGAAGAACAGCACGCCGAAGCGCGCGCGCTTCATCCGGCCGGCGAGATCGCGGAGCTGATCGATCGTCAGACCGGTCTCCGCCACGCGCGCCTCGTCCACGTTCTGGTTCTTGACCAGGGCGCGCAGGGCGGTCAGGACCTCGAAGTCCTTGCCCGGCCGGATCTGCAGGAAGATGTCCGCGGCCCGCACGCTGGGTGTCTCCCGGATGTCGACCAGGACCATGGTGCGGCCCTTGCGCCCCTCGGGGACGAACCGGCCCTTCTGCGTCAGGGTGTACTTCGAGAAGTGCCGCGGGTGGCACTCGGCCGGATTGCCGCCCCAGTAGACGATGAAATCCGCCCTGTTCTTCACTTCACCCAGTGTGCAGGTGACCTTGCCACCCAACTGGGCGGCTATCTCGGTGGGGCCGTGTCAAAGCGAGGTGTGGCTGTCGACCACACCTCCGATCAGCTCGGCCAGGGCGACCGCCTCGCGCTGCGCCTCGCAGGTGATGTTGCTCAGACCGTACACCAGCGGCATGTTGGCCTGATGCAGGAACCCTGCGGCGGCATCGACGGCTGCGTCGACCGTCGCGGGCTGTCCGTCGATCAACGCATCAGGGTACAGGCGCTCGGCGGTGTGGTTCTTGAACCAGGCGTCGCCGAGGCTGCAGGCGTTGCGGGCCTTGACGATCCGATCGCCCTCGGCGTGCAGCTCGATGTCGTCGCAGACGCAGCCGCAGAAGGTGCACGTGGCGTTCTTGACGATCTGGAGGCTCATGGCGTCTCCCAGTCCCGCGGTCGTTGCCCTCCCGGACCGGGAGGAACGACGAACGTTCAGCCCAGCTCCCGGCCGTGGAACGATCCGCGGATGCGGCGCGGCATGTACCGCCCCTCCGCGACCATCTCCCAGGGCGCCGATTTGCGCAGGCCGGCTTCGTTCTCCGGCGCCGAGGCCTCGGCGCTGGCGGTGTCCCGGAGCGCGGCGTGAGCGGCGCCGGAGGTGGCGGTCTCGTCCGCTTCCAGCTGGTCGACAC
>CAYLND010000159.1:0-8269 GCA_964384905.1 uncultured Acidobacteriota bacterium
GTCGGCGGTCCTCCGTAGGACAGGAGGTTGCGTGCGTAGCGCGTGGCGGAAACAGCCGCCCGCGCCACTTGCCGGTGGTCCTGGTGCGTGTCCTCCGGATAATTGACGAAGATGAAATCCGGCCGGACCACGCCCAGCGTCCCCTCGATCCGGTCGATCAGACGCCGCACCGAGGGCAGCAGCGTGTCGCGGTACCCGCCCCAGTGGACCCGCCGCGCTCCCAGCACGCGCGCGGCCCGCAGCTGCTCGGCGCGGCGCGTGCCCGCTGCGCCGCCGCGCGATCCGTCGGTCATGACGAGAAGATGGATGCGCGCGCCCTTGCCGGCGTACTTGAGCAGCGTGCCACCGCAACCGAATTCCACGTCGTCCGGGTGGGCGCCGATCGCCAGGATGTTCACGCCGCGGCCTCCCGTGACTCGCGGATCCGGGCGATGCTGCCCGGACCGCAATTCAGGAGAAGATCGACGGCCGACAGGTTGGCCTCGAACCCGGCATAGGACTGACGGTACACGGGATGCCGGAACTCCTGGAAGGTCACTCGGATGCCCGCCCGGCGATAGGCATCGAGATTCATGTAGGCGGCCCCTCCGGCGCCGGCCAGGTACTCGGCGCAGCCGAAATGGCGGCACAGGGCGATGAGTCGCTCGTCGGCTCCGTCCGGGAGCCCGGGGATCTCGGACGCCAGCGTGATCGGCGTGCGGGCGCCCAGTAGACCGGCGAGGAGGCGCACCGTGCGCACGTTCAGCGCCGACAGGGTGTCGAAGGGCTCCTCCAGAAGCGCCTCGAGGGCGGGAAGGACGGCGCCGCGGTGCGCCGACCGGGCGTAGTGGATCCGCAGCGCCTCGCGGTGCTTGCGACGCCACGCACCGCCCTCGTCGAGGGTCACCTCGCGGAGGATCGCGGGAAAGGCGTGATGCACCGGAACCGTGAGCCATTGCCAGCCCTGCGGGGTGCGGATCCGGTTGCGGTTCTGCCACTCGTTCTTCTTGTACTGCACCACGTCGAGAAGAACGAACCGATCGGCCCGATCCATCTTGTCGAAGAAGCCGAGCCAGGGGAGGTATTGCGGCTGATGCGCTGCGAGCCTCATGCGCCCTGCCCCCGGGCGACGCCGCGCCGCACGAAGATCGGATTGCTGATCAGGCGATACGGATACTCGCCTTCGACGTCCAGACGGTAATAGGCGGCGCCCTCCGGGTCGTCGGTCAGCGTCGCCTCGAACGGGGGCACGGCCCGGGTGCTCCAGATCACGGAGCCGGTCCGCACCAGGCGGGCGGTGACCGCCTTCCCGTCGCCGCCCGCGACCGAGAGACGGATGGTGACGGGCCCGTCGGCCCGTACCGTATCGCCGGCGCCGCCCCTCGTCCCGGACGCAGGCCCCGCGCTCCAGGAGAGGAGCCGTAGGGGCGGCTTCGCCTCGGGGCTCCAGCGCGCGTACATCCGGCCGGAGCGCAGCGCCTCCACGAGACCGGCGTGGCTGCGCTCGCGCGCCAGGAAAACGGTCTGCAGAATATGGAAGTCGATCCGGTCGGCCGTCCCGTGCTCGTCCAGCTCGGCCAGGGCGTAGGGGGCGGTCCGCCGGCCTCCCTCGAGGTGACGGCGCAGCGCCCTGTCCCAGAGACCGCCGGGAGGCAGGAGCGTCTTGACTCCCTCCGGAAAGGCTCCGAAGGCATCGGCGTCGGTGCGGGACACCAGATCGGGATAAGGAGCGCTCGCGAGCCGCACGCCGAGCACCGTCTTCTCGGAGGCCGCTTCCGGGTGCGCCCAGGAAGTCACGCCCCCGAGGTCCCGCACGGTGCGCTCCAGAAACAGGAACGGCGCGTCGCCGGGGTCGCTCCCGACCGGGCCGAATCTCTCGACCCGGAACGGAAAGCCGGCGATCAGGATCGCCAGGGACCCGAGGCCGGCGCAGACGGCGAGCCAGGGTACGTGCCGCCGGCGCAGGCGGAACGCCCCGAGTCGGGACTCGCGGTAGTCCGACCGGGCGACCCGGCGCACCGCCCAGGCGAGCGCCACGGCGGGGAGGAGAAAGAGCATCGACCGGAGGTCGTACCGCCCCCCCGCCCGGTTCCCGAAGACCGGAAGCCGGGCGATGGCGCGCGGGTCTTCGATGCCGATCACCAGGACGTGACGATGCCATCCCTGGAGCTCGAGAGACCTGTCGAGGATCGAGCCGGTCCAGCGGGCGTACGGGCTGACCTCGAGCCCAGGGATCATCAGGATCCCCGAGTCCTTTTCGGCCTGGGCGAGCGCGCTCATATACCGGTCGATGCCGCTCGACACCACCGAGGCCTGCGACAGGGCGACGCCGACGAGAGTGCCGATCGGCCACGGCGCGTAGGACACTCTTTCGATGAAGTGATCCGTGATCACGAGCGCATCGATCCCCCGGGAGCGGGCCGCGCGAGCCAGCTCCAGGGGCGAGGCGCGGCCGTCGCCGAGCGACGTGTGCAGGTGGACCACCGCCACCATCTCGATGGCGGGCGTCTCATAGCCTGTCTCGGAGGCCCCGGCCGGACGCGCCCCGCCGATCAATCCCCCGAGGCCGAGCAGGGCCACCAGCCCCCGCGCCCTCCTCCTCATGGCAGGCCGTTCGACGAACCCGCGGCTCATCGCAGCACCTCACGGTAGAGGCGGAGCAGGGCGTGGTTCATCCGCCCGGCGCCGAAGACGACCGAACGTGCGCGCGCGCGCCCGCCGAGGTCCGCCGCCAGAGACGCATCGTCCACGAGCCGCACGATGGCCTCCGCGATCGCCTGCGGATCACCCGGTGGGACGAGGAGACCCGCGCCTCCCTCCTCGAGCACCTCCGGCATGCCGCCGACCGCGGTCGCGACGACCGGCAGACCGCTGGCCATCGCTTCGATCAGGGCGCGCCCCATCCCTTCGTTGCGCGAGGCGAGGACGAAGAGATCGAGCGCCGGGAGGAACTCCGTCGCGCGCACCCAGGAGCCCCCGATGAGCACCCGATCCTGCAGACCGGCGTCGCGGGCCTGCCGCACGAGACGGTCCCGCAGAGGTCCGTCGCCGGCCAGCAGGAGACGGAGCTGCGGCCTGACAGAGGACGCTCGCGCGAAGCCGTGCAGCAGCTCCTCCACCCCTTTGACCGCCTCCAGCCGGCAGAGCGTGCCGACCGCGAACTCCTCGGGGCGGAGACCGAGGCGCAGGCGCGCCTCCGCGCGTCGCGGGCCGCTGCGTCGAAAGGGCCGCAAATCGATCCCCGAGCAGATCACGGAGAAATCTCCGGGCCGGCCGACGCCCCGCGCCAGGTGCTCCCCGGCGCCACGCCACGACAGGGCGATCTGACGGCGCGACAGGCGCGCCAGGAGGCGCTCGGCCAGGATCACGAGCGCGCTTGCGACGCGGCCGTGATACCCGTAGAACAGGTGTCCGTGAGGCTGGTGGACGACCGCGGGCCCGGGCGCGAGGGCCGCCGCCAGCCGGCCCAGCGCTCCGGCCTTGGAGGTATGCGTGTGCACGATGTCGAAGCGCCGCCCGCGCAGCAGCCGGATCAGGAGCCAGAGCGCCCGCAGGTCGTGGACCGGTGAGAGGGCCCGGCGCAGAGGGGCGATCTCGACCCGATGCAGACCCTTCTGCCGGCGTGCCTGATCCAGAAGCGGACTCGGAGTGTCCGACGGTCCCGACACGAGCACGACGTGGTGGCCACGCCGCGCCGCGCCGATCGCCTGCAACAGCGTGCAGTCCGAGGACCCGCCGCGCTCCAGACGCGTGATGGCGTGCAGGATCGCCAGCGGTCGCCTCGGCGGGGAGGGCCGGCGCGACGGGTCGCCGGAGACCCGCGCCCGGGGGCGCGGGAGCGCGCGCGACGCCGCGGTCGTCATCTCGCCTCCTCCTGCGGCAGCAGACGCTCGAGGGCCGCTTCTGCCTGGGCCAGGACCTCGTCCGGCTCGATCGAGCGCAGGCAGGTGTGGTGCCAGCAGCGCGCTCGCTGGCAGGGGGAGCAGGGGAGATCGCGGCGCAGGACGCGATCGGCGGGCCCGCGGGGAGCGAAACGGAGCGGATCGGTCGGCCCCATCACCGAAACAGTCGGCACACCGAGCGCCGAAGCGACATGCAGGGGGCCGGAATTGCCGCCGATGAACAGATCGCAGGACGCGAAAAGACCCATCATCTCCCGCACCGTGCAAGCGCCCGCCGGGAGCGCGTCCGGGGTGGCGGCGCAGATGCGCCCGCACAGCTCCTGCTCGTCCGGACCGGCGATGACGACGCAGGCCGCGCCGGTGCGGCCGGTGAGGAGCCCGATCAGCTCGGCGAAGCATTCGGGTGACCAGCGCTGCGTGGGGTAATGGCCGCCGGGGTGCAGCGCGATCCGGGGAGCGGCGGCGCCGAGGGCCGCCAGACGGGCCTGCGCCGCGCCGCGCTCCTGGGGCGTCACGTACAGGACGGGTCGCGTCGTCTTCGCCGCCGCGCCCAGGCTCTCGAGGAGATCGCGGTTGAGGTCGAGCACGTGCCGGCGGGAGTCGGCGCGCGGACCTCTCACGCTGAAGCAGGCCTGCCGTCCCGCAGCCCTGAATCCGGCGCGGTAGCGGGCGCGGGAGGCGCGCGCCAGAAGGGCGCCCCGCAGATCCTCGTCCGGGGTGAAGTCGATCGTCAGATCGAATCCGCCCACGAGTTCCACGGGCAGGCGACGTCCGTCGAGGGGAACCCGACGATCCACGGCGGGATGCGCCTCCAGGAGGGACAGGGGTGCCGGCGGCGCCAGCACCGTGATCTCCGCTTTCCGGAAGTGCTCGCGCAGGTCGACCAGCGCGGCCGTGGTCAGCGCCATGTCGCCGAGACGATCGGCGCGAATCACCAGGATGCGCGCCATGCGCGACGGGGCGGGAGAGCGCCGCTCGCGCCGTCTGAGCAGACCCAGGACGTTCAGGAGAACCGCCCGCGCCGACAGGTAGAGCCGGCGCGCCCAGCGACGCAGGCGGTCGGAGAGCATCCGGTCGGCGGGGCGGCGCACCTCGAGCCGGACGCGGCCGTCGGGGGTGATCATCGCGGCCTCCGGGCAAACGCCACGAAGGCGTCGGTGAGCAGCCGGCGCGCCACCAGAGACAGGAGGGCGGCGCCGGCGTCGATGAGCCGCTTCGCGAGCGTGAGAGCGCAACGGTCGGTGACGATCTCGATGCTTTCGAATCTCCGCCGTTCCAGGAACGCCTCGAGAACGGGCGGGCTGAAGTGACTGAGATGCGGCTCGCGCGCGCCCGTCTCGTACAGCGGCAGGCGGCGCCCGCGCGCCAGCCGGTAGGCCCACTGCATCGGCCGATTGTCCAGGTTCGGCACCGCCACGACGAGCAGTCCGCCCGGGCGCAGCCGGTCGCGGGCCGCGTCCAGCATCGACCCGGGCTCTTCGAGATGTTCCAGCACGTGCCAGAGCGTGAGCACGTCGAACGGCCCGCGCAGGAGACGCTCGCGGGCCAGATGCCCGACCGCTACGGGGCGCCCGAGGCGCTTCGAGGCGCGCCGCGCGCCCTCGGGCGAGAACTCGATTCCCTCGACCCTCCACCCCGCGTCGCGAGCGATCGCCAGAAACTGACCGTCGCCGCATCCCACATCGAGGAGCGATCCGTGCGCGGCGCGCTCCTCCACGAGCGCCAGACGTCGTCTCCAGAGGCGGATGCGGAGGCGCTCCTCGCGCCCCTGCCAGGGCTCGTAGTAGTCGCTCCCATAGGTCTCGGGCCGCGTGGCTTCGGGAGGCACCGGGTCGACGAACACCAGCCCGCAGCCGCCGCAGCGGATCGTCGAGACGCCGCCGCCCGCGGAAGCCGGGACGGCCCCGTCGTCGGAGGCCTGCAGCGAGCCGCAGGCCGGACAGGGCCGCGGGGGAGAGAACGACGGACGTTCGGATGGGCCCGCTGCGGGTCCACCTGGTTCTCTCCGGCCGGGGCCGTCCGGCGGACCGAACCGACGTCGGGCGTCGCTCATGGCGCCATCCCCCGCGCCGGTTCGTCCGGCGCTCCGCACTGCCGGGCGAGGGCGGCGGCCACCGCCTCCGGCGGGACGACCTCGTCGTACACGGCCACGATGCCGCGGGCCATGCGCTCGACCCCGAACAGCTCGCGCGCGCGGAGGAGGCCGGCGTCCGCCAGCCGCCGCCCCCACTTCGGATCCCGAGCCAGCGAAGCGGCCGCCCGGCCAAGGGCTCCGGGGTCGCGCGCCGGGACGAGAAGACCGGTCACCTCGTGCTGCACGATCTCGGGGACTCCGCCGACCGCGGCCGCCACCACCGGGACCGTGGCGAACTGCGCCTCGATCAGGACGCGCGGCAGGGCCTCGTGGCGAGCCGGATGCAGGATCACATCGAACGCCTTGAGAAGACGGGCCGCGTCAGGGCGCTCTCCCGTCAGCCTCACGAGGCCGGCCACCCCGGCGGCCGCGGCCCGCAGCGACAGCGTCTGGACCCAGCGGTCGCCCGGCTCGCAGGGGCCGAGGAAGACGAGCAGCGCCGAGGGGACGGCCCGCCGGATCTCCGGCAGGGCCGCCAGGGCGTCGTCGCGGCCCTTGTCGGCCTCGACGCGCCCGATGACACCGAACACGAGAGCCTGAGCCGGCAGGCCGAGCTCGGCGCGGGCCTCGACCGCGCCCAGAAAATCGATCGCCCGAAGGCCGGTCGGGACGATGCGCGTCCGACCCGATCGCCGCAGGGCGGCGCTGCGCTCCGCCGCCGCCCTCGACACGGCGATGACGCGGTCGCTCAAGGAGACGAGGAGCCGGTCGGACAGAGCCGAGGAGGGCCGGGACGCGCGCAGGTGCCAGACGTGCCGACGACGCGCCAGCCGGGACGCCAGACCGGAATAGAGGGCGGTGCGCGGCGAGTCGCTGTGCAGGATGGCGGCGCGACGATCGCGCACCAGTCGCACCAGCTGCATCAGGGCCGCGCCGGACCGCAGCCCCCCGCCCGCCGCGACGCGCGGGACGCCGAGAGCGGTCCATTCGATCCCGTGGCCGGCGAGCGCCTCGGAGAGGGGCCCCGGTCCCGGCAGGATCGCCAGCGGACGGATTCCCTCGTTCCGGAGCGCGGGCAGGAGATCCGACAGGCTCTTCTGCCCGCCGCCGAAGAAGTCGGAGCGCTCGCTGAGGAAGGCGACGATCCGCTCAGGCCGCACGGCGCTCACACAGGATCTCCTCATAGAGACCTTCCACCCTTCGCGTCATCGGGACGGCGCGAAACATCGACTCGACCCGTTTCTTCCCCCGGACTCCCATGGCGCGACGCTCTTCGGGGCTCGCCAGAAGACGCGCGATCGCCGCCGCCAGCGCCGGCGCGTCGCCCGGCGGGACGAGCACCCCGGTGCTCCCGTCCTGCACCACTTCGGGAAGCCCGCCCACGCGGCTGGCGACGACCGGAACCCCGGCGTCCATCGCCTCCAGCGCCGCCAGGCCGAAACCCTCGCGGCCGATCGACGGCACGACGACGATGTCGAACGCCGGGAGGAGGCGCCGGGCATCGACCCGCTCGCCCATGAGCACGACGCGGGAGCGCAGGCCGAGGGCCGTGGCCTCGGCCTCCAGAGCGCAACGCTCCGGACCATCCCCGACCAGGACCACCGTCGGTGAGAGGGCGTCCGAGGGGAGCCGCGCGATGGCCCGCAGCAGCACCGCCTGTCCCTTGTGCGGGGTGAGACCACCGACGCAGCCGACGATCGGAGGGTTGGGCCGCCCCACAAGGGCGAGCGCATCGCTCCGGGATGACACGGGGGGCGGATCGATTCCGTTCGGGACGACGGCCAGAAGCCCCGCCGGGATCCTGAGATCGGCCGAGGCGTGCGCCGCGACGGCGCCGGAACAGCACAGCACGCGGCGGCACAGGCGCGCCAGCAGGCGCTCCAGACGTCGGTGCCGGCCGCGCAGCGTCGTGTCGATGGTGTGCAGATGGTGCACCACCGCCGGCACGTCCGACCACCAGGCCGCGCCGCGTCCGAGAGCACCGGCGAAATGCCCGTGCGTGTGGAGGATGTCGGGGTCGATCTCCCTGAGCAGCCGCGCCGCCCGGAGAATATCCCGCGGACGGTAACCGGTCGCGCCGAGACAGCGGACCGGCGCGCCGCTCGCTTCGATCTCCATCGCCACCTGTCCGCCGCGCACGGCGCAGACCACCTCGACCCGAAAACGCCGCCCGTCCGCATGCCGCACGAGTGTCTGCACGACACGCTCCAGTCCGCCCGTGTCGAGGGCCTCCACCAGATGGACGACGCGCAGCGGTCTCATCGGCCGCCCCGCGCCGCCACGGCCTCGCCGATCTCGCGCGGTTCGCCCGCTC
>CAYLND010000160.1:0-8248 GCA_964384905.1 uncultured Acidobacteriota bacterium
CGTAGGCTCTCGCCTCCTCGATCGGGTTCAGCTCCTTTCTCTGGATGTTCTCGATCAGGGCGAGCTCGAGAACGCGATCGTCGGCGACCTTGCGAACGATGGCGGGGATCCGATCCATGCCCGCAATCTGGGCCGCCCGCCATCGTCTCTCTCCGGCGATCAGCCGGAAGCCACCCGGCTCCTGACGGACGACCACCGGCTGGACGATGCCGTTCTCCCTGATCGACTCCACCATCCCTTCCAGGCCGCTGAAGTCGGAACGGGGTTGATAACGACTCGGCTGGATGCGCTTCACATCCAGCATCAGGAGCCCCGTGTCCGGCTTCGTCGGTGCCGGCTCAGGAATGAGGCTGCTGAGTCCTTTGCCGAGCGCCTGTCTTTTCATAGCGCCTGATGACCTCACGGGCCAGGTTCAGGTACGACTCCGAGCCCTTGGAGCGGATGTCGTACAGCATGATCGGCTTGCCGAAGCTGGGCGCTTCACCGAGCCGCACGTTGCGCGGGACGATCGTCCGGAACACTCTGTCCTTGAAGAACGATTTGATGTCCGCGACCACCTGGCGGGACAGGTTCGTGCGCTCATCGAACATCGTCAGGAGAACCCCATCGAGCTCGAGCGCGGGGTTGAGGGAGGCTCTGATCCTGTAAAGAGTCTCGACCAGCTCCGAGACCCCCTCGAGCGCCAGGTACTCGCATTGTACCGGGATCAGGATGCCGTCGGCTGCCGCCAGCGCGTTGATCGTCAGGAGTCCGAGCGACGGCGGACAGTCGACCAGGATGTACTGAAAACGGCCGCGCACCGCCTCGATCGCCTCCTTCAGCCTGAACTCTCTACCTTGCGCCCCGATCAGCTCTACTTCGGTGCCCACGAGATCGCGGCTCGCCGGGGCGACCGTCAGAAACTCCAGCTCTGTCGGAACCAGGATTTGATCGAGGTGGATCTCCCCCGCCATGACTCCGTACATCTCGCCGCCGGGGTTCGGCTTCAGACCGAGACCTTTCGTGGACGAGGCCTGCGGATCCATGTCGACGAGGAGGGTCGGCCTCTCGGCGATGGCGAGGGCCGCGGCCAGACTGACCGCCGTGGTGGTCTTGCCGACGCCGCCTTTCTGGTTCGCGATGGCGATGACACGTCCCATGTGCGGCGAAGGTTAGCATAGGGCGCACCGGGGCGATCCGGTCGATCTGCTCCGGATGTTCCACGTGGAACATCCCGGCTCGTGATTCTGCCGACTACCGACCTCCGGCTGTCCCGAGGACGGCCAGAACCGAACGCGGGCCCGAGGGGAGCGGCCTCGTTTCCAGGAGACGCAGTCCCCGGATAGGCCGCGCCTCCAGCGACGCCGCCTCGTCGGGCGCCAGGAAGAAGAGCGCCCTGCCACCCTCGGTCAGGATCGGCGCACCATCGCCTTTGAGAAGGTCGCGGGCGCGCACGGCGCGCAAGGTGAGATAGCGGCACGGAAGGAGATCGCGAAGATCATCCACGAACCTGATGCGGCGGCTCTCGACCCTGGCGTCCCGCGCGGCGATCCGGCGCAGCACCGCCCAGAGAAAGGCCGATTTTCTTTCGGACGATTCCACCAGCACCAGATCGAGACCCGGGCGGAGGATCTTCAACGGGATCGCCGGGAATCCGTTGCCCGACCCCAGGTCGAGGAGCCTGCCCTCATCCTCCAGCAGGTCAACCACGGCCAGCGGCTCGAGAAAGTGACGCCGCACGATCGCGACGTCGTCCTTGAGACCGGTCAGGTTCATCTTGCGGCCCCATTCCCTCAGCAACAGGAAGTGGGCCTCGAAGGCGGCGAGCTCTTTTTCAGATAGGTTCTGGCCGAGAGTGCCTGCCTCTGCTAAAAGGTGTGTGCGGAAAGCGGATACCATACCGCTTGTACGTTAGCATGAGCCCGCGTCCGGCCGGACCAGGAGGGGATAGTGCGCTCGGTACCGAGGAGTTTCCTCTGGCTGGCGGTCGCCGCCGCGCTCCTCGTGGTCGGGGCGGAAGAAGCCCCGATCCGGGCGGCGGGTGGGAATCCGCCCAGGCCCCCTGCCCCGTCTCCGTCCCGGTCTCCCGTTTCCACCCCTTCCAGAACACCGGCCCCCACTCCGACGCAGACTCCCGAGCCGCAAGGCGCGGCGGGCGCGGCCGACCTGGACGACCTCCTCAAGCACTTGGGCGAGCGGGCGCACGCCTACGAAATCATCGCCCTGCGCTTCGTGTGCATCGAGTCGGTTCAGACGAGCGACGAGCCGCGCAAAGAGCGGCATTACGACTACATGTACGTGCAGGAAGAAGAGCAGCGATACAGACCCTACCGGCAGGCGCACACCGGGCGTCTAGGAAAGACCGTCGCCGAGTCGGCGGTCGAGTTCGACTTTCCCGACGCTTATTCGTGGACGCTGATGTTCGTGCCTGGCCGGCAGACGATGTTCCACTTCCGCTACGCGGGTCAGGAGTGGTTCTCTCTGCGCCAGGCGTACATCATCGAGTTCAGTGCCCCACTGCCCTTCACGTCCGGTAGAACGATCTACGAATGGAGCGGCAAGGTCTGGGTGGACGCGGAGAACTACAACATCCTCAAGGTCGAGGCCGAGCCCGGGAACCAGTCCGAGAGGCTCAAGGATCAGCTCGATCAGTACCGACGTTCACCACGCTTCCTCATCTATCCGATGGGCCGGCGACCGCACGGATTTAAATATAACATCACTTTTCTCAATGAGTTACACGAACTGTCTCTGCCCGACTACCTGGAGTACCGCAGCTTTACGCTCGATCTGCAGGGCGACGAGGAATGGGAGAGCCAGACGGTCCTGCGCTACAGCGGTTATCAATTCTTCGGAGTCGATGTCCGGGAGCTGTTCCACGTGCAGTAGCCGTCTCTCCCGCCCGCTCGCGCCGTGCCTTCTCCAGATAGATGTTGATCAGGGTGAGAGCCGCAGGTGTGACGCCGGAGATGCGCCCTGCCTGCGCCAGGGTGGCGGGGCGGGCGCGGCCGAGCTTCTCGACGATCTCGTTCGACAGACCGGGCAGGCCGCGGTAGTCGAACTCGGGCGGGATGCGGCGCTCTTCCTCGCGTCGCAGACGCTCCAGATCCCGTTCCTGGCGCTCGATGTAGCCGCTGTAGCGCAGGCGACTGGCGACATAGCGACGATCGCGCCCACCGAGACCGCTCGCCGCCGCCTCTCCGATCGCATCCAGAAGCGCCTCCAGACTGACCTCGTTCCGTCGCAGCAGGAGAGCCGGCGTGGTCGGCTCCTCGATGCGCACCCCGAGCGTCCGCTCGACGGCCCGGGCCCGCCCGCTCGACGGGCGCAGCGTCACCGTCTCGAGGACCCGGGTGAGCGCACGGATCCCGTCGCGCCGCGCCCTAAACCGACCGTAGCGCTCGTCCCCGATGAGACCGACCGAGCGGCCGTGCTCCGTGAGACGCAGGTCGGCGCTGTCGATGTCGAGGAGAAGCCGGTGCTCGGCGCGCGACGTGAACATCCGGTACGGCTCCGTGGTTCCCTTGAGCACGAGGTCGTCCACCAGGACGCCGATATACGACTCGCCGCGCGACAGGATCAGGGGCTCCCGGTCTCGTACCGCCAGCGCGGCGTTGATCCCCGCGACGAGACCCAGGGCGGCGGCCTCCTCGTACCCGGTGGTGCCGTTGATCTGTCCCGCCAGGAACAGACCGCGAATCGACCGGGTCTCCAGAGTGTGCCGGCAGGCGGTCGGCTGCACGAAGTCGTATTCCACCGCGTAGCCGGCGCGCGCCACCTCGGCTCGCTCCAGGCCCCGAATGGATCGGACCATCTCGACCTGCGCGTCGGCCGGCAGGCTGGTCGAGACTCCGTTCAGATAGATCCATGGATGGTCGCGGCCCTCCGGCTCGACGAAGATCTGGTGGCGGTCGCGGTCCGCGAAGCGCATCACCTTGTCCTCGATCGACGGACAGTACCGCGGGCCCGTCGAGGTGATGCGTCCCGTGTAGAGCGG
This sequence comes from uncultured Acidobacteriota bacterium, assembly GCA_964384905.1. Classification (GTDB taxonomy): domain Bacteria; phylum Acidobacteriota; class Polarisedimenticolia; order Gp22-AA2; family Gp22-AA2; genus Gp22-AA3. The sequence continues at coordinate 3,977 of CAYLND010000160.1, forward strand.
CGACCGGTCGAGATGGGCGCGGATGATGGCGTGCGTCCGCTGGTTCGTGAAGGTGACGTGGCAGGCGACCTGTCCGGTCGTGATCGCCTCGGTATCGAACGAGAACGGGACCGGGTCTCGATCCCCCGTCTGGACATCCATCGCGTCGAAGTCCACCGAGGTCTTCAGGACGCGCGGCGGAGTCCCCGTCTTGAGCCGCCCCATCGGCAGCCCCAGATCGGCGAGCGTCCGGGACAGCCCGACGGACGTCTTCTCGTCGAACCGGCCGCCGGGGCGGTTCTCCAGCCCGACGTGCAGCAGGCCCCGCAGGAAGGTGCCGGTGGTCACCACCGCGCAGCGGGTCGCCAGGACGCGACCGCCCGCCAGCACGACGCCGCGCAGGACCCCGCCGTCCACGAGCAGGTCGATGCATTCGCCCTCGACCAGCGACAGTCCGGGAGTGCCCTCGACCACGCGGCGCATCCTCGCGGCGTACTCTTCCTTGTCGGCCTGGGCCCGGGGCGCCTGCACCGCGGGCCCCCGGCTCCTGTTGAGCAGCCGGAATTGGATGCCGGTCGCGTCGATCGCCCGCCCCATCTCGCCCCCGAGGGCGTCGATCTCCCGCACCAGGTGGCCCTTGGCCAGGCCGCCGATCGCCGGGTTGCACGACATGCGCGCCACCGACCCGGCGTCGAGCGTCGCCAGGGCGGTCGCGCAGCCGAGACGCGCGGCGGCCAGCGCCGCCTCGCAGCCGGCGTGCCCGGCCCCGATCACGACGACGTCGTAGCGCGTCGCGTCGCTCATCGTCCCCGCGTCACTTTCCGATGCAGAAATTCTTGAAGATCCGATCGTAGATGTCGTCCATCCCGACTTCGCCCGTGATCTCCCCGAGCCGCTCGAGCGCCTCGCGATGGTCGAGGAGCAGGTACTCCTCGCTGACGCCGTCGCGCGCCCCGCGCTCGGCGCGCGCCAGGGCCGCGGCCGCGCGCGCGAGCAGATCGCGGTGGCGAACGTTGGTGATGAACGTGTCCTCGCGCTCGAACGCCGCTCCGGCCGCCAGCGCCTCCTCCAGCCGCCGACGCAGCGCCTCCAGGCCGGCGCCGGTCTTCGCGGAGACCTCGAGCGCGCCGAGGCGCTCCTTCAGGCGCAGCAGGTCGTCCTCCGCGAGGCCGCGGGGCCGGTCGATCTTGTTCAGGACCAGGATCGCGCGGCCGACGTCGAGGTCGCGGAGCAGGTCCCGGTCGTCCTCGGCCATCGGCCGCGAACGATCGAGGACGAGAAGGAGACGATCGGCGGCCGTCATCGCGACGCGCGCCCGGCGCACCGCCTCGGCCCCCGCTTCGTCCGGCGCCTCGTGCAGACCGGCGGTGTCGATGAGGGTCACCGGGATGCCGCGCAGATCGAGCGTCTCCTCGAGAAGGTCACGCGTGGTGCCGGGGATCGGAGTCACGATGGCGCGCTCCTCCTCCAGGAGCCGGTTGAACAGGCTCGACTTGCCGACGTTGGGCGCCCCGACCAGCGCGACGCTCGCCCCCTCGCGCACGCGCCTGCCGCGATCATAGCTGCCGGCCAGCGTCTCGATGGCGCGTCGCAGCGCGGCCAGGTCGGCCCCGACGCCGCCTTCCGGAAGGAAACGCTCGTCCTCCTCCGAGAATTCGACGGACGCCTCGAGACGCGCCACGATCTCCGCCAGCCGGTCCTTCAGATGGTCGACCGCGGACGAGACGCGCCCCTGAACCTGATCGTGGGCCACCTTCGCCTGGAACGCCGTGCGGGCCTCGATCAGATCGCGGATCGCCTCGGCCTGCGTGGCGTCGATCCGACCGTTGAGAAAGGCGCGGAGCGTGAACTCCCCCGGGGTCGCCGGCCGCGCCCCCAGCGTCACGGCCGCCTCGACGAGGAGGCGCGTCACCGCCGGGCTCCCGTGGGTCCAGAGCTCCGCGGTCTCCTCCCCGGTGAAGCAGCGCGGGGGCCTGAAAACCACGAGGTATCCGTGATCGATCGTCGCGCCGTCCGGCCCGGCGAAACGGCCGAAGAGGGCGCGCCCCGGCGGAGCCGGGTGTGCCGCGACCTCCTCCCGTCCCGGAAGGAACAGCCGGCGGGCAATGGCGGCCGCCCGCGGCCCCGACAGACGCACCACGCCGACGCCGCCGCGTCCCGGCGGCGTCGAGATGGCGACGATCGTCTCTGCCGCGCCGGCCGGGGGCTGGGAGGCCGGACCGATTTCGTCGCGTGACGGCCCGGGTTGCTCGTCGATCATGTGTGGGGGACCTGTCCGGATGCCGCCTCTTCGGGGCTCAGGACTCGTCCCGGTCCGGCGCCGATTTCGCCGCCGGGACGATCGCGATCCGCTTCAGGAAACCGTCGCCGACGCTGCGCGTCTCGACCCCGCCGATCTCCGCCAGGGCCAGATGCACCAGGCGCCGTTCGTACGGGTTCAACGGGCTCAGGAGGCTCTCCTCGCCGCATGCCTTCACCTTCTCGGCGGCGCGCAGCGCGATCTCGACGATCTCCTCCTCGCGCAGCTTGCGGAATCCGCCACAGTCGACCTGGATCTTCTTCCCCCTGCGACCGCGATAGATGATCCGGTTGAGCAGGTACTGCAGGGCGCTCAGACCCTCACCCTTGCGGCTGAGAAGGTAGTCGCGGTCCGCCCCGGAGAGATCGATCTGGATCGCGTCCGGATCGTCGTGGACGCTGGCGTGGACGTCGAGACCGAGGCCGCGCAGGATGCGCTCGGCCAGACGCTCCACGTCGGCCGCGTCGGCCGGAGGCGCCTCGTCCTCGGTCTCCGCTCCGGACCCGCGCGCCGGCTCGTCGGTCATCCTTGATCTTCCCACGCCGCTGGCGCGGCGACGGACAGCGCGCTGCCCGGGCTCACGACGCGCTCTTCTCGGACGCCGCCTGCCGGTTGATCATGTACTGCTGCCCGATCCCGAGGAGATTGTTGACGAGCCAGTATAGCACCAGCCCCGAGGGGAAACTGAGGAAGATGTAGGTGAACATGATCGGCATGAGATACATCATGCGACGCTGCGCCGGGTCCGGGATCGACGACGAGGTCATCGCCTGCTGCACGAGCTGCGTGCCGCCCATGATGATTGGCGTGACGTAATACGGGTCCTTCTGCGACAGGTCCCTGATCCAGAGCAGGAACGGCGCGCGGCGCAGCTCGATGGAGATCGACAGGATGGTGTAGAACGCGTACAGGATCGGCAGCTGCAGGAAGAGGGGCAGGCAACCGCCCATCGAGCCCAGCGGATTGATGTCCTCCTCCTTGTAGAGCGCCATCATCTCTTCGTTCATCTCCCGCCGCAGCCTCTGCCGCGCTCCGACGTTGCCGCGATCGGCTTCCTTTTTCTCGAGCTTGCGATAGCGCTCCTTCATGGATTTGATCTTCGGCTGGACGCGCTTCATCTTCTCCTGCATGGCGCGCATCCGGATCTGGCCGCGGTACATGATCGGGAAGAACAGGATCCGGATCCCGAGCGTCAGGATGACGATCGACCAGCCGTAGTTGCCCGTGTACCGCTGCACGAACTTCATCGCGTAGAACAGCGGGAGGGCGATGACCCCGAAGAAGCCGAAATTGAGCAGCTTCTCGAGCCCGATCCCGAGACGCTTCAGGATGTCGTAGTCTTTGGGCCCGACGAACAGGCGCACGCGCGACGCGCCCGGCAAGCCCAACGCCATCGTCAGATGGTGCTCCTCGCGGCCCTCTTCGACCAGCCGCAGCATCTCGAAGCGCACGCGACCCGGGACGGGCGTCTCGGTCACGAACAGCGCGGCGAAGTACTTGTCCTCGACGCCCGCCCAGCCCATCGGGCCCTCGTCCAGCCACGGCGTCTCCGGCTTGAGGCCCGATTGCGGCCGCCGTTCGATCGGGCGTCCGCTGACGCTCACGACCGCCCAGCTCGTGTCGGCGTAGCGCCCGGTCTCCAGGCCGTTGTGCCCCCCGAACCCCGCGCCCCACACCAGCGTCGGGCTCACCGGCACGCCGCCCGCCTCGACGGCGAAGCGCAGGCCGGCCAGATAGGAATCGTGCGCCACGCGCAGCGTCTTGGTGGCCGCGAGACCCGCCCCGTCGCTCCAGCTGAACGTCACCTCCGTGAACGCGACGCCGGCTTCGCTGCCGTCCTTGCGATCGGCGCGGTACAGCGCGTCCCTCAGGCGTCGGGTGGCTTCCGGGTCGTCGAGGAGGAGCTGCAGCGGCAAGTGGTCGAGCGAGCGGCCGGCATGCGACACCAGCTCCAGCGGGTGGCCCTCGTCGTCGAGATACTTCTTCAGCTTCCA